>CAYUZP010000113.1:0-6388 GCA_964449655.1 uncultured Oscillospiraceae bacterium
CCGCCTCGAGCGCTTTTACATCGTCATAACATTTGCGAAGCTCCGCGTCTGTCAAATCTTCGCGATCTGCTTATTTTATAATGAGATGCGATACGATCTCGTCGACTGTGTGATCGGGGTAGAGCGCGATGACATCGTAGGCGACGTCGTCCACAGCGTGAATAGAGCCGGAACAGGAGTCAAGCACAATGTTGTAACCGTTGAGCTTGTATTGATGTACCATAGTTCCTCCTTGCTCAGCGTCAGGAAGACAGTATATAAAAACGCACGCGTCGGTTTTAGCGCTGTCAGCCGCATGGACACCCTTCTGCATGCTGTATGAAAGCGTCTTTATCATTATCGTTGGAAGAGAGCTGCCGGAAGTGCTTCAAGCCTTGAAACTTTTGCGCTCCGTTCAGCGTGCACCCATTTCCTTAATAATCTGTCGAGCGGTCATGGGCAGGTTATAAAACCATCAAAAACGCCGCCCCATGGCGGCGTATGGCGGAATCTTATTTGTTCTCACACTGCTGGTTGGCCACGCCGCAGCTCGTCTTGCAGGCTGACTGGCAGGAGGTCTGGCACTCGCCGCAGCCGCCGTCCTTTGCGCTCTCGCACATGTCGCGGGTATCGAGCGTCTTAATTCTCTCCATAATCTTCTCTCCCATTCTTCTGATGATGGTTGGCGCGCTGCCCAGCACGCCTTTGAAAACAGGAAGAGTATATCACAGCGACATTGTGAAGTCAAGCAAAACGCGGAAAAGTCGAAGGACTGCATTTCCCCATGATGAACCCGCTGCAATCGCTTAAACGCATGATTGTTTTGACGACATGTCCGGCCGCCAAGCGTTTTGTCGTTCATGTTTGATGTGGCAAGGCGATATAACAGGCGCGGATATATCTCGTTTTGTTTGAACGATTTGCAGCGTTGCGGTGAGCGGTTTTTCAATGCATGCGCTATACAAAGGCGAACAGATGTCAATCAGAACAACAAGAATGAACAAAATAGGTTATAGTGCATATTGATAAGATAAAACCGCTTAAAGACGCGAGTGAGGCGGATCTGACGGACATGTCAAAGCCATGAATCCCTCAAAAATCCCACAATTGCGATGAATCGATGCTTTTAAAGGATACGATCTGTCCATGCACATGATGTGAGAGATGTGCCGGTTGGATCATATGCCTTGTCCTGTGATTTTGTGCAATTTTGGGAATTCGATGTTCCGATGTCGCGGGTTATTGACTGCATGCAAGAAAATGAATAAAATAATATACTGAAAAAGGATGCCGCTTCGGGATGAGCGGTTTCTGTATGTAAAGATAAAAGTATGGTGCGCGCCGCCCGAGGCAGCGGATGCGCAGCATTGTAGATGGAGAAGGAGGTCTGTATGAACAAGGTGACGACCCTTTGGCGCAGGCTGCTGATCATATGCCTGTGCCTGATGCTGACCATGGACGGCCAGGTGTTGACCCCTGCCAAAGCGCTTGCCGCTGACCAAACCCCTGTGCGGGGCGCTGTGCTGTCGGGCGAGCGCGTCGCCGATCCGAGCACGATGGACAGCTATGTGGATGTGATGCTCAATCAGGCGGACGGAAGCCGCAATGCCGGACGGGTTTGGTCGGACAAAACGGTTTTTGCATACGATGCCGCGTCGGAGGCAGGCGGCTTGACCGACAACATCCTCACGCTCGACGAGGACACAGATGGTTTTGATGGAAGCGTGGAATTTGACGCCGATTTTTTAAACGTCTATTCCACATTGGCTTCGTCGCAGAGAATCAGCGAGGCGCCGACCTCGCCCATCGATCTGGTGCTCGTTCTGGACATGTCAGGTTCCATGGCCCAGAGCACGAGATTTCCGGTGGAGGCGGACAGCAGAAACGGCTATCAGGAGACGATGTCGGAGCGCATAAAGAATTCCCGCGTTCAAAAGACGCTCGACGCTGTCAACGAGACGATCGACTCTCTGATGGCGCTGAACAGGGAAAACCGCGTGGCGATCGTCGTCTATGGCGCGAACGCCGCTTTGCTGATGCCGCTCGCGCATTATCAGAGGATCAATGGCGAACCCTATCTGACGATCGGCGGCATGGAAACGCTTTACGATAAAGACGACTTTTCAACGGTGGAAGAGCTGGAGCGGCTGCATCCCAACGCGGTTTACGAGGAGGGGATCTGGAACATCAACCGTGACGCCTGTTATACGGTTGTCGCCAACGCGCTGTATGACACAAATGAGACCGCAGCGGATACATTCGACGCGGTATACACAAGAACGATCAGCAACAACGTGAATAACCCCGTCCTCAACCCCGATCCGGATCTTGACAAGGATGGCAGGCAGCTGCTTGCCGATCAGTACGTCGGCTATATGACCAATACGCAGGGCGGCATCTATCTCGGCTTTTCACAGCTTGCCGACAATGCGCAGACGACTTATACCCAAACGCTGCCCGACGGCGAAACGTCCGTCGTCGCGCGCATTCCCGCGGTGATGGTGCTGACGGACGGCGGCGCGAACTTCGCGTTCAACAGCCTCGGCGAGGACGCGCAGCACGAGCTTCCGCAGAATACGGGAGACGAGTGGTACGATGTCTACCTGCCACAGGAGGACATCACGAATCTGTACAACCCGGGCGTTTCAGAGGACATGCTGACCGCGATTCCCACCTACTATGAACCCGGCATATTCTACGACAGCGATATGGACGTGGGCGGCACACCTTCGACGATCCTCGAAGTGCTCATGACGGCTTCGTACATGAAGACCGTCGTGCAGAAGCACTATGAACTGGGATGGGAATTGGGCCGCGCGACGGAGGACAGCCGGATTCCGCTGCGAATTTACACCGTCAGCGTGGACGCGGTGCATCTTCCCGCGTGGGGCAGGTATCGCATCTACCCGACGATGAACCCCGCCGACTATTTCAACGCGACGCGATGGAACGACGTCAACTATGCCTGCATAGGCGACGACTTTATCGCGCCGCTTCCATGGCGCAGAACGCAGGACAATCAGATGGAGGATCTGCTGCCGTACACGTATGGCAAATGGGAGGAATGGAAGTCGCTTTTGTCCGCGGACAGCACGATCTCTCTTCTGGCCGACTGGATGGGCAACAGCAGAAGCAGGGGCACGGAAAACGAGCAGCTGGACGAGGACGCGAACCACACGGTGAGCAGCTGTGCGACGCTGAGAATAGGCCGTCTGCCGGACGGGTATGCCTACACAAGGGAGGACGAGAACGGGCTGGTTGCGGAATCGATCAGCGTCTCCAATCAGGACATCGTGGACAACATCTACTATCCTGACGAATTCTACGACGTCGAATCCGCAGAGCTGAGCAGCGTATTTGACGAAATCATCACCATGCTCTCAGGCAGCATATTCATCCCCGTCTCCGGCGAAAACGAGGTGGGCATCGACGACAGCGTCACCTATCAGGATCCGCTTGGATTGCACATGCAGCTAAAGAGCGGCTCCATATCGACGTATGTCTCCAACTCTGATATTTCTGAACAGAACGTGGACATGGCGGCGCTCCTGTTTGGCGAGATGCACGGGCTGGTTCGCACAGCGGTGTACGATTTCCGGTTCAACGACGCGTACATGACGCGGCTGGGGGAAGCAGGCGAGGAGTTCCACGAGGGATGGTTCAAAGGCGAGGACGCCAACACGGCGGAATACCGTGCACCCGACGACGCGCCTGAAGACGCGTGGAACGACGGCTGGATCTACCGCGTGGGCTTTCAGACGCTCATAGACTATGTGCCCACGCTGACCGATGTAGACAGCGTCGAACATCTGTCGGATAAACAGAAGAACACGGTCTATACGATCTACAGGTTCACGGACGACGCGCAGGTGCGCAACATGCTGCGCATAAATCCCGTCTACGGCAACATGGTGCCCAGCTCATTGGCGAGTTCTTGGAACGCGCTGACGGAAAAGCCTGTCGGCAATGAGATGTATCGCGACGAGCCAGGCGTGTTCCGCCTCAGCGACATACGCGTTTGGACGGAGCGTACGGCGGACTACGAAGGGACGGACGGCATGTTCGCGCCGAACACCGGCTACACGGATTCGCTGTTTGTGAACATACCGGCTGCCGCGCTGCCGACGCAGGTCACATCGATCACCCTAGGTCAGGAAGATCTGACCGCCTATGAGAGCAACCTGAATCAAAAGGAACAATCCACGCCTTTCAGGCTCTTCTACGCGGTTGGCCTTCAAGACGAACTGATCAGCGAGGACGTGGACGACGGACAGCGGAGCGTCAATATCGCGGCACTCTCGCAGGCATATATTGAGGAACATCAGGACAACGGCATCAGCAGCGTATACTTCCTGTCCAGCTACTATAACGACGATCCCTATGAGGGATACGCGGGCGGAACGGCTGTGCGCACGACAGGCGATTCGACCGTCACATTTGCGCCGAGCGCGGAGAATCGCTATTATCTGTATCAGGATGCGCTGCCGTTGTATGCGCATGCATATCGTGTGACGGACACCTATCCGGACACGGGCAGCGGGCTGATCAGCGTGGACAACGTTGACGGATGGACGCAGGAAAGCCTGCGCTTGTCCAACAGCAGGACGGTCTGGGAGCATGGCGAGACCGGCGGCGCTGCATGGGGCGGCGGCGAGTACATGGGCACGTATACGGATGAAGCCGCGTATACGGCTGCGCGCGAGGCGAGCGAGGTTGTGGATGGCGTCGCCATGATCAGGGACAGCTCCGGGAGGCGGTATCCGCTGAGGGAAGGCGGCATCGTCCTCTTTGAACAGAACCTGCTTACCGCGGAAAGCATCGAGGCTGGGGAGACGGATCTGAACGCGCGGGATTATTACTTCCTGGTCTTTGAGTACTTCGTGCCCACGCTGGGCATAGGTACCGGCGGCGACATCGTCCGGCTTGTCGTCTGTATGAGGGGTTCTGAATTCGATTCCAAGAACGTGCCGGGCGGCAGCGGCACGGGCGACATGGTCTGCTGGGCGGACTTTAACGGCAGCACGGGCGTCATCTCGGATTATGCGGCGGAAAAGGACGTCACGCACAGCGCGCCGGACGTGAAGAAACTGACCTATGACGCGCAGACGCTGAAGTCCTATCTGGAGTCCATCGGCATCGCGAGGGAAGAGCTAGACCCCCAGACCGTCTATTGGCTCGATATGCAGGATCAGCTCTCATACTGGCTGGATGCGGATGCGGACGGCAAACCCAGCGAAGCGGAATACGAGGCCGCGGATTTCAAGTGGGTGCTGGCGACCAAACCGGGCAGCCTGCGCACCTCGGATCTGTATCGCACGATCAGCGCGAAGCTGAGCAATGAAACGCGGACGACGCACAACGACTTCGTGCCCACGGTCAGCCTGAACGAAGACGCGCAGGGAAATCCTGTCATCTATAGCTATTTGGGCAACAACGGACGCCTCACGATCGACAACACGCTGCTTCTGGTCACCAACCGTCTCGATGCGGCGGAAGGGTCGGACGAAACGGATTTCCGCTATCAGATCTACATGGAGGGCTTTACGGGAGCGCACGATGCGGTTGTACTCGACTTCAATCCGCTCAAAAACGATGGAGAAGGCGGGTGGCAGCAGCAGATTGAGACGATGGAAGTGCGGACGAACAGCGCCGGTTTGCTGTTGGCGGCGGACGGACAGCTTGCCGTCGTGAACAGCAACGGCCGATATGTCGGCGCGGGCATGGCACCTACAGATGGCCTAGATTACTACTATGTCTATATCGCTCCGGACAGCACGTCCGCAAACACGCGCCGCATTTACGAGCATGAAACCGACGAGGATGCAGGCAAGCCGCTCGATGGCGTGGGAAACAGGGTCTATATGACCGGTGAACTTCCGGAGACCGACGCAGGCCAGGGCGGTCATCTGACCTACCGGCAGGCGACAGAGGATGATCCGTCCGGCACAACGGAGATCTTCTTCAAGGATGTATGGCTCATTCCCGTCGAGCGCGTGGATGGCGGGAATGAAGCGGCAGACACGGAGGTTTCGCTTCAGGAGACCCCGGAAGACCGCGATGGGGCAGCGGTGTCCGTTCGGGCTGCTCTGCCGTCGAGGACGGGCGAGAGGGGGGCGACGTCCACCGAGTTCGCCGCCTCGTCGAAGCAGACGATGCCATCTCGCAGAGAGAGACAGCTTTCCAAGCGTTCACTGCCTGAGCTGTTGAGGGATGCACGGGAGCGCGCGCAGCAAGAGGAAAACGAGAGGACAGAAACGGTCGCCGCGACACCAACGGCAGAGCCGACTGCGGAACCAACCGCGACACCAACGGCAGAGCCGACCACAGAGCCAACGGCAGAGCCGACCGCGATGCCAACGGCAGAGCCGACTGCGGAACCAACCGCGACACCAACGGCAGAGCCGACCGT
>CAYUZP010000114.1:0-6350 GCA_964449655.1 uncultured Oscillospiraceae bacterium
CGCGGCTTTCATGCCAGATGAAATCAACATCGTAATCTGAGTTACAGGAGGACTGTTTTGGCAGACGATAAAAAAAATATCCAGAGTCACACGCCTGGCGTTCTGCAAAATGTATTTGGTGCAGGCGATGAAAATGTCCGCCTGCTTGAAAGGCTCTGTGACGTGCATATTAGCCTACGCGGAGGCGATATCCTTGTAGAAGGCTCAAGGCAGGAAAATGTCGACCAAGCCAATGACGTATTATACCGCCTGATATCGCTGAACAACCGCGGCGAACGCGTTGACACCGCTGTCGTTCAATATGCGTATACTCTCAGCGAGCGTGGCGAATTGGATCAGATCGAAGATCTTTTTGCTGAGGTTGTCGCCACGACATTTCGCGGCAGACCGGTTCGCTGCAAAACTCTCGGACAGCGCGAATACGTCCGCGCGATGCGCAAAAATACACTCACTTTCGGCATCGGACCCGCAGGTACCGGCAAGACCTATCTTGCTATGGCAATGGCGGTCTCAGCGCTCAAGGGCAAGGAAGTCGAGCGTATTGTGCTCACGAGACCCGCTGTCGAGGCAGGGGAAAAGCTGGGGTTTTTGCCTGGCGATCTCAATCAAAAGGTCGATCCATATCTGCGTCCACTCTATGATGCCATGTTCGAGATGCTTGGTGTGGAAACATGCCAGCGCATGCAGGAACGCGGTACCATTGAAGTCGCCCCATTGGCTTATATGCGCGGACGCACACTATCAGATGCTTTCATCATCCTCGATGAGGCGCAGAATACCACACAGGAGCAGATGAAGATGTTCCTCACGAGGATGGGTTTTCGTTCCCGCGTCGTCGTCACCGGTGACCCTTCACAGATCGATCTGCCCCGTGGAAAGGTGAGCGGCTTGATCGAGGCCGTGCGCATACTCGATGGCATACAGGACATCGCTATCGCGCGACTTACGCATCAGGATGTCGTGCGCCATGAACTGGTGCAGGCAATCGTGCGCGCCTACGAGCAGGCCGCAAAGGAGGAATATCACGATGGAAGGGAAAAAGAAATCCCGCTTTCTTGAATTTCCAGCGCTTTCCGAAGAGGCCGGACACCACGTCAGACAAGCGCTTTTTGCCATCGCATGCTACGTGATTTTTCTGATCATCTGCATGCTCGCTGTTTCCCCGAAGCAATATGACCTCAGCGCTGGGGACGTCGCTCCTGAGACGATCACAGCTACCCGCGATGTTGTCGACGAAATCACCACAGAACGGCGTAAAAGGGCCGCGATGAACGCTGTTTTGCCCGTTTATTACAAGGATGATACGATTTCCGACACGGTTCTTTCCGATATGGACGATGTCTTTTCCGAGCTGCGCGCTGTTCGCGAGTTGGGGAGCCAGATTCGCGCGGGATGGGAAAACGAAAATGGTCAATTTTCTGAAGCAGATTATGATCGTGCTGCCGATATGATCACGACGATAACACTCAGCACATATCAGCTGCGTACGCTGATGAATACCGACGAGCGCGACTTTGAGAATCTCTATCAGAGTCTTACCTCTGCCACGCGTACGACGCTTGTCTCAACGATTGCGGAGGGTCAGATTAATGACGCGATCAGCAGCATTCAACAAATTGTTGCATATAACACCCGTACTGATTTGTGGTACAATGTCGCGATTCCAACTCTACGCGCTGTGCTTCAGCCGAACATGCTGATTAATCAGCAGGCAACCGAGGAAAATCGTCAGCGCGCTTATAATGCCATCGAGCCAACGGTGTATAAGCAGGATCAAAACATCGTCGTAAAAGGCGACCGAGTCAGCGAGGAACAAATCGCGGTGCTCGATGAGCTTGGCCTTTTGCGGGGAGACAGCTTTGATGGATGGTTATACGCGGGTACCGCAGTGGTTGTCGCACTGGTGATGGTGTGCGTCTGGCTCTATGTTGCCGCATTTGTGCCAAAGCTGTTTTCGGACGGACAGAATGCGATGGTCATGCTGCTTGCTAGTGTGGTGACGGTTCTGCTTTCGTTGCTGATTGGACGCTATATCAACGTGAATGCGATGCCCATGATGCTGGCGGCGATGCTTGTGGCTAGCCTCGTCGGTGTGCGCTGCGGCTATGCGGTCAATCTCGCGGTGACATTGATCCTCTCCTTTTTGACTTATCAAGGAACGGGGCTGATGACGACGCAGATGCTCAGCGTGCTGCTTATGGGCAGCATAGGCGGTATGGCTGCAGTTTTTCTGATCCGACTGAGTGCAGCACGCGTGTTTATGCTTGTTGTAGGACTGGCTGTTGGCGTGATCGATTTTGTGATCCTGCTCAGCGTGGAAGCCATGACGCACAGTGGCATTGGAAATGTTCTCGCTTGCGCAGGTCATGCGGCGATCGGTGCACTGACATCGGCGCTTCTCTGCGTTGGGCTGCAACCCATGATGGAGACCGCGTTCAATCTTGTTTCGCCAGCCAAACTAATCGAGCTGTCAAGCCCCAACCAGCCGCTGTTGCGCAGACTCATGATCGAAGCACCAGGTACATATCACCATGCGATGATCGTTGCAAATCTGGCGGAAGCAGCGGCGGAAGCGATTGGAGCGGATGCGCTGCTTGTACGTGTCGGCGCATATTATCATGACATCGGCAAGCTCACGCGTCCACAGTATTTTAAAGAAAATCAGATGGGAGACAACCCGCACGACAAAACAGATCCATCCGTTTCCACTGTCATATTGACCGAGCACACACGTGACGGCGTTGAGCTGGGGCGCAAATATAGACTGCCAGAACCGATTCTCGATATGATTAGACAGCACCACGGTGATTCATTGGTCATGTATTTCTACGCAAAAGCAGTCAAAAAATACGGAGAGGAGAACGTGAATATTGACGACTTTCGTTACGATGGCCCAAAGCCACAAACGGCTGAAGCGGCAATTCTGATGATGGCAGATACAGTTGAGGCAGCCGTTCGCTCGATGAAGGAGCCGACACAAGAGGAGGTATCCGAAAAGATTCACGAGCTTGTGCATGCCAAGATAGAGGATGGACAGCTTGACGAATGTCCGCTCACGCTTCGGGACATTGGAAAGATCTGCACCGCGTTCGAGACATCCATGCAGGGAGCCTTCCACAAGCGCATTGAATATCCGGACATCGAGTTGAGCCGTATGCCGCAGTATAGCCGGCAAGGCGAGCAAGCTGAGTCACCTGCGGCAGTGCAGAGCAAGAAAAAGAGCCATCAATAATCGAAAGGGGAAATACGCTTGCTTTTGCAAATCGAGGATGAGAGAGGACAGCTTGGCGCTCGTACAAAAGCCCTGATGCAAAGATGTGCAGATGCGGCAGAAGCGGTAGAGGGGATAGGCATGCGCTCTGCGGCTTTCATTCGGGTGACGGGCGACGCGGAAATTCGCAAACTCAATCGTGAGCTTCGAGGCATCGACCGTGCAACGGACGTGCTTTCCTTCCCAACAGTGAACTATCCTGCAGGAAAAACGGCAAGGTCATGCGCGCAGTTGCTCAAGCAGCAATATGACCCGGACGTGGACGCGTGTCTACTTGGGGATGTCGTAATCTCTCTGGATCATGCCCGGTTGCAATCGGCGTCGTACGGCCACAGCGAGCAGCGCGAGATAGGCTATCTGCTGACGCACGGACTTTTTCATCTGATGGGCTACGATCATATGACGCAGGCGGACAAGTCGGTCATGCGCGCTATGGAGGAGCGAGCGCTCGCTTCAGTCGGCTTGTCCAGAGCGAAAAAACTGGAGGAAGACGAAATGCAAGAAGCGACTAGAAGACAGAGAATTCCAGGCAAAGAAGATGGGAAAATCATCACAGGCCAGGAAGAGCCGGAGATTGAGATCCCCTCAGAAGTGAAGCTTGAGGATGTCGAGCATGAGGGAAATCAGGGGGAAAAGAGTGTGATTTCATTTGAGAAAATGGCTTCGGAAACAGACGTGCGCATGGACAATACACAAATGGAAGAGCACGAACAGGCATATCGCGTGACGGATCAGGAGCTACTTCATCAGGCGTTGCTGGGGCGCGAAATGGCCTATGCGCCCTATTCGGGATATCGCGTCGGCGCAGCACTGGAAGCAGAGGACGGTTGCGTGTTCTTGGGATGCAACATCGAGAATGCGGCATATGGGAACAGCATGTGTGCGGAACGGACTGCACTGTTCAAGGCGGTGAGCGAGGGAGCGCGTCGCTTTACGCGGATCGCCATCGCTGCGGAAGGTTCCGCGCCTTTTCCTTGCGGTGCATGCCGTCAATCGCTCTACGAATTTGCGCCGGATCTGCGCGTGCTGGTGACATGGGATGGCCATGTCCGCAAGACAACTTTGCGCGAGCTTCTGCCGGAGGGATTTGGACCGGCTTCTCTGGGAAAATCATCCTGAAAAACGATCCGTTTGCACCGCGATACACAAGGTTATGGTTTCACATGCTGAAAATATGAGCGAGGAGGATTCATGCAGAAGAATGATTTTCACTCGGGTTTTGCAGCCATTGTCGGACGCCCTAACGTCGGAAAATCAACGTTGATGAATGCCATGGTCGGCGAGAAAGTCGCGATCGTCAGCAGCAAGCCGCAGACCACCCGTAATCGCATCATGGGCGTTGCTACCGGCGGTGAGCACGATAAGGGTTGGCAGATTGTCTTTCTGGACACCCCTGGTCTGCATAAACCACGCACAAAGCTCGGCGAGTATATGGTTAAGTCTGTCCAGAACGCCATGGAAGGAATAGACGTGCTGCTGGTCATGGTGGACGCAGGCGACATTGGCCCACAGGATCGCGCGATCGTACAAGATATGGCGGCGCGAGATGTTCGAAAGATACTGGTACTCAATAAGATAGATACGATTGATGAAGCGAGATTGTTCATTGCGCTCGCATCCTTTAAAGATGCAAAATATGATGAAATCATCCCCATCAGCGCACGCACAGGGCATGGTTTGGACGAACTCAAACGCTTGATCGTCTCCGAGCTGCCTATTGGTCCAAAGTATTTTCCCGATGACATGATGACCGATCAGCCAGAGCGTGTCATCTGCGCGGAGATCATTCGTGAAAAAGCGCTGCTGCACTTGCGCGATGAGGTGCCACATGGTATCGGCGTAGAGATGATGGCAATCAACAGGATCAGCGATCAACTCACAGAGATTCACGCAACGATTTACTGCGAGCGTGCAAGTCACAAGGGAATCATCATCGGCAAGCAGGGCACCATGCTGCGTACCATCGGGGCGGAAGCACGTCAGGACATCGAGAAACTTCTTGGCACAAAAGTTAACCTTCAGCTATGGGTCAAAGTGCGGGAAGACTGGCGCAATCGCTTGGAGGATTTGAGGACGTTGGGTTACGAGGACAAGTGACGGCTGGGATTGCACTCGAATGGGATGAAATCACGAAAAGCGATAGTTTAAATATCAATCTTTGGAAAAGGCGGTACCCAAATCTGAGTGGATTTTGTAAGTCTTTGTTTGAATGCATATTGTAATAATACATTGCAATTATTTCATTATTGTGCAGTTTTAAGTGGCAAGAATGCGAACTAAAGATTTTTCATCAATTGCTTGGCTGAGCAAAAGAAAACGCTGTTCATTGAATCGCTTGAGATAGGTTTCCCACTTTAGAATGAATATTGCTTGTCGTTCTTCATGTTAATCTCCTTATCTCAAAAGCAGGAAAAGCCTCTGTTGATGCGTTTTGTCTAGGAATAGCGGTATGATCCATGATCTTCAACCAAATCACGTAGCAGTACATTCGCTTTAAATCCGTGCGTGTGTTCGTTTTTATTCTATGTTTCAATATTGATCTCCTAATGACCAAATTTTATATGACTTATCACGCTTTCAGGCTGCTGTGCGTATAAATTTCTTTTTGCATACCTGGTAGTTGACCGAACAAATCGATTTCATTGAGTACTATAACAAAGCACCCGGCGAACTTCGATTAGGAAACGATCTAGGTGGAACTGTCAAATACATTGCATACGTTCCTGGGCGGACAACAAAACCCACTTGGAAAGGATCATGCTCATGAGACATCTTTTACTGGCGGTCGGGTGCGTGATCGCCATGACCCTTACCCATGCCATGGCGGAATCGGCACAAATGCCGCTGAGTGTCGGTGCATCGGTCTTTTTAGGCCATTATGAACAAGATGCCAATACGCTGAACGGCGACGAGCCGATCGAATGGATTGTCCTTCAAACAGACGGCGAGCAGGCGATGTTGCTCAGCCGCTACGCGATGGACTGTCAGCCCTATCATTTGGCCAAGGAAAATGTCACGTGGGCGACGACCACGCTGCGCAAATGGCTGAACGGCGAATTTTAGAACAGCGCATTCACCG
>CAYUZP010000115.1:0-6275 GCA_964449655.1 uncultured Oscillospiraceae bacterium
TAAGGATTTCATACACAAATGATTGTCATACAGTCCGATAAAACTATGATTTTGCTGGAAGCGATCTCGTTATCGCTATACCATATTTTCAAAAAATAATCTTCATGAAATAGGGTCAACGGGAACCCGTGGATGGTACAGTGGTTCCTTAGAAAATCACTCAATCGCATCGACAAATTGCAGCGCGAGTCGCGGGACATTGACCGAATTGCCGTCGTCGTCCTGCTCCTCGTAGACGCCATCGACGGTCACAACGACGGTGATCATATCGCCAACCTTGACGCCCATATCCGCCTTGGCGGTCACGACCACCGGATTATACCATTTCCCGTTTCCATCTTTATTGTAATACATGCGCACATACTGCTGCTGACCGCTGGCGCTGATGTCGAAGACAGGTCCGTAAATGCGCATCGTCTTTCCCTGATCCGCCTCGCGATTCTGTTGAAGGTTGCGATAGGAAATCGCCACCGCCTGATCGCGAATCTGCTGCTTTCTCTGTTCATCGGTCATCTCGCGCGTCAGCGAAAACTCGATTCTCCGGCGGTCAAACCCGTCCTTATCGCATACGAGGATATATGAATACGTCCTTTCCTCGTTTGTCGTCAATTCAAATGAAAACTTCCCATCGCTGCCAACACGCTTTTGTGTGATGCCAAAGGGCGTGATCAATTGAAGCTGTACGCCGGACAGCGTTTCGCCTGTGACCAGAGTGGTGTCTCCGGTCACGCTAATGACGGTGTCCTGCGCAATGCCATCCAGGCTGACGGGCAGCGTGTTCGCGCTGTAAGCGACGTATCCATGCAGGCTGCTGTCCAGCATACCGGGCAGGCTCGCCGTGAGCGTGACGTCATAGAGGCCTTCTTTTTCCAGCTCGACGAGAAACGAAAAACGGCCGCTGTCCCCCACCTCGCCCACGGAAAGCACCTGCCGCTCGCCATTGCTGTCTGGTGCTGTCGCGGTAAGCGTGGCACCTGCTGTAGCTGTGCCATCGATGGTGAAAGCCGCCGTGTTCGTCTCGGCAGGAATCGTCGCCGTGAGACGGACCGCATGCATCGGTTCTGGCAATTGCTCTGTGATCGTCACATCGGACAGCATGTCCCGAAACGTTCGCAGATTGTTATTGGTAAAGCGCCGTCCGTCCGTCTGCCAGTCGAGCATGAGATACATGCCGTTGCGCACGGTGATGTAGCGAAGGCCGCGCCCGATGGTCTGATCCCCGCTTGTGCGCGTGTACTGCACACAGAGCCAATATACACCGTCCTCGCGCTGCCATTCGGCGCTTGTCTCGCGCAGGCCGGTCGTCTCCCAAAGACTGCCGTCTTCCACGCGATTTTTCAGTGTTTTGCGCTGCGCGTCGGTGACGCGTTCGATATCGTAGATCTCGTCGGATAGATCGTCGGAAAATGTCTGAACGCTCAGCCATTCTGAAAAATCCGCATTGTACGCGCGGCTTTGCACGCCGAGCGCGCGCAGCTCCGCCGAAAGCGCCTGTGCGTCGATGCCCCGCATTTCGAGCAGGGGACGATAAACCAGCGCGAGCTGCGGCGAGACGACCAGCCAATCCTCCGGATAATTGAACGCCACATGCGCATCGTCCATCGTGATGACCTGGGCCGCCGCCGTTGTACAAAGCAGGGCGATCGCGAGCAAACAAGCTAAACCTCTCTTCATCGTCGTTCTCCTTCGTCATCCAATGCTGACGCCATGCCGCTTTAGAACGAGTCGTCCTTTCGCGAGAACACGCCGCATATTTCTTTTTCACTTTAGAACCACGGCGAGATACATCGGCATCAGAGGATATGAATCAGCATGTTCCCGCTCTCATCCATCTCCAGGGACAACAGATGTTCGCGCTCCAGTGCGCGCAGCACATCGGAGAACCTCCGCAAGCCGATCTGCCGCTCTGTGAAATCGGGATATTCCGCCTGTACTGCCGATTTGAGCAGCGACGGATTCACACGGTCGAATCCGTCTTCCTTGTATTCCGCCAGGATCCGCGCAAAGATGCCCACGTAGTTTTCCCGCGTGACCTGAACCGCCTGCTGGTGATGCGCCTGATTCAAAATCGCGATGAGGTTGTACTGCTCGCTGACCAGTGAAAATGCGCCGAACTGCTGACTCAGCCGCGTGAGCAGCTTGCCAAATGTCGAAAAACCGACGCTCTTTTCTGAAAAATTCGGCCTCAGCCGCAAAAGAACGCTCTTCACCTCGGAGGCGAGCATCTCCCCGCTGTCACTCTCCGAGAGGATCGTGACGATCAGATCATTGACATCCGACAGCGTCAGCGCCTCGGCGGTGTCCACGCGCTCCTTGCCGCTGGCCACGCTCTCCAGGAACTGAAACTCGCTGCACGCGTTCATGAACACGCCTGACGCGGCCTCGCTTCGGGAGATGCCAAGCACGAATTTGCCCATGCTCTTGAGCTTTCCGACCAACGGCACATAGTCGCTGTCTCCGGAGACGATGCAGAAGCTGTCGATCAATTGATTCGTATACGCGACATCGAGCGCGTCGATCACCAGCTGTATGTCCATGCTGTTCTTCTGACTACGGCCGAAACGAAGCGACGGCACGACGGCAAATGTGTTCGAGAGCAGCGTCTCCTTCAGATCGGAATAGCTGTCCGTGTAGCCATACACCTTTCCGATGAGGATATCCCCGCGGATTTTGACGCGTTCAATCACATCGTTGAGCATGCTCTTTTTCCCGCCGCAGTTCTCCAGATCCACAAACAGCGCAAAATGGGACGCCATATCCTTCCCCCCTTTCCGTCTCTTTTCCGCCCATGACTGCTCTGAAAAAACAGTTTGCCGCAAATCGCGGCACGATGAATCGGTGAACGCGCCTTCGATCTGACCCTGCGCCACGATCCACTGTCAAACGCTCACCATGTGCCGTTGATAAATCCTTCCATCTTGTAGGAGCGCTTCAGGATGCGCTCCACGATGCGCTCGGCCTCATCGCCTGTCGCGATGACGGGCCGATAGTCCGTGCCGCTGCTCAGCTCGGTCAGCCGCAGCGGGACGATCGTCAGCTGCGGCGCGTCAGCATGATCCTCATAGACGGTAAAGGTCAGACGCGCGGCACAGGCGTCCCTGTCATCCGGATCGACGTTGCCGCCAAATACGAGATTGCCCAGTGAATACAGGATATAGCTGTCCTGGTACGCCTCAATGCCCTGTACGATGTGCGGATGATGGCCTACGACGATATCCGCGCCCGCGCGCAAGGCAGCCCTTCCGATGTTGCGCTGATCAGCTGTAAAATCCTCGCGATACTCGCTGCCCCAGTGAAACGATGCGATGACGATTTGGCAGCCGATATCGCGCAGCGCCTTCACGTCGGCGGATATATCCTTTTCACCATTTGTGTATGGAAAGCTGTAGCCGGTCATGCCGACTTTGATGCCATCCTTTTCAAACACGCCCAGCTTGCCGCCGCCGGAGACGATGAGCCCCGCCGCCTCGAGGTTGGCAAGCGTATCGGCATAGCCCTGCTCGCCATAGTCTAGTGTATGGTTATTGGCGACATTCACCGCTTCTACGCTGCCGAGCGTGAGAATCTGCGCATATTGGGCAGGACCCTTGAAATTGTAGAGCTTTTCGGTCTTCTTCGTCTCCTCGGTCAGCGTGCCTTCAAAGTTGACGAGCGTGAGGTCGTCGCTGTCAAACAGTTCGAGAAGTCCGGAAAAGAACCAGCCGTAGCCGCGCTCTTCCGCGACGCGTTCAAAGCAGTCATCGCGCTCGCGGAGACTGTCTGTGGAACCGAGCGTCGTATCGCCCGCGACGGTAATGGTAAATGTGCGCGGCCAGGCGAGCGATTCTGAAGCAGGCTCCGATGCCGTCTGTGTGATCTCGTCGCTCAAGCCGGTGAACACATCGCTCTGCGCTCCGCCCTCGTCTTCCTGCGGCGAATCGACGAGCTTCGGCATCCCCTCATCCGCGTCCAGCTTGGTGTAGTGCAAATAGGGCGACGAAAGCGTGTAATTCATCTCGCCGCAGGCAGCCGTCATCGGCAGCATGCAGCTCAGCAGCAAAGCGACAAATAATTTCTTCATCTTCGATCTCCTTGAGCTTCTGTTGGACGGATCGGATAAAGGTGCAATGGAATTTTTCCGAAGCAACCACAAAGAAGCGCATCGATATTTTTCTGGCGACAGGGCCAGGAAAACCCCGCCTGTCCGCAATGCTTGCACTGAAAAGAAAGTCGGGCGAAAGGCCTTTTGCCGCCTTACGCTTCCATCGTTCATCCCGCGGACCATGCTCATCCATCTGGCAGTCAGGTGAAGTTTCTCTGCGATCTCAAGAATCACATCTTTCAACTCGAGATTGTCTGTAAATGTTTGCGCGATGGCCGCACGCAAGGCGGAAGCATTTATCGCTCAAACGATTCAGAACGGTTTCATGTTCCTGATGTCTGTTTGCCCGTCGGCGACCGCAGCAAACCGCTCAGAAGGCTTCACGCATGCCGCAAATCGCAGCAAATGAACAAGGCGAAGCAGTGTTTCCCCGTCTAAACGCCGTTCCAGTCACGTGATCTATACAAAAAGCGCACGGTCACAACCTGATGCGCTTCTCAAGAGCTTTGCGCAAATCACGCTTCGCCGCCTGTGTGATATGTGACGGTCATGCATACCGGCAACAGAGAGGGTTTTCATCCGGTGTACTAAAAACGCCGAAGTAAGAAGCCCATGCAGATTGCGCTCCCGCTCTTTCCGATGAAAATCATACTGGAATTGCTTGATACTGTCAAGCTATTTTAACCGCTCACTGAATTGCACAGTCCTTGCGATTTCGATCGCGTCCTCCTGTTCAAACTGTCCCTCATCAAGCGCAATATAATAGGCGTCGTCCGCGTGCTCGCGCGCGAAGAAGATGTACCAATATTCACTTGTCGTATCGATCTGTGTCATATCCACGCCCTGCGACTCAAGTTCCTCCAACTCTGGCGCCGTATACAGGTCATGGCTGACATGATACAGCGCGGCAGGCATCGCGAGATCCGTCAGCGTCCCGATCTTCTCCTGACTGGTATGGTTGTCCATCATCAAGACATCGGCGATCTGCCCGTCTTCAAACGTGAAGCATTCCTGTGCATCAACGATGATGCCGACTGATCCGGACATCGTCCATGCAGGCGGCGTTTGCTCTGCCGCGTCCTCGCCGAGCACCTTATACACCTGTGGCTCGATCAACGCGCCACCCGCGTTTCCGATGGTCGCATCGTATTGAGAAAGCGTATAGCCTTCCGGCAATTCCAGCGTAAACCAGTCGCTGATCTGTATTTTTGTGTTCAGCCAACTTTTAAGGTCGTAAACAGCGTGCAGATGTTCATCCGCGGTATAGATCAGACACATCTCTTTGTCTGACAGCCGCGTCAAATAGATCGCGTCGATGTATTCCTCTTCATTTTCATCCGCGATATACGACACGTCGACGCGGTATTCCTCGCCCTGATACGAAACGGAGAGATGGATGTAGTCGTTCAGCGCATAGGGCAGCTCTTCACGCTCCATGTTTTCATAGAGGGCGTAGTCCATGTCCCCCAGTTTGCCGGCATCAAACAGCGTCAAAATCGTCTCCATCGTGAGCGTCTCCGCTTGCTGCGCGGCAGGATATTCGCCTTGGACAGAAGTGCCCTCATTTTCTTGTGCAAGGCCGCATACAGCACTTATGCTAATGACGGTGATGGCTACCAGCAGTGCGAATCTTTTCATATCGTCCTCTCCTTTCTCTCCTTTACGATTTCAATGGGAAATCCTCATTGTTTTCTGGCTAGATGGGATCGCTTGCCCATCTTGGCATATGGATCTTTGCGTTCCGTTGGGCAAGACGCTGTACAGTCTCAAAAAAGTCCTTCGGCTTTTCCTCTATCTGTTTTTCAGAAATAGGCGATCCGATCCTGTTTCAACTGGCAGAACCCATCAAGAGATGATGTCATGGTATCACATCCATCGAGAACATCTTCTGTAAAACTTCGCAACTCTTATCACCAAGAAACCATCGAGAACTTTTCTGGCCGTTATCCCTTATACATACTTTTTTATCTTCTGTTCTTATTAAACCCATTACATATTTTACCACTTTGATATCATTTAAGTCAACATTTTAAGAAAATTTATTCAGCATGATCAGACGATAGGCATCGATCGATTTTAGAGGAAGTTTCAAAGGATAAACAAACATGCACATATATATCCAATGCTAAAAATCGATTTAGATTAAAAACCAAGATGATCCTGTAATCAAGATCACTTTCGTTTATCGAAAGTT
>CAYUZP010000116.1:0-2491 GCA_964449655.1 uncultured Oscillospiraceae bacterium
CACCGTGCGGATCGATTCGACCATGCCGTCTGACGCGCGCAGTGTCACGAGGGCGCACGTGTCGCCGAGCGAATCGGTCACGCTTTCCGTGAAGCAATAGACGGCATAGCGGGCAACGCCGTCCTCGTTCACGCGCTCAGAACAGAGCATCGGATAAGTATATATTAAAGAAAGGGCATCCCATGAAGCGAGATCGTTTCGCACAGCCGCACAGGAAAGCTCGCTGGCCTGTTCAAACGTGATCTCTCCATCGTTGGGCATGCGAAGCGCTGCGCCATCATAGCGACGGGAAAATTCCGCCTGCGCATCCGCTGGCCACGTGAACAGGTATGGCCCATATCGGTCGTACCAGGCGCGCACCTCGGTAGAATCGCTTTGTATGGATGTGGGCTGCGTGGCCAGTTTTGGATCCGAATACTGCAGCACCTCTCCGGAAGGCGAGGCGATGACGACCACGAAGCTACATCCGTTGTCGTATATGCTGTCCATCTCCACCCTGTAACACGCCGTACCGTCCCCGCTCGTCAACGACATGGCATTCACCGTGTATTCCTCAAAGGAAAATATAGATGTATCACAATAGGCATTGAAGCACTCGCGCGCGACGCGTACGGCTCCACTCTCCTCTGTCGTATCGATGAACTCAAGGCGCGGCCCATCCATCGGATCCGTCGGCGCCGCCTCCTGTACGGCAGGCGTCGGGATGCCCGTCGCGGCGATGAAGGATGGGACGTGGCCGGGCGATTTCGGCTTTGACATGAACAGCACCGCAGGCGTGATGATCGCCGCCACCAACGCCGTCGCAAGCGCGACATTCAGCACGCGTCTGTGGTGCCTCAGCGCGGAATGCTCTCGCTTACGTATGCCGCGCAACACGCTGTGCATGTCCTGAACGCTAAATTGAACGTCGGAGAGGCTTTCGTCGATGGCCTCGCGGACAATATCGTCGGGATTCATCGAGGATCAGCCCCTTTCTTCCAGCTCATCGCGCAGTCTTTTCTGCGCTTTTTGAAGTCTTCTGGTCGCGGTCGGCGCGGATATGCCAAGCATCCTAGCGCAGGACCGCAGAGGAAATCCCTGATAATAGTAGAGAAGGACGATTTCCCGAAGCGAATCGGGGAGCGCCATGATGGCCTGAGTGAGCGCTATATGCTCCTCGTGCGCGAGGGAAACGCTCAGCGGGATCGATTCTAGGGCTTTGCGCCTGTCGATGTGCCGCATATAGGAGGAGCGAAGCGCGTCGCGGCAGGTATTGATGGCGATGCGGGCGAGCCAGCTTCTCTCGTTGACGATCTCGCCGCCCAAGACCTTTTCGATGTGCTCATAGGCCTTGATAAAGGTTTCCTGCGCGGCATCCTCGGCGGCACCCATGTCACGAAGGGTCATCAAGCACATGCGCTTGATGCCGTCACCGTATTGCTCCATGAGGCGGATAAGCTCCCGTTCACGGATCTCTTCCGTATACCCGGCCACGTAGCCTCTCACCTCCCCCCACTCATAAAGACGTTGCCCACGGACAGAAATTTCACGATTTTAAAAACTTTTTGAAATTTTTTGGGCAGACATCTCTCAGACGACACAAAAAACCGCCTCCGGTTAGCCGGAGACGGATGATGAGCAAAAATCAGGAGAAGAACAGGCTCTGCGCCAGTACGGGCAGTATGGCCGTCAAAAGCAGCGCTACGCACGCCACAATCGCGACGATGCGCACCATCTTCTTCTTGCGCTGATCATGCTGCGTGTTGTGAGAAGCCACGGGAATCGACCTCCATTCAGTTCAGGATGAAATCATTATAGCACACCGCGAACCATTCGCAAAGAGAAATTTTCATCAAAGGAGTCGTTAGCATTGCCGCGGGATCTTGCGCGTGAAAAAAGATGCAAGGCAGGGCTTTTCATTGTGCTGAATTTTCTGTATAATGATGATAAGCGCAAGCGCCGTGAAGGATGCGCAAATCGACGAGCGGGCAGCGTCTTGCGGGATTGAGAAAGGCAGAAAGAGAAGGTCAGATGAGATTGCAAAAATACATGGCCATGTGCGGCGTCGCTGCCAGGCGAAAATGCGAGGAGATCATCAAGGACGGCCGCGTCTCCGTCAACGGGCAAATCGTCACGCAGATGGGCGCGCAGGTCGGGGAAGAAGACAGCGTCTTGCTGGATGGACACAGGCTGGTCCCGCAACGGACGATGCGCTATATCCTCTACCATAAGCCCGCAGGCGAGGTCACAACCGTTTGCGACGAGAAAGGGCGCGACACGGTCATGGACAGGTTCGCGGATTTTCCGGAACGGCTGTTCCCGGTCGGGCGGCTTGACTATGACAGCGAAGGCTTGCTCTTGCTGACCAATGACGGCGCGCTCGCGCAGCGCCTCACACACCCCAGCTGTCAGGTCGATAAGACCTATCTGGCGCGCGTGGCAGGCAGGCCCTCAAAGCAAGCGCTGCAATCGCTGCGGCGCGGCGTGTTCATGGACGGCGATGCGCGCAGAA
>CAYUZP010000116.1:2501-6193 GCA_964449655.1 uncultured Oscillospiraceae bacterium
CGTGCGGGAGAGCGAATTGTTCACAGATCTCCTCGTGACGATTCATGAGGGGCGCAACCGGCAGGTTCGGCGCATGCTTGACGCCGTAGGACATCGCGTGCTGCAGCTTCGGCGCGTGCAATTTGGCCCGCTGCAGCTGGGGAACCTGAAGCGCGGCGAGTGGCGCGAACTTTCAGCGGATGAGATCAGGCAGCTGAAAGCGCTGTGAACGGCACAACAGATGGAGGTGTGAAAGATGAGAAGCGACCTGACGTGCCCCATCGAAGTCGAGGGCGTCAAAGTGGAAAACAGCGATGGGGAAATCCTCTGCGTCATCGATTTCCTCAATCTGCTCGATAAGACCGTCGACAGTGTGCAGATGAACATCGTCTGCTATGACGCTCAGGATCACCGTATGGGCGGGCGCCTCGTCCGCGCCGTCATCTATGGCGGCGAGCCGCACGCGCGCTTCACAGGCGCGTTTCTTCCCGATCGCGTCGAGGGCACGGTTCGCGTCGAGGCCACCGTAGAAAAGGTTTGGTTCAAGGACGGCATCGTCTGGCGGCGCGATGAGCGCAACGTGCGCGAATATACGCCCAATATTCTCCCGGAGGGCCGCGAGCTCGACCGCCTTCGCTCCGTCGCCGGTCCTGACGCCATGGGCTATGCGCGCGAGGAGGATGTGCTCTGGCTTTGTGTCTGCGGCAGGGCCAATCCCATAGACGCGCAGACCTGCTTCAAATGCGGTCGCGATCATCAGCAAGTCGTGCACGCGTATACCTTTTCCGCGATTGACAACACCATAGGACGCCGCGAACGCGATCTGGAATGGCAGACCCGCGATACCCTTCGACGCAGCAGCGAGCAGAGCGCCGAGCAGATGGAGGCGCAGCTCAAAAAGCGCCGCGTGCGCAGGATTGCCCTCACCACCGTCATCGCGCTGCTGGCCGTATCGGCACTGGCTTTGGCGGCCATGCGCTGGGGTGTGCCTTTCGCCGCGGTCAAGATCGGCGAGTATGAGTTGCGCGCGGACAGGGCGGACAGCGCGAAGGCGCTCTTTGATTTCGTGAATCGCCATTGGAACGACGCTTATGGCGCGCGGGAACTGGCCGTGCAGGCGGAGACACAGTGCATACAATCGCTCATCGATACGCACACGTCGGATTCGCTCGCAGAGGCCGCGGATCGCGCGCTGCAGCTCGGCACGCCGCAGGGCGACGCGCTCTATGCACAGGCCGTGTTGACACAGGCGGTGGAGGCCGAATCGCAAGGCGACGCGGAAGGCGCGCTGGCGCTCTATAACTTGCTTCCTGACGATGAACAAGCATCACAAAGCCGAAACAGGCTCCTCTACAGCCTCGCGGAGGAGGCGCAGGCACAGGGCGATTATCCCACGGCGATCGAGCGCTTCACGTCACTGGGCAGTTACGAGGACGCCCAAACCAAGCGCGAGGACTGCATCTTCCAATATGGCCAACAGCTGATGGATGAAGGACAGTATGCGCAGGCCAGCGAACAATTCCTGCAGCTCACAGACCGGGAAGACGCGATCGATCTGGCAAGACAATGCCTTTACGCGCAGGCGGAGGAAGAGCAGGCCGCGGGCCATCTCTCACAAGCCGCATCCCTCTATGAGCGTCTGGGCCTTTATCAGGAGGCGGAGACGCGCGCGCAGGCGCTGCGCTATCAGCTGGGCGAAGGAGCGCAATCCTCCGGCGATATCGAAAATGCGGCGGAATGCTTCGCGCTCGCCGAAGGATATCAAGACGCGAAAGAACGCTTTGAAGCGCTCGCCTATGCATTGGGCGTTCAGGCGGCTGACGCGGGAGATTTTGAAAAGGCCATCACGTGGCTTGAGCGGATCGACCGCACATCGCAAGACATCGGACAGGATGCGGTGGATGCGCTAAATCGTGCGATCTACGCGCTCGCGAGGCAGCAGGAGGACGCAGGTCAGCTTGAAGAGGCATCGACGAACTACGCGTCACTGGGCGATTATGAGGATGCCGCGACGCGCACGCAGGAGATCGAATATACGCTCGCGGTAGGGGAGATGCACGACGCGCCTGAGGCTGCACTTTCACGGTTTTTGAGCCTGGGCGATTACAAGGACGCAAGCGCACAGGCGACGCAGTGCCGCTACCAGATCGCGATGAACGAGATGAACGCGGGAAAATATGAACAGGCCATCGAGGACTTTGAAGCGCTGAGCGGCTATCAGGACAGCGCCGCAAGGCTGCTGCGATGCCGCTATCTGCTGGCCGGCGCGCGATTTGAGAGCGGCGAGTTTGAAGAATCCGCCGCGATTTACGAGGCATGCGGAACCTATTTGGACGCGGAAGAACGCGCGCAGCGCGCACACTACGAATCGGCGGAGGCCTTGGCGTTGCAAGGCGACTGGGAAGGCGCCGCGCTTCGCTATCGCGCGCTGGGCAACTATGAAGACGCAGCAGAACGCGCGCGCAATGCCGAGGATGCCTGGCTAGGCGGGATCTACGCGGACGCACAGATGGACATGGAGCTGGGCGATTATGACAGCGTGATCGACGCGCTGAGCGGGCTGCAGCAAAAGGAGCTGCCTGAACGCTACGCCGGACTCAAGACGCTGTACGCACAGGCGTGCAGCCGGCGCTCCGAGGAACTGATCGCGCAAAACCGGATGTTCGAGGCGCTGCCGATCCTCCAGCAGATTCCGGACGACCGCACCGCGCAAGGTCACTTGAATGCATTCGTCTACAGGATTATCGGGCGCTGGACGGACAGCGATGGCAGGCAGTACGAGTTCAGGAGCGACGGCTCGTGTAACATCGACGGCGAGGAGGCGTATTTCAGCGGCGACGGTCGGGAGATCATGGTCGGCAGCGAACCCAATCCCACACAGCAGCGATATCACGTCGAGAGTTTGAACGATGACACGCTGACCCTAGAGGATGGTGAGAGCGGCGGACGGCTCCGCTTGCGCTATCAGGGAGAGCCGGACGGACAGTGACGCGGCAGGGAATGGAGAGACGGCATGAAGAGACGGGATCTTTTGCTGATTGCATGCGCGCTTCTTATCGCTGGCGCGCTGTTTGGGCTCAGCCGGTTGCGCGCGAAGGAGCCGGTTTCAACCGTCGTGGTGACGATAGACGGCAAAGAAGCGCTGCGCGTGCCGCTTTCGGAGGATGGCGTCTATACATTTGAGCAGGACGACGGGTCGCGTAATGTGCTGGAGGTATCAGGCGGTGCGGCGCGCATGATCGAAGCGAACTGCCGCGACAGGCTGTGCGTACAGCAGGGCGCGACGAGCAGCGCGGCGAAGACGATCGTCTGCCTGCCACATAAGCTCGTCGTCACACTGGAAACGGATGGCGCGCAGACGCCGACGGACGATCTGGATGTGGTGATCTATTGAGCCGTCAGTGAATTTGCCGAAAATTCAAAAACAGGGTTGACATTCCCCCAGGCGCGCGGTATAATATCCATCGCTTGGGGGCGTAGCTCAGCTGGTCAGAGCGCCACGTTGACATCGTGGAGGTCATAGGTTCGAGCCCTACCGACCCCACCAATGAAATCCGTTACTTTCATGTGACGGATTTTCTTTATATTGCTGATTTTAGACGTGCTTCATGTGTCGGCTGGTGGATAAATATGAATACTACATAGTGTCTCCTGCACAAGCAACGTATTTTAGGCGAGTGCAAAATCCGTTCCTTCCAGCCAGCCATGAATCG
>CAYUZP010000117.1:0-6163 GCA_964449655.1 uncultured Oscillospiraceae bacterium
TTCATTTTGATTTCGGACAGCGTTGGCGCTTGCTTATTTTCATGAAAATGAGGCTTCGGTGTTTCCGGCTGGGTTATCATCTTGAATGTGCTTATATGATGCGTGTGGATGTGACGCTATTGAATCTGACAGGTGGTGTGCCATGCATTCTTGGTGGTAAAGGATCAATCATTCACATGGTTTGAGCGGAAATGTGTTGGACGAGATACATATTGAATGCAAAAAAAGACAAAGCTGTGCAAGATGCAGCAAAAATATTACATGAAATTCAAAAAGCGAGTTGACAATTTTGGAAAAATATGATAGGATGAGAGTGCGAAAACGAAAAGTTCTGTGCCGTAGACAGTTGGCGGTGCGAAAGCGCCTCAATTGGGAAGCTCCTATGAGCTTCTGAAGGGTTTGATTTCCCTTCTGGAGCTTCCCTGCCGACCGAGGTGCGAGTGCGAAACCCTACGCTTTAAGTGGTTTTTTTGCCCTTGCGCCAAACGCAGGGGCTTTTCTTTTCCGAAACCTTTCGGGAAGGAGGAATATGCATATGTCCAAGAATCTGGAACTCAAGAAGGCCATCGTATCGCAGCTTGAGGAGAAGATAGAGAAGGCGCAGTCCATCGTCATCGTCGAATACAAGGCGCTCACCGTGGATGCGATCACCGCGCTGCGCGCGAAATGCCGCGCGGCAGGCGTCGATTACTGCGTGCTCAAGAACACGATGATGCGCCGCGCGCTTGAAAACAAGGGGATCAAGATCGATCCGCAGATCCTTGAAGGCCCCAACGCCTATGTCTTCAGCAACAACGATCCCGTCTCCGCGCCGAAATTGATCAAAGAATTCATCAACGCCGCGGAGAAGGACAAGAAGACATCTGCGCTGACCATCAAGGGCGGCGTCATGGACGGCGAATGGCAGAGCGTGGATGAGATCATGGCGCTGGCCGACATCCTGCCGCGCGAACAGCTCATCGCCAAGATCATGGGCTGCCTGAATTCCCAGGCGACAGCGCTGGCATACGTCATCAAGGCGATTGCCGACAAGAAAGCCGAAGCCGGCGAGCAGTAAGGCATCTTCCTTCCGCATACCGCTGGCCGACGGGACTGTGTGACTGCATGTCAACTTAAAATATGGAGGAATCATCATGGAAATCAACGAGATCGTTTCCGCTATTGAAAATCTGACGCTGATTCAGGCTTCCGAGCTGGTCAAGGCTCTGGAAGAGAAATTTGGTGTGTCCGCCGCCGCGCCTGTCGCCGCCGCGGGCGCTGCTCCTGGCGCTGCCGCGGCCGCCGCCGAGGAGAAGACCGAGTTTGACGTCGTGCTCACCGCATTTGACGCCGCAAAGAAGGTCGCCATCATCAAGGTCGTCCGCGAGGTCGTCGCGGGATTGGGCCTCAAGGAAGCCAAGGACATGGTCGAGGGCGCGCCCAAGACGCTGAAGGAAGCCGTGAGCAAGGAAGAGGCCGAGACCATCAAGAAGAAGCTGGAGGAAGCCGGCGCGACCGTCGAAATCAAGTAATCCTCTTTCCCAATGTGGGGAGCCGTATCCTTGAGAGCGGCTCCTTTTTGTTGTGCGCTTGCGCCTGAGCCGCCATAGGATAAAGACGATGGCCGCGCAAGCGCTGACGAAATGCGCGGGAACGCTTGACAGAATGTCACCGCTTCTGTATAATCTATTAAACCCACTATCTAAGTAGGAATAATGGACAAGGAGGAGATCATTCGATGAACGTGATCTTCATTTCTCCGCATTTTCCGAAGCACTTTTACAATTTCTGCGCGCGGCTCAAGGAGCGCGGCGTATGCGTGCTGGGCATCGGCGACTGTCCATGGGAGGGCATCGGCACGAACTGTCAACAGGCGCTGACGGAATATCGTTATCTGAGCAGCCTTGAGGATTATGACGCGGTCTACCGCTGCGTGGCGGATTACCTGTCGCGCTATGGACGCGCTAGCTACGTGGAGAGCGAAAACGAATACTGGCTCGAGCTGGAAGCGCGCCTGCGCACGGATTTCAACATCACCTCAGGCCCTCAGCTCGGGGATTTGGCCCGCATGAACCGCAAGTCGATGATGAAGGAAGCCTACGCAAGGGCCGGCATACCCTGCGCCCGGTGGATACTGCCGCAGTCGCTTTCCCAGGCGCGCGCGTTTGCCGCGGATGTCGGTTATCCCGTGATCGTCAAGCCGGACCACGGCGTCGGCGCGGCCAGCACATACAAGCTGCATGACGACGGCGAACTTTGCGCGTTTTGGGCACACCGAGATGTGCAGATCCCCTTCATCGAGGAGGAGTGCGTGCCGGGGCATGTGGAGAGCTTTGACGGCATCACGGACAGCCACGGGAATGTGCTGTTCGCCGCGAGCCAAAGCCTGCCCGTCAGCTTGATGGACGCGGTCAACGAAGGGAGCGATCTGGTCAGCACCTGCCAGGCGCCCGGCGACGATCTGCGCGAGTTCGGCGAGCGGCTGCTGCGCGAGTATGACGTGCGCAACCGATTTTTCCACTTTGAATTCTTCCGCCTTGATGAGGACAAACCGCCTCTGGGCAGGCAAGGTGAACTCGTGGGGCTTGAGGTCAACATGCGCGCGCCGGGCGGGCGTATCCCGGACAAGATGAACTACGCCTATGAAACCGACGTCTATACGATCTGGGCGGACAGTCTCATATACGACAAATGCTTTATGTCTAGCACGTTTAAGCACTACATCACGCACATCGGCCGCAAGAACGCCATCGCCTATGCGCACAGCCCGCAGGAGATTCGCGACGCCTTTGCCGGGCAGATCCTGGAGGAGATGGATGTGGAACCCGCGCTTTCCGGCGAAATGGGCGATCACGCGTATCTGATGCGCGCGGACACGCTTGAGGAGCGGGATGCGCAGGTCGCCTACATCCTGGGCAGAGAGGCGCACGCATGAACCGCGAATGGATGGCATGGCAAAGCGAACACCTTTGCAGGGAGATGCATTTTCTGGCCTATGGACATACGGGTACGCCCGTGCTCGCCTTCCCCTGTCAGGACGCGATGTGCGATAACTGGGAGAACTTCGGCATGCCCGATGTGCTCGCGGACTTCATCGACGGCGGCAGCATACAGCTCTTCTGCGCGGACACGGTCGACAGCGAGAGCTTTTCGGATCGGCAGGGGGACAAAGCGCACCGCGCGCAGGTGCAGGAGGCATACTATCGCTGCATTGTCGAGGAGATGGTTCCACGCGTTCGCGAGCGCAACGGCACGGGTCGTCTGCCCATCGCCGCGGGCTTCAGCCTTGGCGCAAGTCACGCGGCCATCGCGTTTTTCAGACGTCCTGAGCTGTTTCAAGGCATGCTGGGCTGCTCGGGCTGCTACGATACGCCGCACTTTTGGGACAACTGGTGTGACGGGACGCTCTATGACAATTCACCGGTACACTTCCTGGCCAACATGCCAAAGGATCACCCCTATATCGAACTGTACAACCGCAGACGGATCGCGCTGTGCGTAGGACAGGGGCGCTGGGAAAACGAGGGTCGGCGCACGCTGTCTCTTCTGCGGGACACCTTTGACGAGAAGGGCATTCACGCGTTTGTAGACTTCTGGGGCTACGACGTGGACCACGACTGGCCATGGTGGAAGAAGGAAATCCGCTACTTCCTGCCCTGGCTGCTTGAGGAGAGATGAACCATGCTGCACGCCAATCACGAGAGCGTCAGAGCGCTGCTCTTGAAGGGGAACTTCGGGCTTGAAAAGGAGAGCCTGCGCGTCACGCCGCAAGGCACCATGGCGCACACGCCCAATCCCTTTCCCGGGGATGCGCACATCGTGCGAGATTTTTGCGAAAATCAGACGGAGATCAACACGCCCGTGCTGCCCACGGCACAATTGGCAGCGGACAGCCTGCTGTGTTACACACGCCGGATAAACAGGACGCTCGCCGCGATGCAGCCTCGGGAGCTGCTCTGGCCGTTTTCCAATCCCGCGTTCATCCGCAACGAGGAGGACATTCCCGTGGCGCGCTTTGATGGCGGTCTTACCGGGAAGACGACGTATCGCGAATATCTCTCCGATCGCTATGGCCGCTACAAGATGACGCTCTGCGGCATACACATCAACTACTCGTTCTGCGAGGAACTCCTCAGGGCCGACTTCGCGCTCAGCGGTGAAAGCGACTTTCAAGCCTATAAGGATCAGCTCTACGTCTCGCTCGCCGAGCGCGCGGCCGCCTACGGCTGGATCATGGTCGCGCTGACGGCCGCAAGCCCGCTGATGGATGCCAGTTTTGTGGAAAAGGGGCGCTTTGGCGTGGACGAGTTCAACGGCATGGCCTCCACGCGCTGCAGTGAATTGGGCTATTGGAACTACTTCACGCCGGTTCTTGACTACACCGATATACGCGCCTACGCGGACAGCATCAGCCGTTATGTGTCTGACGGCTGGATCGTCGCGCCGACGGAGCTCTACTATCCCATACGCCTCAAGCCGAAGGGCAGAAATGACCTGTCACACCTGAAACGCGAGGGCGTGGATCACATCGAATTGCGCATGATCGATCTCAATCCATTGGAACCGTCGGGGATCGATGTGAGGGACTTGCGCTTTGCGCAGCTTCTGCTCGTCTATCTCGCCTCGACGCCGCGCCAGCCGTTTGACGGCAGGGATCAGGTGCAGGCCGCGCAGAACTACAAAAATGCCGCGCACTACGATCTCAAGACCGTCAAGATCGTTGTGCCCAACGGCGAGGTCTGGTCCGTCGCTGACGCGGGACTCAAGGTGCTCGGCTTCCTGCGCGCATTCTACAAGGATTTCCCGGACGACGTGCAGGCAATCCTCGACTTTGAGGAGCAGAAATTCATCGATCCCGAAAAGCGCTACGCCTGGCAGATTCGCACGCGGTTTGCGGACGGATTCGTGCGCAAGGGACTCGCGCTGGCGGAGATGCGCCAGAGGGAGGCACAGGAGGATGTGTGAGCTCTTTGGGCTTTCAAGCGCTGAAAAGGTGGACGTGAGTGAGTTGCTGCGCATATTTTTCAGCCACAGCGTCTATCATCCGCACGGCTGGGGCATGGCCATGTTCCATGGGAACGCGGTGAACCTCGAAAAGGAGCCTGTTCCCGCGTACACAAGCGCTTACCTCAGGGAACGGCTATGTCATGGCATCCAGGCACATAGCATGATCGCGCACATCAGACAAGCGACACGCGGCAACATGGATTACGAGAACTGTCATCCGTTCGTGATGCGGGACAACATGGACCGTGCTTGGACGCTCGCGCACAACGGAACGCTCTTTGACTGTTCGCAGCTTGATGTCTATGCGTGCACACAGGCGGGTCACACGGACAGCGAACGCATACTCTGCCACATCGTATTTGAGATTTCCGCTGCGCAACAGAGGATGGGTCGTGCATTGGATGCATGGGAGCGTTTCGCGCTGCTTGACAGCATCCTGTGCGACATTTCGCCCGGCAACAAGCTCAACCTGATGATTTATGACAGTGAACTGCTCTATGCGCATACGAATTTCGCCAATTCGCTCTTTGTCAAGCAGGAAGGCGATATCGCCGTGCTCGCGACCACTCCATTGGACGAGGATGAATGGCAGCGCGCGCCGTTTACGACGCTCGTCGCGTACCAACACGGGAGACAGGTTTTAAGCGGCACAAACCACGGACAGGAGTGCAAAATCAGCACAGAATACGCGGGCCTGCGCAGCATCGATTGTGCGATGCTATGACTTTCTATTTATATTAAGGAAAGTCCGTGCAGTTTTGCACTGATCTTGTGAAATATTAAAATGCTCTTGTACAATTTTTGGATTTGTGCTAGACTCATAATGAAAGACATTTTGTTATGAATGTCTTCGAGTCGGTTTTGCGTATAACCGATGATTTAGCCGGCTTGACAATGCGGGAAAAGGCGAACGTCGATGGATGTGAACAATGCAAAATTCTTCTCAAAAAAGAAGAAGGGCGAGCCGGTCTAAACGCTGGACGCACAGACGATGAGAATTTTCCATTATCGTTTGCATTGTAATAAACCGCATGTGTTTAACGTACGATTGAAGTCGATCGAGCAAAAAGGAGGTTTTAGCATGAAAAAATTTATGGCCCTTGTGATTTGTGTGATGCTGTTTGCCGCTAGCACAGCCATCGCCGAGACGATTCAGACGGACGTGGTTGTGGTGGGC
>CAYUZP010000118.1:0-6105 GCA_964449655.1 uncultured Oscillospiraceae bacterium
CTTCTCAAAACAATTACGGTGATTTTTAAGTGTAAATACCTTTTATGTTACAGATGCGTCTCAATCTCCACAAGTTTCATCTAGACTTCTGTTCAAACAGTCTGTTAGACGCCAACAAATAGCCTTCAACGCAAACGTTATGGGCAATCTCGCCTTCCTTTAGATATGATTTTAGACATATCCGATGTATCGGATACGAAAGCCGTCGTCGGAAGGCGCTCGCTTCATGGAAAGATGCTTTTTTTCTGAGAGATGGAAGCCTTCTATCCGTTCACCTTCACGGTTCCGACCAGCTCCTGCGCATTTTGTACGCCCTGTTCTGCGCAATAAGTTGTAAGCTCCCGAACAATTCGCGGACATGCGTATGGATCACGGAAATTCGCTGTGCCAACCATGACTGCCTTTGCGCCGCAGAGCATAAACGCCGCCGCATCCTCGCCCGTTTCGATACCTCCCATGCCAATGATCGGAATGCTCACCTGCTTTGCGCATTGCCACACCATGCGCAGCGCGATCGGTTTGACTGCCGGGCCGGACAATCCTCCTGTATTATTTGCTAAAACCATCCTTTTTATATGCACATCGACAGCGACAGCCGTGATGGTGTTGATCAGGGAAATCGCGTCCGCACCGGCTTCCTGCGCGGCCAGCGCTGTCAGCGTGATGTCCGTCACATTCGGCGTCAATTTCACGATCACGGGCTGTCGGCTCACGGCTTTCACGGCTTTCGTGATCGCATATACACTCTCGGGTTTCGCGCCAAAGGCGACCCCGCCATCGCGCACATTCGGACAGGAGATGTTCATCTCGATGAGGTGGACGCCTGTTGTAGCAAGCTTTTCGGCCATCTTACAGTATTCATCCGCGCTTGTGCCTGTGATGTTCGCGATGACCACTGTGTCCTGCCCAAGGAGCCAGGGCAGATCATCGTCCATAAACCGATCCACGCCCGGATTCTGAAGGCCTACGGCATTGAGCATACCGCTCGGCGTTTCAGCGATGCGCGGCGGCTTATTGCCCTCGCGAGGCTCGAGGCTCAGCCCCTTCACCGAGATTGCGCCCAGCAGCGACAGGTCGTACAGCTTCGCAAATTCCCGTCCAAAGCCGAACGTACCGCTCGCCGCGATCACTGGGTTTTTAAGCCGCACGCCACAAAGTTCGAGCGAGAGATCGACCTGTGTCGTTTTAGTGGGGGCTTCAGTCATCTAGGCACACCTCCTCCGCCTCGAACACCGGCCCATCTGCGCAAACGCGCTTGTAATTTATGCCTTCGCCAGCACCTTTGCATTTCACGCTGCACCCCAGGCATGCGCCGATACCGCAACCCATACGCTCTTCCAGCGAGATCTGGCAGGGTATACCGCGCTCCATTGCCATCCTCTGCACCGCAAGCAGCATCGGTCGCGGACCGCACGCCATGATCCTGTCAGGCCGACGCGCGAGGATCGCGGTCAAGAGGGGCGCGGTGACGAGCGCCTTTTCCCCGAGCGTGCCATCCTCGCTGACCGCAATAACCGGACAGGGGGACTGTGTCAAGCCGTACGCGCAGGAAGCGCTTTTAAACCCAAAGAACGCGCGGGACTGGGTCGTGGCAAACGCGTCCATCGCGCATAGGATCGGCGCAACGCCCGCTCCTCCGCCCACGAAATACACGCATCTCGCGCCTTTTGCGTCAAATCCATGCCCCAATGGGCCAAGCGTGCGCAAGGTGTTCCCGGCCTGCGCAGCGCACAATATGCGCGTACCTTGTCCCTTTTTCTGTATGGCCAGCGTCAGTGTGCCCGCCTGCGTATCGAACGCCATCAGGCTGATCGGCCTGCGCAGCACATGCGCTCCATCCGGCACGAGCAGATGCACGAACTGCCCAGGTGTCGCTTGCGCGGCAATCTCCGGCGCATACAGCAAGATGCGAACCATCCCTTCGGCCAACGTATCCCGGCTCAACACGCGCGCATCGACATCGATCATAGCGACTCCTTCCCCGCAGCCTTCAGGCAAGCGCATAGATCCTCGCGCATACGAAGCGCTTCCTCGCGCGCTGCAATGTCAAACGCCAACCCCTCGCGCTTTTGCCATGCGCAAAGGATCGAGCGGCTCGCATTGACGATGGCGCCACCGCCTTGTTGATCGAAGCAGCCCACGATATCCGCGCCAGTTGCCCCTTGCGCGCCATAGCCTGGGACGAGGAAAAACGTGTGCGGCATGCGCGATCGCAATGCCAATCCCTGCTGCGGATACGTCGCACCGACAACCGCACCGACGGCAGAATAGCCACTCTCTCCGCGCATCGGCTCACCCCAGGCTTCAACGAGATCTGCGACGGTTTCATACAGCGTGCGTCCATCCTCAAAACGCATGTCCTGCAACTGTCCTGAAGATGGGTTACTTGTCTTCACCAGCACGAATACACCCGTGCCGTGTGCTGCGCAAGCGTCTACAAACGGTTTGACACCATCCACGCCTAGGTATGGATTGACCGTCGCAAAATCCGACGGAAACGGCCTAAAGGACAGTCCGTGCAAGCGCATCTCTCCGACATAGGCATCCGCGTAACAAGCAGCTGTCGCACCGATGTCGTTTCGCTTGACGTCCGCGATCACGGACATCCCTTTCGACGCTGCGTAGCGCAGGGTCTTTTCAAAAACGTGGACACCTGCCGGCCCGAGCATCTCATAATACGCTGATTGCACCTTGACCGCCGGAACGATATCCTCAAGCGCGTCGATCAGTCGCTCGTTATAAACCAGCACAGCCTTCGCCGCATCCTCCGCCGAATGAACGCCTCCCGGCAGCATCTCTCTCAAAAACGCCTCAGGAAAATATTCGATCCTCGTATCCATTCCCACAGCTGTCGGATTATTCATCGCGCGAATGCGCTCCGCGAGCAACGTCATGCTGTCCTTCATGACAAAACACGCCTCCCTCATCCGTTGAATCCACTTAAACCGCCAGAAATTCTCTCGCCGCATCATAAATTCGCATCCAGCCATACATACAGCAAAACCAACGATGCAAGCCGTCCGCAAATCAAAGCATCCCTACAGTACCGTCTCAAAGCGAAGGATAAGATTACAGATACAATGGAACGTTTGATCATTTGAAAGTGCAGATCAGAGCTCATCCGTTTCGCAGTAGATTTCGCGACCGGCGACCAGCGTCGCGCAGATCTTTCCTGTGTACGTCTTTCCATCGAAGGGTGTATTTTTCCCTTTTGAGACGAATTTCGATGCGTCGACCGTGACCTGTCGATTCGGATCGATCAGCACAATATCCGCAGGGTCACCTACACCCAGCGCGCCTCCTGGCACGCCCAGCAGCCTCGCGGGCCTTGTGCTCATGCGTTCAATCAGCGCGGACAGCGTCATCGCGCCTGACTTAACCAAAACTGTATTGCAGACACAAAATGCCGTCTCAAAACCACTGATTCCACTGGCCGCGAGTGGGAATTCGACGCGCTTTTCATCCTCATGATGCGGCGCGTGATCGGTGGCAATGACGTCGATCGTGCCGTCACAAAGCGCTTTGATCAGTGCACGCCGGTCAGCTTCTTCGCGCAGCGGTGGATTGACGCGACAGCGCGTATCATATCCTTCGACCCAAGCGTCTGTCGCGCCGATGTAATGTGGCGTCGTCTCCGCACTCACGCGCACGCCCCGCGCCTTCGCCTCCCGCACAAGCTGTGCTCCACCCCGCGTGGAAACATGGCAGATGTGCACACGCTTGCCTTCCGCCTCGGCCACAAGGATGTCGCGCGCAATCATGACCTCTTCCGCTGCACGCGTGATGCCCGGCAAACCGAGCTTAGTCGACATGAGCCCCTCGTTCATCACGCCATCGCCAACGAGCGCTTTGTCCTCGCTGTGGCTCATGATCATCAAGCCAAAGTGATCAGCATACTGCATCGCAAGCCTGAACAGGTTTGAGTTGGTCACGGGGTTCCCGTCATCAGAGATGGCAACGATGCCGGCCTCGTGCATCCTGCCAATCTCGGCCATCTCCACACCTTCGAGCCCTTTTGAAACCGCACCGACAGGCAGTACATGGACACCACTCCCCTTTGTCGCCGCCTTCTCGATGATATAGCGCGTGACGGCTGGACTGTCGTTGACAGGACGCGTGTTGGGCATGCAGCAGATGGTCGTAAAGCCGCCGCGAGCCGCCGCGCGTGTGCCGCTGACGATATCCTCTTTGTATTCCTGCCCTGGATCGCGCAGATGGCAGTGCATGTCGATGAAGCCCGGCGCAACGATCTTACCGGTTGCATCGATCACACGCTCACCGTCCTCCGGAAGGTGCTGACCGAGCGCTTCGATCTTCCCATCGCTGATGCGTATGTCAAGCAGCGCACCAACACCATGGGCCGGATCGATCACAAAGCCGCCTTTGATGAGCACAGGCTTAATCCTCCCTTCTGGTGAGCAGGTACAGCAGCGCCATGCGAACCGCGACACCGCTTTCAACCTGCTGAGCGATGACAGACTGCGGGGAATCCGCCGCGCTTGAAGCGATTTCGACGCCGCGGTTCATCGGGCCGGGATGCATGATCAGTGCATGTGGTTTGGCCAACGCGACGCGCTTTGGCGTGATCTCCCAATAATCGCAGTACTCGGCGACAGACGGAAACAGCCCTTTCTGCTGTCGCTCGCGCTGTATGCGCAAGCCCATGACGACATCCGCACCCTCGCATGCTTCCTCGATCGTCGGTGCGATGCTGCACCCAAGCGCTTCGATCTGAACTGGCATGAGCGTCGGCGGCGCACAGAGCACGACCTTGGCACCCATCGTGGTCAGACCATAGAGATTGGAACGCGCGACGCGCGAATGCATCACATCCCCGCAGATGGCGATTTTTGCACCCTCCAGCCCGCCCAGATGTTCGCGCATGGTCATCATATCGAGCAAAGCCTGCGTCGGATGTTCGTTCATGCCATCGCCCGCGTTGATGACATGCGCGCGAACATGGCGGGCGAGCAGCGCAGGCGCGCCGGACATGGGATGGCGAATGATGATGACATCCGTGCCCATCTGGTCAAGCGTGATGCCGGTATCGATCAGCGTCTCGCCTTTTTGAACGCTCGAAGCGCTCGCGGAGATGTTCGCAGATACAGCGGACATGTACTTGCTCGCCAGTTCGAAGGACATGCGCGTGCGCGTCGAATTTTCATAGAACAGTGTCACGATCGATTTGCCCTGCAGATGCGCCGTCTTCTTATTGGCTGAACGCACGACGCCGCGCATCGTCATTGCCGTATCGAGGATCGCTGTGATCTCCTCTCGCGATACGCCGTTCAATCCGAGAAGATCCTTTCTCTTGATGCTCACAGTGCCTTCCTTTCATCCCGTCAAAATACGAGAGCGCTCACTTCACGCGTTCATACAGTTTGACGCACAGTTCTCCATCAAACTCCGGCACATGGACGCCGACCATCTCGCTCTTGCTTGTGGGCAGGTTTTTGCCCACATAGTCCGCACGAATCGGCAATTCCCTGTGCCCTCGATCGATCAACACCGCGAATTGTATGCATGCAGGCCGCCCCATATCGCAAAGCACGTCCATTGCCGCGCGCGCGGTCCTGCCGGAGTAGAGCACATCGTCCACCATCACGATACGCGCATCGTGCACGGAAAAGGGCAAGTTCGTCGCGTTCACAACCGGATGCTCCATGAGCAGCGACAGATCATCCCGATAGAATGTGATGTCCACGACGCCCATCGGTGGACGAACGCCTTCCACCTGCTCGATGGCACGCTGCAACATACTGGCAAGCGTTACGCCCCTTCGCTGAATCCCGACCAGCGTCAGATCCTTAGCGCCTTTGTTGTTCTCGATGATCTCGTGCGCGATGCGCCGCAGCGCGCGTTCCACCGCGCTTTGATCCATGATACAGGCTTTCAATGCGAATCCATCGGTCACAGTATCGACCTCCTGTTCACGATACAGAGGGCTTCAAACCAACAAAAATGCCCTGACCCAAAGATGGGCAGGGCATGGACAGACTTTCAGCGGATGCATCAGTTTGCTGCCTTGCCGACCTCACGGGATCGATTTAAAGGCTTTCTGTGCGGCGCTCGGCCGCCTCTTGATTATAGCATCGTCTCGCCGAA
>CAYUZP010000119.1:0-6092 GCA_964449655.1 uncultured Oscillospiraceae bacterium
GGCGGCATCACGGTGCACAGCATATCGGGCGATCGCTTTTCTTATGGCATCGCCATCACGCCCGACATGCGTGGGAAGGGCATCGCCAGCGCCGCGCTCACGCAGCTCTTTGATCAGATGCGCGATCTCGGCTTCACGCATGCCGTCGTGCGCGTCTCGGAAGGAAACGTCGCTTCCCTGGCGTTACACCGAAAGCTGAACTTTCTGGAAACCGCGCGGGAGAATGGCGTCGTGACGCTCATGCGCGCAATCGATGCCGCGCCGGACAGAAGCGCACAAAAAAAGCGCCGCCTGTACGCGCGCTTTTGATTCCCCTTACGCCACCCTCGTCCGACAGCCGATGCTCAAGGTAGTGAATGTGCTCTGTACCCTTTGCGGATGTGACAGGAAAAGCCTGAAGTGTGATCTTGGGAATTGAACCCAAAGCACAGGCTCGTCTGTGCCGCCTAAACGCAGTTCATTCTCAACCGCAGGAGATCGCACCCGCTCCGCCGGACTACGCACTGTCTGCCGCTAGACGCTGAAAGCCTCATGTGCTATGCGCGTCAGTCGTCCTCTATTTCCGTCGTCCAATTCAGCTCCTGTATCTTCTCATCGAGAAGCCGCAGCTCCTTTGAATAGGCGTCGACCTCCTTTTGAAGCTCGTGAACGGGAACCGTGCTCTTGATCTTCACCTCGGATTTGGAGTAGCGGTCGACCCGGTCGCTGGCGCTATTCAAAAAGTTGCGCATGATCAAAACGCGCTTCCTCAGGCAGTCCCTCTTTGAAAGCAGCGCGGTGATGCTCACGCCGTCCGCCTGCGTACGGCTGTTGGCCAGGTTGATCCGCGTGATGATCGTCTCCAGCGCGCGCAGAACCTCGTCCATCTCCTTGAGCAGCTCTCGCGGATCCTCCGCCGGCTCCTCCCCTTCCTGAACCTTCGCGTTGTTGTTCAGCCGCTTTTCAAGCTCCGACAGACGCAGCTGCAGATGCGCGCGTTCGGCCAGGGCGCTGGCAAGCTTCATGTCTTTTCCCTCCTCATGATCCTTGGCGCGGACGCGGAGCGCCTGTCCTCACCGCCTCCATCAACCCTTTTTGTTGAATTTTTGGGCGGCATTTTTGAATGCTGCCCCTACTGCTATTGCAAGTCCAGCCACCATTCCAACAATTTCAGCAATTGTTATATGTTTGTTTTTCCGCTTATTCCTGCAGATTTCTCAGTAGTCTCCAACTCCCAGACCCGTGATGTACTTTCCGCAGCCTAGGCAGATCTTTTTTTCATGATGGGTATCCTGCATCTCTGCAGCGCGATATGAAGCAGGCTCTGCTCCGAGATCACCGTGCGCCTCACCTTTTTAAGCGTCAAATCCTTCACGCGCGTGCCGTTTTGATCGACGATGACGGCGCGCAAATTGTTTTCCACCTGCTTTGATTCGCCCAGATGGTAAATCCCTTTCCGAAATTTTTCCAGAACATCCTCGGGAAGGCTATCAAAGTCCAGCAAGTATTCATATTCGCCGTGCAATAGGTGCTCTCCCAGCCTCAGCGCCTGCTCGGCCAATGCGATCTGTGCGGGACTCAGATGAAAGTCTGTCGCCTGCGGAGCTCTGGCCCATTCATGTGTCAAAGCTCTAATCCCGTCGGTCATGAAATCGCCTATCTGACTTAAGTCCGTCGATGTCCTGTCCTTGAGGGACCTGAAGATCATCAGTTCTCCGTCCCTGTGGGGCGACAGATTTTCCTCATCCATACGGATCCTCCTTTCGTTTTTTATCCGTCGCTATGGGCGGCACTTTTTTGCCCTTTATGTCCTGTTTTTTGCCTCTCCCATGTCTTGCACGTGGCTGAAAAGTTCGCAAGCGCTGATCCCTTTTGCTTCACGCGACCGTGCTGCCGTCGTCGGGCGAACCCGGCTGCTCTTTGCGGGGATGCGCATCCGATGTGCCCTTTTGATGTCGGCGCAGCTTTGGCGGCGTCTGCAGATAGAGTCGATACCCCTCGCGCACTTCCGTCGCGTCCTCCTGGCTCGCCACATACGCGCGTCTGTGCATGATCAGCTGTTTTGAAGCCCCGCGCTTAAAGTGCATTTGAGATACGATCAGCCCATGTGCCGGGCAGCGGACGAGCGCCGTGTAATGCTCCTTCCCGCTCTCAAACCAAGGCACCTCATACCCCGTCAGCTCGCCGCACGTGGGACAGTACACGGTCATCAGCGTCCTGTCGGCCAGCGCATCCGCCTGACTAAAATACTGAGTCGTCACAGAGCACAGCGACGAGGACGCGATACGGCTCTCCTTATCCATCATCGCCTGCAATTGCGCATAGGCATTCGGGGTCATCGCGCAGACAGCTTCCTCGATGGCGGGCAGAAGCGCCGCGGTGCACTGCGCATCGTATATCGCGCGGTGAGCGGGAACGCCGGGCGAAAGGTTCATGTGATCCAGCGCGTGATGCAGGTTCATCTGCTGATGGGGTTTGCCGAGTACCGCGTGGCCGAATACGAGCTGCGCGTCAATGGGCGGCGAAATGGGCAGTTGACATTGAAAGAACGCCGTGTTGCGCCGAAGCACGGGATAATCGTCCCTTCCCCAGGTGACAATACGCGTATCCTCCCCGCACCAGGCGATGAAGTCCTCAAACACGTCCTTAAACGTGCCGCCCTGGGAAAGTTCCTGGTTTGTGATGCCCGTCACAGTGCCTATGCGCCGATCGAGCTTGCGATAGACCTTTGGACGGATGAGCCTGCTGAACGTATCGGTCACTTGAAAGGACGCGTCCACGCGGCACGCGCCGATCTCGATGATCTCGTGCGGTATGAGCAGGTTGGGCGCATAACTGCTTTGATTCCATTCAAGATCCAGCACGATGAGGTTGTGATCTTCGCCGTCAGAAAAGAAAAACATGCGCTTGTTCGCTCCTGATTTGCTAGTCGCCCGCGCCGCGGACGCGTCTGCCGTTTCATGTCTATTGTACCGCATCGCGGTCGGTTTTCAAAGAGAAATTTAAAAATCGCATCCATAAAAAGACGCAGGACATGAGCGGAGAGGGAAATTCCTCCCCGTTTTGCGCTAAATGGCGGACAAGTGGTTGAATTGATGAAAAATTTTTGTTAAGATAAAAGGAGCAATGCCGACCTGCCGCAAAATGTAACCAGCGCCGACAAACCGGCGGAACGGATATAAGGAGGGATTTAGATGAAACTGCGCAGATCGATCTGCTGTCTGCTTTGCACGGTGCTTTTGCTGCTCACGCCCCTGTCGTCTCAGGCGGTGATCCTAGATGACTGCGGCCGCAAAAAATGCATCTGCTTCCTGCAGAAGAACGACGAGGGCATCGCCGTGCGCGGCATCACCGAGCTTTTGGTGGAACTGGGATATATTGAAAAGGCCACATCGACGTATACGCAGGACGTCGTCGACGCCGTCACATGGTTTCAGGAGGACTACCAGCTGAATGCGAGTGGCATGATGGATGATGACACGCTGACATTGCTCATCTACGGCATGCTCGCAGACGAGATGACCGCGGAATATCCCGAATACGACGAGAGCGTCGTCTACATTTCGACATCCGGCGGCAAAAAGTATCATCTCAAAAAGACATGCAGCAATATGGAAAATCCGCGCAAGATGTCCGCGCGCAACGCGCAGGGGCTTGGCATCGAGCCGTGCAAAAAATGCGTCAAGTGATGTAAAGGAGATGGATGCGACAGATGCTGTTTAAGGGAAGTTACGTGGCGCTGGTCACGCCTTTTGAGGCGGACGGCAGCGTGGACTTTGGCAAGCTGAAAGCGCTTGTGCAATGGCATATTGAGCAGGGGACGGACGGCATCGTCGCGCTGGGCACGACGGGCGAATCGAGCACGATGTCCCACGAGGAGGACGACGAGGTCGCGCGCACCGTGATCGAAACCGCCGCGGGGCGCATCCCGGTGATCGTCGGCGCGGGATCCAACAGCACGCAGACGCAGCTTGAAAAGGGCCGCCGTTACCACGACATGGGCGCGGACGGATTACTGCTGATCACGCCGTACTACAACAAGGCGAACGAGGAGGGCATGTACCGCCACTTCGCCACGGTCGCCGACGCCGTCGACACGCCGATCGTGCTCTACAACGTGCCCGGGCGCACGGGCTGCTCGATCTCCCCCGCATGCTGCGCGCGATTGGCAAAGCACCCGAACATCGCCGGAATCAAGGAAGCCAGCGGCAACATCAGCTACACGGCGAAGATCGCGCGGCTCGTCAGCGAGGACTTCTGTCTCTTCTCCGGCAATGACGACATGATCGTGCCCGTGCTCAGCTTAGGCGGCTGCGGCGTCATCTCCGTGTGGGCCAACATCTGTCCCAAACAGGCGCATGACCTTGTCGCGGCGTGGTTCGCGGGCGACGTGGCGACAGCGCGCGCGATGCAGCTGCGATATCTCGATCTCATCGACGCGCTGTTTTGCGAGGTCAACCCGATTCCGATCAAGGAAGCGATGAACCAATTGGGCATGGAGGTCGGCGGCTATCGCCTGCCGCTGTGCGAGATCTCAAAGGCTGGCAGGGAATGCGTGCGCCGCGCGTTGGAGGTGCTCAAATGAACATCGCACTGGTCGGCAACGGCAGGATGGGACAGATGCTTTGCGCGCTCTGTGGACAGACGAAGGATTTGCGCGTGACGGGTCTCGTCGGCCCGGGCGATCATGATACGCTTGACGAGATCCCCGAGATCGACGTCGCGCTCGACTTTTCCTATCCCGGCAATCTTAGCATGATGCTGGAGACCGCCCTGCGCAGGCGTTTTCCGCTGGTCATCGGCACAACGGGCTTCAGCGATGCGCAGGCGGATCAGATTCGCCAGGCCGGTACGCAGATTCCCATCGTGTGGGCCAGCAACTTTTCCACCGGCGTGACCGTGCTCTGCCGCCTGTCGCGCATGGCCGCCGAAGCGCTGGACGGATTTGACATCGAAATCGTCGAGACGCATCACAACCAGAAGGAGGACGCGCCCAGCGGGACGGCGAAAGCCCTGCTCGCGGCAGTCGATCCGGACGGCGCATACAAGGTCGTCTGCGGACGCGAAGGGCGGCCAGGCAAGCGCGGGAAGGAGATCGGCATGCACGCGCTGCGCGGCGGAACCGTCGCGGGCGAGCACAGCGTGCACTTCTTTGGCGCGATGGAGGAACTGGAACTGCGTCACCGCGCCGAGAGCCGCGAGATCTTCGCCAGGGGCGCGCTTCGTGCCGCCGCGTTCGCCCTGCGCGCGAGGCCCGGCGTGTATGACATGGAGGACGTGCTCTTTGGCAAAGGCTGACCGCGCCATGCGGGAAAGGTGAATGCGATATGGACACACATGAAATCGACGCCAATGAGATCATAAAGACCATCAGGACAGCGAAAAAGACGACGCCTGTCAGGGCATGGATCAAGGCGCATCAGCCGCTTTCCTTCCCCAACTGCCACGTGTTCGGCGCGGGCGATCAGGTCGTCATTGGCGACTGGGCGGACATCGAGCCGGTGCTGCATGCCTACCGCGACGATATCGAGGATGCCGTCATCGAAAACGACCGCCGCAACAGCGCGCTTGCACTGCTGGATCTCAAGGGGATCAATGCCCGCATAGAACCCGGCGCGATCATACGCGAGCGCGTCGAAATCGGCGATGGTGCGGTGATCATGATGGGCGCTATCGTCAATATCGGCGCGGTCATCGGCCCGGGCACGATGATCGACATGGGCGCCGTGTTGGGCGGACGCGCCATCGTCGGCCGGGACAGCCACGTCGGCGCGGGTGCCGTGCTCGCCGGCGTCGTCGAGCCGCCCAGCGCGAAACCCGTCACCGTAGGCGATCATGTGCTCATCGGCGCGAATGCCGTCATCATCGAAGGCGTCAGCGTCGGGGATGGCGCTGTCGTCGCGGCCGGCGCGGTCGTCACGCAGGATGTGCCGCCCAACGCGGTCGTCGCGGGCGTCCCCGCGCGCATCGTCAAGATGAAGGACGAAAAGACGCAGAGCAAGACCGCGCTGGTCGAGGCGCTGCGCGCGCTGTGACAATTCTCCGGGTTTCGGTATGGAAAATGTAGGTTTGTCCAACATCATGGACAGCGAAATCGATAGGGGAGCGCCAGT
>CAYUZP010000120.1:0-6041 GCA_964449655.1 uncultured Oscillospiraceae bacterium
AACCGCGCCTGTCCAGCAGAACATGTCCACGCACTCTATGCGCTGCACGGAAAAGCCGCCGGCGCACAGATGTTTTAAATCCCGAGCGAGCGTCGGCGCGCTGCAGGAGACATAGACGACGGTTTTAGGCGCTGCGGCGAGTATCGCGTCGAGCACGGCGGGTTCACAGCCCTTGCGCGGAGGATCCAGCACGATCACGTCGGGATGCAAGCCGTCCGCGACGAGGCGAGGCAGGAGCGTTTCCGTCGCGCCAGTGAGAAAGCGGGCGTTGGAGATCCCATTGCGCGCGGCGTTTTTTTTCGCGTTTCCGACAGCCTGTGGGACGATTTCGATGCCGGTCACGCGGCGAGCGCGCCTGGCGAGCAGCAGCGAGATCGTTCCCGCACCGCAGTAGGCATCGACGACCTCTTCATCCCCCGTGAGTCCGGCAAAGTCTTGCGCGAGCCCATATAGGCGTTCGGTCTGTTCGCTGTTCACCTGAAAAAATGAGAGCGGAGAGATGGAAAAGCGCAGCCCGCACAGTTCGTCTTCCATCTCGTCCCTGCCCCAGAGACAGTGCAGTTCATCGCCGAGGATCGCATTGGTCTGCCGCGCGTTGACGCAGAGGACGACGCTTTCGATGCCCGGCACATCCTCTAGCAGCGTCCGCACGAGTTCCTGGCGCCTGGGGATATCCGCGCCGGATGCGACGAGCACGAGCATCAAGCTGCCCTTTTTCGTGGTGCGCGTCATCACGTGGCGGACGAGTCCGCGGCCCGTCGTCTCGTCATAGGGCGCCGCGCCTGACCTTTTCATCCATGACAGCACGGCGCGCACAGCGCGGGCGGAGTTCTCGCTCTGTATCGGGCAGCCCTGCTCCGGCAGCGGGATGAGGGCGTGGCTGCGCGCGGCGTAGAAGCCGCAGACCGGTTCACCATCGTGGATGCCGACGGGATAGGTGCCCTTGTTGCGGTAGGCGAAGGGGCGTGTCATGCCGACAACGGGCGGAACGTCGACCTCTAGTTCTCCGACGCGCCGCAAAAGCTCCCGTACCTGTTCGCGCTTGAATTCAAGGGAGGTTTCATAGCGCATGTGCTGACAGGAACACCCGCCGCATCTGCGATAGATGGGGCAAAACGGTTCTGCGCGATCAGGGCTTTCCTGAAGCAGGCGCTCGATTTTGCCGAAAGCGTAGCGCTTTTCCGGCTTGACGATGCGCACGAGCGCGCGCTCCCCCACAAGCAGGTAAGGCACAAAGACGGCCATGCCCTCGTGCCTGCATACGCCCTGCGCGTCCTGCCCGAACGCGTCGCAGCACATCTCAAACACATCGTTTTTGCGAAGCACGCGAAGACCTCCTCCCCGCCTTTTTGACGCGCGTCATGTGGAACAGCGATCAGACGAACTCTATCGCCCGCGACATACAGCGTCCGTACTGAATGCGATTCATTCTCCGAAGTGCTCATCCTCAAGCAGATCCTTGAGCTTTTGATCCGGCGCGGAGTTTTCGCTCTCCGGGATGTGCAGATCGACCTGTTCCCCGGCGCTCTGAATCGCGACGACCTGCGTATACTGCGTCTTTGCGTTGACCGAGAAGAGCATGGCCACATCGCCTCGTCCCTGAAAGTGCATCGGGATCAGCACGCGCGGCTTGACCGTCATGATGAAATAGCCCGCGCCGGCATCGTACATGCTGCCTTGCCGTGGATCGACGGGGAAGAACGCGACGTCGATCGCCTGCTGCGGTATGGGCGCGACGCATTCGTAGAATGCCGCCTCCGCCGCCTCGACCTGCGCCGTCGTCGATTCATCGCGCCAATGCCACAGGTTCAAGTCGCCCGCGTGAAACAGCGTGATGCCCGTGTAGTTCACAAGAAAGGACACCCCTTCATCCGTCGAGCCGAACGCACGCACATGCACGGGACCTAAGTCCATTTCATCGCCGACGGCCATGCGCGTACCGCGATAGGGCTGCGGCACATCGAAACCCAGGATATAGTGCGCGCGCTCCCCGCACAGATCGTAGATCACGGGCGAAAAGTGCTCCTCATGCCGATGGCTGACAAACACGTAGAGCCGCTCAAAGGCCGCCAATTCACGCCTGGTCGGCAGCACGCGCTGATCCGCGCTGTTCTTCGTGATGTCACTCGCGTCAAAGAGCATACCCGTCTCGCCCATGGCGAGCATAAATCCACTTCCGCCTAGGTATTTCACAGCGATATCCTTCATGCGCATCACTTCCCTTCTCCATGGATGCCGCGGGAACGAGTTTCTCCTTTCATTTTAATCGAAATTTTCCACTTGTCAATCTTTTATATCATCTTTACTCCATTAGGGCTCCATTTTTATGCCTAAAATTGCAAAACAAAATAGGATGATCTCCACTTTCTTCCCTATTCCACACTTTTAAAGAGCCAGGGAAACGCTCGTCTCCATGAAACCTGCATCGTCGTACGGCAAGCCGCCGCGGATCTCCCCGCAAACATGCGATCCGCGCTCTTTCAAGGCGCATAGGAATAGTTTTGTCCCAATGAAATTCTCAATTGACAAGCGCGGGATTCCTCCTGTATAATGTTCCGGTATAGAGCTGAAAGAAGTCTGTTTCATTTCCTGTTTCATTTCCAAGGAAATGCGAAAGCGACTGGAGAGGTTATTCTATGGATCATACCGAAAACATATTGACAGCTTTATTCGAGGTCGAAAGCGAAGGATATCAGGCGTTCACGGAGCTGAAGGGGCAGCTTGTGACAGACGCGTACACGGTGCTTCAGGGTGCGCTGGTCAAGAAGGACGGCAATGCGATATCCGCGATCGACACGCTGACCAGTGGCGTGGACAGCACGGACGACACGTTCTCCGGCGGGCTGATCGGCAGCCTCATCGGCATACTCGCCGGGCCTTTCGGCGTGCTGCTGGGCGGCGTGACGGGACAGTTGCTAGGCGGCGTCAAGGACGCGTCCGACATGGATTACAACGACACGCTGCTGGAGACGGTGGGCGAAAAGCTTGCCGACGGCGAGACTGCGATACTGCTGCTCGTGCAGGAAGAGAACGAGCGTGCCCTTGACGCGCTGTTCGGCAAATTCAAGGGCAGCGTCCTTCGCCATGATGCAGCCGTCGTGCAGGACGAGGTGGAACAGGCCGAGAGGCTGGAAAAGGAAATGGCGGCGGAGGCCAAGCGGAAGCTGCACGCGGAGCGCAGCGCTGAACGCAAGCAGAAGATTGACGCCAACCGCGCGAAGCTCAAAGCCACATTCGCCGGTTTCAAAGCGAGTCTCAAAGATTAAAAAGGAGAGATAGACCATGGGAACACTCAGACAGCTCAAAACCGCGCTGCAGTCGGATGATGAACTCTGCAGCATGCTGGTCCGCTCGGGCCGCGACGAGATCCTCCTGGACGTGGATGGCGACGGCAGCCCGGATATCGGATTGCTGGACATGAACGGCAGCGGGGATGTCAACGCCATCGCGGTGGATCTGACCGGCAACGGCGAATTCAATTTCTATCTTGTGGACAACGACGGCAACGGCATTCCCGACGAGATTTCCTTCTATCGGGATGGTGACGACATGCCGGTCAAGTCCGTGTTCGGCCATGCGGTCGAGACGAAGATCGTGCAGCGCGTCTCCAGGATTCACAGCCTGATGAGCGTATCCGAGCTCGCCGCAGACGACTTCATCGCCGCGCTTGAAGATCTGGAGACGTATATCGCGGAGGAGTATGCCAAAATCGACTCGGAAGAGACCGAAGAGTGATCGACCCCTTAAAGCAATGGGACAGGCCACAAAAGCCTGCCCCTTTTTGATTTACCGCTTTTTCTTTCTGGTTTTGACATCCTCTTCGATCTTCTCGCTCCAATCCTCCGCAATGCGGCCTTCCTTGCGTATGTCGAGTATGACATCGCCGAGGGATCCGTAACTGAGCCGTGTCCCTTCGCTGTCGTCGTTGTAATTGGAGGCCCTGTTGCGCGAGATCCCGATGCTTCCGGCCACCTTTACCGCGTCGATGTTCGCGCCAAGGAACAGGAACTCCCAGCCGAACTTCTCCTTCGCCTGCTCGATCATCCGCTTGACCTCCGCGTGCGAATAACGGTGACTGGCGTTCTCCAAGCCGTCCGTCGTGATGACGAAGAGCGTATGCCCGGGCACGTCCTCCTCGCGCGCGTAGCGATGTACCGTCGTGATGTGGTGAACCGAGCCGCCAACGGCATCCAGCAGCGCCGTCGAGCCGTACGTCGAGTATACCTCCTGCGTCAGATGCGGCACCTTGATGAGCGGCACCCGGTCGTGGAAGACCTCCGTCTCGTGGTTAAACAGCACGGTGGAGATGAGCGCTTCCCCCGGCAAGTCCCGCTGCTTGTCGATCATGGAATTGAAACCGCCGATGGTGTCCTCTTCAAGCCCATGCATCGAACCGCTGCGATCCAGAATGAAGACCAATTCCGTCAAATCCTTGTTCATCATGAGAACCTCCTTTATCCTTGTATGCCTATAGGATAAAGGAAATCCGCAGCGTTTGGGTCGCCTGTCAGGCGACAATTTTATATTGTGCGTTCACCCGCCCAGAAGACTCTGATCAAACGCGAAGAGCGCCTCGTTGATCTCAAAGACGTCGTAGTTGCCATGCTCGATGAAGTATTCGACGATCAGGTCAAACTTGTTCGAATGCGAGAGCGCGAAGCCCGCTTTCTCAAGCAGCGCGCGCGTCTCGGGGAGCGTCAGGCGCAGCGCGACGGCAAACGCCAGCGCCGTCGGCTTGCTCGGGCGGTAGTTCACGTCGTTTCTGATCTTTGAAAACAGCTTGCGGTCGATGTTCGCGCGCTTGTAGCACTGCGCGTCGGTCATGCCGCGCTCGTCGATGAGGCGCAAAAGCGCTTGCGAAAAGCCCTCGTCCAGCTGCGTCAGCCGTTTCGCGATGTCCTCCGCGCGCAAGGCATCAAGCGCACCTGCGCTGATCTCCCTTGCGCCGTCAAAGCCGCGCGTTGGTGCTTTGAGGATCGCCTCATATTGCCTCTCCTGCGAGGATTGGGACGCCAGATCGTCTGTGCCCCGCTCGTCGATGTACGCTTTGATCTCCGAAAAGCGCCGCGCGTCCATCACAAAGGATGTATCGTGATACAAGACGAGGTAGACGAGCATGTCGTTGTCGCGCAGAAAATCGCGAATCTCTGTGACGGCGACGCGCAGCGCCTGCTCCCGCGGGTAGCCATACGCGCCCGCGGAGATCAGCGGAAACGCGATGCTCTCGCAGCCGTATTCGCGCGCGAGTTGAAGCGAGGCCTGATAGCAGCGGGCCAGAAGGTCGGGTTCGCCGCATTGACCGCCGCGCCAGATGGGGCCAACGGTGTGGATCACATAGCGGCAGGGCAGATTGTAGCCCCCCGTGAGCTTGGCGCTTCCCGTCGCGCATCCGCCCAGCGTCTTGCATTCACGCAGCAGCTGCGGACCTGCCGCGCGGTGTATCGCGCCGTCCACGCCCCCGCCGCCCAAGAGCGTCTCGTTCGCGGCATTGACGATGGCATCCACACGCATGCGCGTGATGTCGTTACGAACCATGATCAGCGGCATTTAAGTCTCCTTTCCCGTCGTTCATCCCATTGTGTTTCTTTTTTATATTGGACGGTTTTGCGAAAAATCCTTCACGGTTTCGCGCGGGGATGCAGACGACGATCTTCGCGCATACAAAAAGGGCTGTGAAAACCGCTTTCACAGCCTGTCTGTGTGTGCCTGGCGACGCACGTTTCTAGCGAGAGAAAGACCCGAATCCGCCCGGAAGCGGGAAGGATACAGTAAAAGGCAAGGTGTCCACGGCAACGCGGAATCTGCAGGAAGCCGAATGCCGGGGAAGATGCTAACCCTCCGGACAAACCTCTGACCTGACGAACAGAAACCCTATACAGGCTGTAAGCGAGGCTCGCAGTAAAGAGGACAGAAACATGGAGGGAAAGAAACGTGCGGTACCCGGGAAGCTCCCGTGGACATGCGAAGCTATGATGTGAAACATGGTTTAGCCTATGCGGGAAGAATCAAGTTTCTCGGATACGGCTTTTACAAGGGAAAGA
>CAYUZP010000121.1:0-5964 GCA_964449655.1 uncultured Oscillospiraceae bacterium
GAGCTTCGTATAGCCGTCCTTCACCGCCGCGTAGCCCGCGATGTAGCCAGCCTGCTCCTCGCCGAACACAGCGCAGTAGAGGTTTTCAAGCGCTGCCGTGCCGAGATCGCCTTCCGATACATCGATCGCGATGAACTTGACATCCGGATACATCTCCTGCGCCAGCGCGACCGTCTCGCCGAACAGGTAGCCCGGACATACGATCACCTGCGCGCCGTCTGTAACCGCGTCATCCACGGAGTTCAGGCGGTCATCGGTGCTGTCGTTCGCCGGACGATAGTACTGATACGTCAGACCGTTGGCCTCGGCGAATTCGATCACGCCTTCCCAACAGGCCTGGTTGAAGGACTCGTCGTCGATGTTGCCCACGTCCGTGACCAGCGCGATGTCGGCAGCCAGCGCTGTCGTGCCAAGCAGCATCAGCGCGGCCAACGCGAGCGTCAGAGAGAGGAATTTCTTCATCGAATGCAGCCTCCTTTTGTCTGTGTGCGCCACACTCGGCGCACGGATCGTTTTATTATAGCATTTCACCCACGCGAATGCAAACATTTTTGAAATATTTCTGAAAGAAGATATTCTTTTTCCTGAAACCGCATGCCGTGTCCGCCGATATGACCGCGATGACCCTATAGACAAACGCGGCAATCTCCGTTATAATCAGATCATCAAAGCAGCCCGATCACATGTCCTTCATCACGAGGTGTTATGATGCCCGCATCCTATGTCCATCAGTGCGTCGCGGAACAGGCCGTCACCGCCGCGCTCCCTTCCTATCGCCCGTTCCTTTCCGCTGTGCTCGCCGGCGCCGAAGGGCCGGACCCGCTCTTCTTTTCCATCGCGCCCGGCAATCCCTATCCCCCAAAGGTCGGCAGCACGATCCACACGCAAAAGACGGCCCAGTTCCTCTGTGAGCTTTGTACGCTCAGCGCGCCCAGCGAGCTGCTCCGCGCGTATTGCTGCGGCTTCTTCACGCATTATGCGACCGATTCGACCTGTCACCCGTTCATCTGCGCGCACGCGCTGACCGAGGAGGGAACCTACTCCGGCACGGAGCACTGCCTGCTTGAGCACAGTCTGGAGACGCTGCATTACCGCCGCACCGGGCACAAAACCGGCCTGCCGGTTCAGATGGCGGGATTCGCCGCGCTGACAGGCATACAGAAGGATGAAATCGCGGACATGCTCTCCGCCGCGATCGCCAAGGTTTTCCCCGACAGCGCGCTGTCCACACGCGCTGTGCGGCGCAGCTTCGACGATGCGGTTCACCTTTGCCGCGCGCTGCGTTCGGAGAGCGGGGTCAAATATCACGCGCTCGGCGGCGTCCTCGCGCCATTGGGGCTGTCAAGAGCGCTGCACGCGCACATGATGCCGCTCGAGCTGCCCGACGAGGACATCGCAAACGATGCGCACGCGCCGTGGGCCTCCATTTGGAAGCCCGACGAGATCCGGCACGAGAGCTTTGACGATCTGTTTCGCATGTCCATCGCGCGCGCTGGCGAGCTCATCCTCTGCGCGGACGGCGTGATGCGCGGATGCATGTCCCTAGATAGCCTGCGCATGCTGACGGGGGACAACAGCTACGCCTCCGGCCTGCCCTGGCAGTCAAGCTGCGCGCCGCGCGATGCGCCGGGCGTTAAAAAGAAAGCATAATCTATTCTTTTGCCCTTGTGTTTTCATCGCGGTTCACGTATAATGTCCCTGTTTCACCAGATTCGTGCAGGTGACAGAGCGCCATTTGGCTGCGACGGATTCGATGCGTCAAGTGCCCATGCAAGGGAACAACATGGGACGAAGAGGGGATTTCCCTCGCGGTATCGCTCCGGCCCCGACTGTCATTCATCGTGTCATCTCTGCGAATCCTGCAAATGCTTCATGCGCTCGATCTGTGGAGGTGATTAGATGTCCTTATTTTCGTTTGTCCGTATGCAGTTTTCCGATTCCCTGAAGAGCCTGCGCCACACGAGAACCCTCGCCACGGCAGGCATGATGCTCGCCGTTCAAATCGTGCTCTCCTTCTTTGGCACGATCTACGTCAACGACAGCCTGCGCATATCGCTGGGACATTTGGCACTCGCGCCGACAGCGATGCTCTTTGGCCCCGTCGTCGCCGGCGCGCAGGCCGCGTTCAGCGACATCCTCAGCTTTCTGCTTCGCCCAAGCGGGCCTTACTTTCCGGGGTTCACGATCTCCGCGCTGCTCAGCGGGCTTGTCTACGGCATGGCGTTTTATAAGACGCGCTGCACGACGCTTCAGATCATCGTCGCCAGGGCTTTGATCGTGCTGCTGCTCAACATACTGCTCAATACCGTCTTCCTTGTGATGCTCTACGGCTCGTCAAGGCTCGTGACATTGCCCGCCCGCGCGGTCAAGAACATCGTTCAGTTCCCGTTTGACTGCGTGCTGCTCATCGCGGTCTGCCGTTTCACGCGGCGCATCCGCAGCGCCTCCCCCGCTGTTCATGAATAGCAAACGCGCTGGACGGACGCATCCGGCTGGGCATAAAGCGGCAAAGCGTCTATCAGGCATGCGCTGTCTTCAAAAGGGACGGCATGCCTTCTTTTTATTCTCATCATCCCAAAGCGAGGAGGAATTTGGCCATGAAAACGCTGTATCTGGATTGCCAGATGGGCGCCGCGGGCGATATGCTGACCGCCGCGCTGCTTGAGCTGCTGCCCCATCCCGATGAATTTGTGGACAGGCTGAACGCGCTGGCCCTTCCGGGCGTCGAGATCAGGCGGGAGAAGGTCATAAGGTGCGGCATCGCAGGAACACACATGTCCGTCAAGATTCACGGCGCGGAGGAAGAAGCATCGACGCACGCGCATCACCATCACCGCAGCATGCGTGAGATCGAACAGCTCGTTGCCGACATGCGCCTTCCGCAAAAGGTCGAATCGGATGTGCTCGCGGTGTACGGCCTGATCGCTGAGGCGGAAAGCCGCGCGCACGGCGTGCCGGTCACGGACATCCATTTTCACGAGGTCGGCACTTTGGACGCCATCGCGGACATCACCGCGGTCTGCCTATTGATGGACGCACTCGCGCCGGAACAGGTGATCGCCTCGCCCGTACACGTCGGAAGCGGCCATGTGCAGTGCGCCCACGGCATACTGCCCGTTCCCGCGCCCGCCACGGCGATCATACTGCAGGGCGTGCCCATCTATGGCGGCGAAATCGAGGGCGAACTGTGCACACCGACCGGCGCAGCGCTGCTCAAGCATTTTGTGAACCGCTTCGGTGACATGCCGCAGATGCAGGCCGAGGCGGTCGGCTACGGCATGGGCACGCGGGATTTCGGGCAGCTCAACTGCGTGCGCGCGATGCTCGGCGAAACCGGAGACAGCACAGACGTCGTGCTGGAGCTTTCCTGCAATGTGGACGACATGACCGCCGAAGCGCTCGGCTTCGCGATGGAACGCCTGTTTGAAGGCGGCGCGCACGAGGTGTACACGGTGCCCATCGGCATGAAAAAATCGCGGCCCGGCACGCTGCTGCGCGTCATTTGCCGCGAACAGGACCGCGACAGGCTGGTGCGACTGATCTTCAGGCACACGACGACCCTCGGCGTGCGCGAGACGGTCACGCGGCGCTATATCCTCGGCCGCGAGATCCAGCGCATTCCTACGCCCTATGGAGAGGTCCGGCGCAAGGTCTCCTCCGGTTACGGCGTCACGAAGACGAAGATCGAACACGACGATCTCGCGCGCATCGCCAACGAACTGGGGTTAAGCCTTGACGAGGTAAAGCAAAAGCTCGGCGTGTGATGCGCTGATGATACCATGCAAAAAGAACGGGGCCAGATTCGCCGCCTACCCGGCATCCCCGTTCTTTTTTGCTGTCTCCTGTTTTAGATGGCCTTTGTCACCTGCTGCCCCTGACGGGTGTCCTTGAGCACATAGCCCAGCTTCGTGATCTCGTCGCGCAGCCGATCGCTCTCCGCCCAGTTCTTTTCCTCACGGGCCTTCGCGCGCGCGTCGAGCAGCGCCTGCACGCCGTCGTCCTGCTGCGCGTCCGTGTGGCGATAGAGCAGGCCCAATACGCCGGTCATATCGTTCATCGCGTCCAGAACCGCCTGCACGGACGCTTTCGGGCTGCGCTCGTCCAGAAGCGCGTTGGCGGCGCGCACAAGCTCAAACAGGCTGCCCAGCGCGTCGGCCGTGTTGAGATCGTCGTCCATCGCGCGCTCAAAGCCCTCGCGGCAGTCGGCGATCCTCCGCGATAGCTCCTCCTCGCGCGGACCCGCCTCGCCATCCTTCGCGCCCTCCAGCAGGAACATTGCGCGATCCCGCGCGGTGTACAGCCGATCCAGCGAGGATTTCGCCTGCTCGATCAGCTCGCGGGAGAAGTTGATCGGGCTGCGGTAGTGCGCGCTGAGCATGAACATGCGCACGACTTCAAGGTCAAACTCCTTGCCGATCTCGCGAACCGTGAAGAAATTGCCCAGCGACTTGCTCATCTTCTCGTTGTCGATGTTGATGAAGCCGTTGTGCATCCAGTAGCGGACAAACGGCTTGCCCGTCGCGCCCTCGCTCTGCGCGATCTCGTTCTCATGGTGCGGGAAGATGAGGTCGCGGCCGCCGCAGTGAATGTCGATCGTCTCGCCTAAATATTTCATGCTCATCGCGGAGCACTCGATGTGCCAGCCCGGCCTGCCCATGCCCCACGGCGATTCCCATGCCGGCTCGCCCGGCTTCTGCGCCTTCCAGAGCGCGAAGTCCATCGGGTGGCGCTTGTTCGGATCGACGTCGATGCGCGCGCCGCTCTCCAGCTCCTCCAGGTTCTGCCCGCAGAGCTTGCCGTATCCGGGGAACGCCTGCGTGTCATAGTAGACATCGCCGTTGTCACAGGGATAGGCAAGCCCCTTTTGGATCAGCCTCTCGATGAGCGATAGGATCTCCGGTATGTGCTCCGTCGCCTTGGGGTTGTATGTCGCGCGCTCGATGCCCAGCGCGTCGGCGTCCTTGTAGTATTCGGCGATGAAGCGCTCGCCCAGCTCCTTGACGGTGATGCCCTCCTCGTTCGCGCGGCGGATCATCTTGTCGTCGATATCGGTGAAGTTCTGCACAAACGTCACTTCATAACCCTTGTGCTCCAGATAGCGGCGCAGCGTATCGAACACGATGAACGGACGCGCGTTGCCGATGTGAAAATAGTCATAGACCGTCGGGCCGCACGAGTATATGCCCACCTTGCCCGGCCTGAGCGGTACGAACTCCTCTTTCCTGCGGCTCTGTGTGTTATAGATCTGCATGTTCTCTCCTCCTCGCCTTTTCGCCCTTGTGTGCCGCGCACGACAATGCGACATAAAAAGCCCCGCCATCTCTCCAGAGACGGCAGGGCCGCGGTTCCACTCTGATTGAGCGCGCAAAGCGCTCCCCTCAAGCGCCTTAACACGGCGCGCATGCCGTCGCCTGCGCGGTCTCGCGGTCGGCAACGGAGCTCCCGGACGCACTTCTCCCCGCCTTCCTCCAAGCGCGCTCGCAGCCCATGGCGCGCCCTCTCTTCCGGCATATCGCGGGGTTACTCTTCCGATCACAGCCTGTACAGGCATTATAAGCCGTGCTCTCGGCGCTGTCAAGTGCATTTTCGCCTCGGCGCCGACACCGCGAACCGCGCAGTCCGCGCGTCGGCATGTCCGGACGGCTTATTTGTGTGGAATTTTTTGAGGGACTTGACTATTTTACGGATGGGTCACCGTGTAGCCGTGATCCTTCAGCCATCGCTCCGCGTAGGAATTTGCGGGGGCGACGTACTCGGTAAATTTGCACGAACTGAATGCACCGTCTCCAATCTCCGTGACACTTGCCGGAAGCGTCAGGTTCCCTGTGAAGCCGGTGCAATCTGAAAACGCTCCATATTCAATCATTGTCACGCTGTTTGGTATTGTCAGGCTACCTGTAAAACCGCTACAATCTTTGAACGCATTTGCTCCAATCGTCGTCACGCCATTCCCGATCTTCAGGC
>CAYUZP010000122.1:0-5928 GCA_964449655.1 uncultured Oscillospiraceae bacterium
GCATTTTGAAGTTCATCTTTGACGCTTTGATGGATGAAATCAAAATATGAATCGTGATAAATGCCTTAAGGGGGATATCCAAACGAGAGCGGTATGTCAGTTTATTTATTGAGTTTGCAGAGCCGATTGCGCTCCGTGAGCAGATTTTGCGCGCGCTTGAGCAGTGTGCCCGCGCCTTGCGTATCGTCGTCCGCGAGCGCGCTTTCCATGCTGTCCAGCAGGATCTTCAGTTCCCTTTCCTGCTCCAGCGTCGCATCGCTGCTGACGGGATCGCTGTAGCGAAAATCGTCGGACAGCCTTTTGAGCTGCTCCTTTAGTGGCCCGTCCGGCGCCTGCGACGCGAGCGCAAAAGCCCTGGACTGAAGTTCCCTCATGTTTGAAACCTGTGCGCGCAGCTTGTCATCCTGTTCAGCGATCTCCTCGCGCACAGCGCTGGTGGTCAGCATCCCAAGCCCCGCTGCGGCCAGCAAAAACGCCTGCAAAACGACAAAGATCCAACCCGGTATGGACGCGCCGAAGATCATCATCGCCAGACTCAAAACCAGTTGGAGCAGCAAGTAGATCAGCCCCACGCGCGCAATCGGAAAGCCGTAGAGCCGACTCTTCGGGTTGCCCTTTTCAAAGGATATCCACAAAACGGGCATCTGTATCACGATCGCTGCCATTGCAAAGACGTAGCCGAGCCAGAATTCTGCGCTGTGCGCAAAGGGAATGGCAAAGGCCAAAATGCTCCAAAGACCGGCCAGAATCGCGATAGCCAGTGCCGCGCGAATCATCTGTTTTTTCACGGCTGTTCATCCTTCCTTCTTCCGCAGTTGGGGCAGAAATTGCCGCGAATCCCACTCTGTCCGCAATCGGGGCAATTCCAAAGCGCATCGGGAGCCGGCCGCTTCGCGCCGCAGTTGGGGCAGAAATTGCTTGTCAAACCCTTCTGTCCGCAGGCGCAGTCCCATGCACCCGTGATGTTTTGTACCGCCTGTGTGCCGATCTGCACCGCCGGTGTGATGGCATCCTTTGCCATTCCCACAACGCTGCCCATCGCGCCCAATGCGACGCCCATGCCCACGACATCTCCCACCGCGCCGGTAGCGCCGCCGCCTGAGCCGAGGCCGTTCTTCATCGCTTCCAGGCCTACCTGTCGCGCGGTTTCCTGTTGATAGGTGTAACCCTTCATGCGCATCTCTTCCGCCTGTGCCTCTGCCTGCATCTTGTAGGCTTCGGCTTCCGCCTGCTTTTGAATTTTGAGCGCTTCCGCCTCGCCCTGCGCGCCGATGATCTTCATCTGCGCCACCGTCTGCGCCTCTACCGCCTTGCGCTTGGCAGCCGCCTCGGCTTCCCTCTGACGGATCTGCTCTTCCCTGACGCCAAGGTATTGCTCGGCAAACTGCTCCCGCATCTTCTTAAAGTTGGGATCATCGTCCGGCGTGACCACACGGCTGACAAAGAACTCCGGCACTTCAAGGCCATATTCCGCAAGATAAACATTGATCCGTTCGCGCAGCGTATCGCTGAGTTCCATCAAGTGCTCGTCGATCTCCAGCACGCCGATGCCCTTTTCGCGGATCACTGTGGCCAAGGTGCTCTTCACCTGCGCCATGACCATCGCGCGAAAGAAACTGCGGCCATCACCGCCGATCAGCTGATCTTGCCCCAGCCGCTGCGTCGTGCCGACGACCTTGAGCAGCAGCTTTCGCGCGTTGGCGACGCGAATATTGAACTCGCCGCTGGCGCCCAGCTCCACGTGCAGCCCGGATGCGGGATCAAACAATCTCACCTTGCTGTCCGTGCCCCACTTGATGCCCATCTGCGTGGCGAGGTTGATGAAGTAGATTTCAGAATGGAAGGTACCCTCCGTATCCGTCGGCAGCTTATAGATTTTTTCCAGCACGGGCAACTGCTGTGTTTCCAATGTATAGCGGCCGGGGCCGAAGGAATCCAGCGCCTGTCCATCCCTAAAGAAGATGGCTTCCTGGCTCTCGTGGACGATGAGCTGAGAGCCCAAATTGAAGTCCTCGATGGGGTGTTTGAAGACGATGATGTCTTCATCGCCCTCAAACTTGATGATGCTGGCCAGACCGTCCTGGCGGATCTCCTCGGCTTTGACGCGCTCTGCCACGTCATTTTCGTAGTCGCACAGCGGGCAGACGTAGCTGACCGCACCTTTGGCCGTCTTGAGATGCACGCCGCAGCGGCGGCAGGAGAAATCCACCGTCTTATTTGGCTCGCTCGGCATGTTGACCGGTTCATGGCAGACAGGACATTTGGCGTTCGAACCTTTGGTTTGATCAAAGACCACCTGATTGCCGCAGTGCGGACAAATGCGGCTTGCCATCTTGTCTGTACGGATGTCGATGACGTTCCCGCAGGAACATTTTAGCTTTTTATGCGCGAAAAAACCCGTATTTGCTTCCACGTACTTCCCGCAGTGTGGGCATTCGATGACAAACTTTGCCATATTCTGTCAACTCCTCTGTTCGCTCTTCATACTGTCCATCATCCTTTTCCGTTGGGCATTTTGATATCCGTCCAACCGCCCACATCGCATTGACCAGAACTATTGTCTCCCACCGCAACGACCGTACCGTCCGATTTGAGGCCTACTGTTTGATCATTTCTCGCGGCGATCGCCACGATGTCCGTCCAAGAGCTCACCTTGCATTGGCCATGACTATTGTATCCCACAGCGACGACCGTACCATCCGATTTGAGGCCTACTGTATGACTGTCGCCCGCTGCGATCGCCACGATGTCTGTCCAAGAGCTCACATCACACTGACCTGAACGATTATGCCCCACTGCAACGACCGTCCCGTCGGATTTGAGACCAACCGTATGATGATTGCCCGCTGCGATCGCCACGATGTCCGTCCAGTCATGCACACTGCATTGACCCTCATCGTCTCTATATCCCACTGCAACGGCTGTTCCGTCCGATTTTAGGCCTACCGTATGTTGATTGCCCGCTGCGATCGCCACGATGTCCGTCCAGTCGTCCACGTAGCATTGGCTATAATTATTGTATCCCACAGCGACGACCGTACCATCCGATTTGAGACCCAATGTATGACTGCCGCCTGCGGCAATCGCCACGATGTCCGTCCAATCGCTCACATCGCACCGTTTGTGGCTGGTGCTTCCCACAGCGACGACCGTACCATCCGATTTGAGACCCAATGTATGACTGCCGCCTGCGGCAATCGCCACGATATTCGTCCAACGCCGTACATCGCATTGGCCATCATCATTTTCTCCCACCGCGACGATCGTACCGTTATTCTTTAAGCTCACTGTATGAAAATCGCCCGCGGCAATCGTATCTCGAACGGCTATCCGATCCCAAAGCGTTTTGCACTGACTTTGCGCATCCTCCAAATCACCCGCTTTGGCAAAGCAGATCGCTGCTTTGGCAAATTTGCCTTGCCCTAATAGCAGTCTCGCATAGGCAATATTTGTCTCTTTTAGCCTCTCTTCTGCATCTGCATAGCCGCCTGCTTCTTTGAACGCCTCGATTGCGCCATCATGGTCTCCCTGTGCCAGAAGGAACTCGGCTTTTTCATACTGTGTCTGTTTTACACGCTCGGCAGCGTCTTTAAATACGCCAGTTATTTTAAATGTATTGATCGCTCCGTCATAGTCCCCATTCGCCAACAAGCCCTCTGCTTCTTGATAGAGCCGAGAGGGAGTGACGTATAGATTGACGATCAATACCGCGACAATGGCCGCTAAAACCACAAAAGCCGCTGCGATCTTCGCGATCTTTTTCATGCGTTTTGCCCTGATCGCCGCTTCGCGCAAGTGTGTGATGCGTTTTCTGCAGTTCTCTAGGAGCTGTTCGCTATCCTTGTAATGGCCCAACGCTTCAAAGCGCTTTACAACATTCTCGATCTCCTGAATTTGCTCAGCTTCGGTCATCAGCTTGCAAGCGTCCTGATATCGATCTTCCCGCTTCTGTGCCAGCGCTTCCTGTGAGCGTTTTTTCAGCTCCGCTTCCGCCTCCGCCAAATGCTGATCGTATGCTTCATGGATGCGTTTCACCTTTTTAGCATCGCTTTTTTCGGCATCAGCAATGATCTCATCATAGGACGATCTAAAATTGGAGAGAGAATCATTCAGCCATTGCCTAAGGCTTCCTTTAGAAAAGCGAACAGCACGGCTCAAGAACCTGTCCTGCGTCAGTTCATCATATGTCGCTGCACGAAGCGTTTGCATCTCTTGTGTTGCGGATTCATAGGTCGTCTCAAACGCAAGCAAAGGTTCTATCTCTTTGCGGTCAAGGTATCCCGCAACACCATAAAGCTCCAGACACCTGTCCATGTTTTCTTGGGCGCCATCGACAGCATTCAGCGTCACCGGCTGTACCTGCCTTACTTGGTAGAGCAATCCATTCAGATAAGCATCAAGCGTTGGCTCCCGCTTTTCTGCGAGAAACTTCCCCACATACGCTTCCGCGCACTCAGCATCCATATCCAGTACGCGTTCAAAAAAACCGTCGGCATCATCCCAATCCCCATCCTCCAGCGCCATATTGCCGCGCCTGAGCAGCGCGTCCGCGTTCGCGCCACCCTCAGCATGAACGACGACGGTCTCCTTCTGTTCCTCGGTCTCTTCCCTGTCCACGACCTTTGATATGCCGTGTATGAGATCCTGCATAAAGCCGATCTTGCTCATGTCGTACGCTTGCAGCACGGAAAGCTGGTCGGGCAGATCATACGGATCCATGTCGCGATAGCAGGGGATGAGCAGTTTGGTATGGTCTTTCTTCATGAGCGCGAGGAAGCGGTTCCACTCGTTTTTGACCCACACGGCGTTCGCATATTCCGGCTTCGTGGCCACGACCACCATCACTTTCGCGCTGTTGAGCGCCGCGAAGATGTATGGTTCGTACATTGTGCCCGCCTTGTCCTCCAGCGTAATGCGGGAAAAGAACACCCGCAGGCCATTTTCCGTGAGCTGGTAATAGATGTCCTGTGCCCAAACGCTGTCGCGGGTGCGCTCGCCGCTGTCATCAGACTCCTTATAGCAGATAAACACGTCAAATGGCTGCTCGCTCTGAGACAAACGCAGGATGTCCCGCTGCACCTCGGCAATGCGTTCCGCTTCCAGCCTGTAGCGACGGGCTGTAAGTGCATCGGAGTGCTCGATGGCGGCTTTGTAATCGACATCATCGAGAATGCTGTCAAAGCTTGCCCTGTGGCAGGTGGGTATCCATTCGTGGCTTTGTGGATCCTCCACGTATTCTATGCCAAAGCGGCAGAGCGCGCAGCACCAATGCGCCTCCGCATCCGTATCATCCTCGCTGACGATCCGCTCATAGACGACCAGCGCCTGATCAAATTCGCCCATACGACGAAAGTGATTGCCGCGATTGAACGCCGCGGCGCGCTGCTCATCGTCTATCTTGGGCAGCGTCATCGTCGAGCCACAATATTCGCATGTTCCGATGGTTTGATTTTCATTGAGTACGATATCCCCACCGCACATCTTGCATTTGATAACCGACATAGAGCTTTTCCCCTTCTGATTCCAGTGTATTGCATCTATTCCACGATTTTAAGGTTTTCTAGGGCATACTCCAATCCCAACATCACAAACTCATTTCTGGATCGCCCGGCTTGATGTGCCGCATCATCCAGTGCATCGACAAGATCCTTTGGGAAGCGAAAGGATACGATCGTGGATGCCCCTGAATATTTATTGCGCTTGACTTGAAAGGCCGGCGGTTTCCCTTGTTCCACATCCATCACATCCTTTTCTTTTATTGTAATACAATAGTAACTGACCGTCAATACCCTCTTGCGAAAAATCAGGACAACCGCATGAATGTTTTTACTAGCCCAATTCTTTCTGGTGTTTACTTTTTAAGGTTTTATAATCTGTTCCAAGTATTCTTCTGTTTTCATGCTGATGTAAAATCTCTTTTTCTTCATG
>CAYUZP010000123.1:0-5922 GCA_964449655.1 uncultured Oscillospiraceae bacterium
TTCCGGATCAGTTCCTCCGCCTGTGCGCGGGTAAGCGTGGGAAGCGTGCCGGTCAGCACAAAGGTCATCCCCGCAAACAGCGTACCTGCGTCCTGCATCTCATGCACAACGGGTCGCACGCCACAGTCAAGCAGCCGGCGCACAAACGCGCGATTCTCTTCATCCGCAAAATAGCCCGTGATCGACGCGGCGACGATCTCTCCGACATCCTCGATCGAAACGAGTTCTTCTTCCGTCGCCTCCATCAACATGTCGAGCGAGCCAAAATGCGCCATCAGATCACGCGCGGTCTTCTTCCCGATGTTGGGTATGCCGATGGCAAACAGGAACGCATCCAGCTCGCAGTCCTTGCTCTTTTCAATTTCAGAAAGCAGCTTGTCAGCCTTCTTTTCGCCGAAGCCGCGCAGTTCGAGGAGCTTTTCCCTGTCGATCGTGTAGAGATCTGCAGCAGAGCGCACGCCTAGTTTGTCATAAAACAACTCCGCAGTCTTCTCGCTGAATGACTCGATATCCATGCCTTGACGGGAGGCAAAGTGCGCCATTCGCGCAACCGCTTGCGGGCGACAGGACTGGCGATTGAGGCAGAAGATGTTCGCGCCGCGTTCAGTCAAAGGGCCTCCGCACGCAGGGCAGGCAGACGGCAGCTCGATATCCGTTTCAGGCGGTTCTCCCTCCCCTTCCCATGCGATGCCCATGATCTCCGGAATCACATCGTTTGAGCGGCGCACCCAGACATTATCGCCAACGCGCACATGCTTTCGGCGGATATCGCCCATGTTGTTGAGCGTCGCACGTTGAACGGTCACGCCGCAGAGAGCAACCGGCTCAAGATGTGCCAGCGGGGTCAGCTTGCCCGTTCTGCCCAGCTCCCATGTGACGCCAAGCAATTGGGTGACCGCTTCTTCCGCAGCAAATTTGTAAGCGATAGCCCAGCGCGGGAACTTGTCCGTGTTGCCGAGCACCTCGCGTGTACGCATATCGGTCAGCTTGATCGTCGCGCCATCGATGAGAAAGTCCAGAGAATCCCGCTCCTCTTCAATCTCATCCACGAGTGCGAGCGCCTGGGAGATTGTCTCCGCCTCGCGCGCATAGGGACTGACAGGCAAACCATTCCGTTGTAAAAAATCGAGCATATCGCGCTGCGTGGAAAAGCTTTCGCCCTCGATGTAGCCGACCTGATAGAACAGCGCGTCGAGCTGTCGGCTTGCGGTCACCTTGGGATCAAGGTTGCGCAGTGCGCCGGCAGCGGCATTGCGCGCATTTTTAAGCGGCTCGTCGGCTGTCTCATTGTAGCGAGCGAGCGTTGAAAGACGCATGATACACTCGCCTTGCACCTCCATGCGTCCTTGAAAGGGGATCACAAGCGGAATACAGCGAATGGTGCGCGCTTGCGGCAGGATCGCCTCGCCGATTTCACCGTTTCCACGCGTCGCTGCCTGTGTCAGTTTGCCGCCCTCATAGGTGAGATTGATCGTCAGACCATCCAGCTTGTATTCGACGCAGTAGCTGTTTCGAGGGAGACCGCCCGCGCTTTCGGTAAGTTGTTGCGAGCGCTGTGCCCACGCGACCACTTCTTCCTTGCTCTGTGCTTTGTCAAGGCTCAGAAGACGCGCGATATGCCGATGTTCCTCGAAGCCCTCCATCACGTCTCCGCCAACGCGACGCGTCGGGGAATCGGGCATGACCTCGCCCATCTGTGCCTCCAGCGCTCGAAGCTCGGCGTACATCGCATCCCATTCATCATCAGAGATGACGGGATCGTCAAGATCGTAATATCGGTGGGACGCCTCGTTGAGCTTCAAAATCAACTCACGCATGCGCGATGTTTCGTCCATGTGGGCCGTCTCCTTGCCATTGCTTGATTGCATGGATTAAATAAATTAAATAAATATAGTTATCAAATAATCGCTTTTTATTGATATGAACAATCCATATCACTTGATTTTGACGATCGGCGCGACGGACAGCATGAATTCCTTGACGCCTGTATGGAGATCGTCAAACCGGATCATGATTTTGGTTTGCGCGCCCTGTCCCTGCACGCGTATGACCACGCCGCGCCCAAATTTTTTGTGTTCGACGTGATCGCCCGGCGAAAACAGCGCAAACTGTGCATCCCCTTTTTGTGCCGCATCCGTCTTATGCCCATGCCATGTGCCGTCCATGCTGCGCTGCGCGCCTGAAACAGCAGACTCACCCGCTATAAAGCGCATGTCCGCGCGCTGCTCCCCTGGCTTCACGCTGCGCTGCGCATAGGAACTGCCCATGGGCTCGCCGGACGCGCAGCGCTGCCGTCTGTAGCGATGCCAGCCGCCTTGCCGCAGCTCAAAGTCAAGCGTTTCCTCGGAATACTCCATCTCAAGCACGCGGGGCGGAATATCGTCCAGGAAGCGGGAGCGCTCATTGAACTGCATTTGATTGTAGAGCATTCGCCTCGTCGCATAGCTGAGATACAGCCTCTTGCGCGCCCTCGTGATGCCGACATAGCATAGCCTTCGTTCCTCCTCCATGCGCGCGGGATCATCAAAGCTGCGCGAGGATGGGAACAGGTTTTCCTCCATGCCGACGATGAACACGTTCTGAAATTCGAGACCCTTCGCGCTGTGCAGCGTCATCATGGTGACCACACCGCCGTCATCGCTCATCGCATCGAGATCCGTGATCAGCGCTACATTTTCAAGATAATCAGAGAGCGACGCGTTCTCCGTCTTCTCCTCGTATTCCTGTACGGCGCCCAAAAATTCGCGGATATTCTCCACGCGCGAGCGCGCCTCATCGTCATCTTGCTTGGCATACTGTCTTTCCAGCCCCGTCACATCGATCACATGCCGAACCAGATCGGTCAGCTTCATCGTCTCGGCGAGCATCGTCAAATCAAGCATCAGCTCCGCAAACTTCCCGACGTTGTTGCGTGCACGGCTCGGCAGCGTTTCCGGAATATCCATGCAGACCGTCAGCAGCGGCACGCCTTGCGCTTGCGCACTGCGCGTCAGTTCTTCGAGCGTCGTATCGCCTATGGCGCGCTTAGGGACGTTGATGATCCGGCGCACGGAAACATCGTCCGCGGGGTTGATCATCACGCGCAGATAGGCCAATATATCCTTGATCTCCTTGCGATCGTAAAATCGCTGACCGCCGTAGACGCGATACCGTATGCCCGTGCGCACAAACGCCTCTTCAATGACACGGGACTGCGAGTTTGCGCGATAGAGCACGGCAAAGCAAGAGAGATCCTCGCCGGTTTGCCGGATCTTTTGACAGACCCAGGACGCCTCGTCGTGCTCGTCGCTCGCGCAATAGACGCGTATGGGTTCGCCCGGCCCCTCCTGTGTCCAAAGCGCTTTGTCCTTGCGGTTTTCGTTGACGGCGATCACCTGATTTGCCGCGTCAAGGATATTCGCGGTCGATCGGTAATTCTGTTCGAGCTTGATCACCTTGGCATCCGGGAAATCCTTTTCAAAATCGAGGATATTGCGCAGATCCGCGCCGCGCCAGCTGTAGATCGACTGGTCGTCGTCACCTACCACGCAGAGATTTCGGCTCTTTTGTGCCAGCAGACGCACCAACATATATTGCGCAGCATTCGTATCCTGATATTCATCGACGTGGATGTAGCGAAAGCGATGCTGATACGCCTCCAGCACGGGCGGGTGCGACGTCAAAAGATCCAATGTGCGCACGAGCAAATCATCAAAGTCCAAAGCGTTTGAACTCTTCAGCCGCTCCTCATAAGCGGTATAGACATCCAACGCGATCTGCTCCTGATAGCCACGATTGGACTGCTCAAACCACTCCTGCGGCCCCAGCAGCCTGTTTTTCGCATCGGAGATGACCGATTTCAGCCATCGGGGTTGAAAGGTCTTTTCATCCAGATTGAGATGCTTTAGAATATCGCGTATGACGCTGTAAGCATCCTCGTCATCGTAGATCGTAAATGAACGGGTATATCCGAGCTTCTCGATGTCCCGGCGCAGTATGCGCGCGCAGCCCGCATGAAAGGTCGAAACCCAAACGTCTTGCGCGCGTTCTCCAACAAGCTGTTCAATGCGTTCACGCATCTCGGAGGCCGCTTTGTTGGTGAACGTGATCGCCATGATGGACCACGGCGGCACACCTTGATCGATGAGGTTCGCGACGCGGTAAGTCAATGTGCGCGTCTTGCCTGAACCGGCGCCGGCGAGTACCAATAGCGGTCCTTCGAGCGTTTCCGCGGCGAGCCGCTGTTCTCTGTTCAGGTCGTTCAGATTCATCGTATCGCTCCAATAGAATTGAAAACTCGGTTCAGGAAGGCGACGTAACAGCCCAACTTTCACTAGATTTTGAAGAGGATAAATATAATCATGTCTTGCCCGTTCAAATTACAATCATAGACACAGCTCGGGCAATATGATTATACGTACAATGAAGCGACTTTTGTTATCTGGCAGCATTCAAATGCCTTGATCGCTCAAATCGACAGGCACGAGGACAAAGTCCTTGCGCAACTGTCTGAGAATATTTATTTCATACCTGCCCAATATTCGATTTTATTTTGCAATGTACTAAATATTGACGGATAATCTCTTCTTCATATCCTCGAGCTAACACGCGTCGATGTCAGACAGTATCAATTTGAGTTTATTCGCTTGCATCCAGCGTAACAGAAAGCACATCGATCGGCACAAAGCCAAACATAGGTGGCTGCGTATCGCATCGTATATACGCCCAACGGTCCTCATCCCCCTCGTATGTCGCCAACCAATGAGCAGCTGTTCCCTTTTGCAATACCGCCATTTGCTCCCGCGAATAGAAAGGATCGTCGGTTAAAACTGTTTCTGCACTCAAACTGACAGGAATTGAGGTAAAAGCAAGCGCTTCAACTCCTGCATTATCAGAAAGCGCATCAGCCGTTATCCACCCAATGCGCAGATGACCTTCTGAAATTTCATATTGAACCAACAACCAATCCTGATATATGCCAAAGACCTGTATCCAATCATTTGTGCTGACAATAGCTTTTCCATGGCCTGCCTGCCCATATTCCTCTCCCGGTCCTTGATAGACACGATGGATTTCTCCCTTCGGAAAAACAACGTTTTCAGGATTCAATCCTTTCATGGCAAGCTCTGATAGATACGCCAAATCGATATAATCCATGGCGTCTTCAACCGTTGTTGGAAACGCGCTGAAATCAAAAGACCGAAGATCTGCTTGAAAGGAGCCAAAGAGCCAGATGTCCGTCTCTTCACTTACCCAGCCTGTATTATATATGTGCATGGCATTTTCAGCAGATGTATCAAAAAACATGAGAGGATAGTAGTGCTCCAATGTATTCAAGTGCCATGTTTGGTCATCTTCAAGAACCCAGGTGCAGAAAGCCTCGGCGATTTCATAGTTATAGATATAATATGAGGTAAATCCGATACGCTGATCACTCAAGCCACTCACGTCAGCCAACAAAACAGGTTCAATCACTTGCGGCAGCGCAGTGGTGCTGTGCCAAAGATATTTCCATTTTCCATGATCTGCACCGAAGGCTAACAGGTTATTCGCGCGATCCTGTTTTACAGCAACAAATGCGCACGCATCCTCAATTTGAATACCCGATGGATTGACATAACCCGTGATCTCCCAATCTTTCCACGGGCTGTTTTCGAGATACGCCTTTATTTCATCCGGTACATTTTCTGTGCCGTATGTGAGATAACTCTCGGCATAAGCGCAATGATGTACGATCACTAAAACGAAAGAGATCACAATCCAACACATTCTCTTCATAGATCATCTGCCCCCCTTTATCGATTCATGATGCATGCATTTTGTATAAACTCATGAACGTTCGCTGTCCACAAGCGAAACTCTCTTTACTTCGAATAGGGCAAACCCTTATGAATGGCGTTGCGACTGTTTGACATGCGATGACATTTCCGCCGAATTTTGGAA
>CAYUZP010000124.1:0-5893 GCA_964449655.1 uncultured Oscillospiraceae bacterium
CTCCCGCTTGTCAACACGATATACGCTTTCCCGCGGGATGCGTAAGTGTCGCTTTCACCTCGCCGCCCTCAGTCTGCCCTGCTCTTTTGATAGGCGTTTCGCGTATTTTCGATGCTCTTCGCAAGGGATGATACGATGTCCTCGATCTCCTGCTGCTTGCCCAGCCTCGCCGCGTCGTATCGCTGCTGGCTCTCCTCAAGATCCGCCATCAGCTGCGGGTGCAAAAGCTCCTGGGCATACGCGTCAATCTGCTCGTCGGTCATCTGCCCGCTCAGCCCCGCTAAGATCGACTGCACCATGTCCCAGTCTATGACATGCCTTGTGACGCTGCTGCTCTGCCTCGCCATGCCTACCTCCCCTCCAGCGCGTCAAGGCGCGCTTTGATCTTGCGGATCTCCTCGTCCTTCTTGCGGTCCGCGTTCCAGCTCGCGGCACAGTCCTCACGCAGGAATAGGCACAGCGCGCGTATCGCCTCGCCGTATGCCATCCCCTCCCTAAACTGTGGAACCTTTGGTTCCCTGTATGCCATGTTTGCCTCCTCTGTTCACTGTAGTCATCCGTCCCCGTCCTCATCGGCCGTGTAGACGATCTGCACCCCGCCGTGTATCCGCCATGCCTCGCGCGCAAAGCTCTCTATGCGCAGCCTGACGCGCCTCGCGCTGCACTGTATCTTCACGCGGTAATCGCGCCTTCTGCGCCCCAGCATGACCACGCGCGATTTTTCGCCCCGCTCTCCTATCAGCGTAAATGTGAGCGGCACGTCCTCCCCGTCGGCCTCCGCGGTAAAGCGCAGCAGAAAGTCGCGCTTCCTCGTCCCCTTGTCAAGATCCAGCCATGCCGTCTCCCATACGCACGCCATCGGTTTTCCCGCGTAGCTGCCCGAAGCGCTGTCGCCGTAGCGCATGATCTCGTGCGGGCTGTCCGCCTGCGTGTAGTACACCATGTCGCCCAGCGCGAAGAAATCCTTGACCATGAGCCCCGTGCGCAGCATGAACGTACCACGCTCCAGGTCATACTCCACGACCGTGTTGTTTTCGCGCAGCACGTCGCCCTCCTTTTCCCGCACGCACAGCGCGAGATAGTAGACATGCCCCGCGACGCACGCGGCCGCGTGGCCCTTTGTGCCCTCCATGCGCAGCCGCATCGTCTCATAGAGCGCGTCCCTGCTGACCAGTCGGCAAGACTGCCCGTCGTATTGGCCCAGCCCGCCCTCTGACAGGAAGAACACGCTGTCGCGCTCCGCGCAGACCGTTCTCGCCTCGACGGGCCCGTCCGTGCCAAACGCGGCATGGATGGTGAAGCTAGCCGGATCGCTCCCGCGTATCTCAAAGAGCGTACTCGGCTTGACGGCGAGCAGGTATCCGCCAAAGGAGGTCAGCGCCAGGAACGATTCCCCGTCCCATGTCGGCTGATTGATCACCCCGCCGCCCAGTTCCGGCGTCTCGGGGATGCCGTCCCAGTTGAACGGATCGTAGGGACGCGAATAGAACACGCTGTCTGGATATCCCGGCGCGCCCGTCCCCCATATGCGCTCCGCGTAGCGTCCCAGCACAGCGAAACGAACCTCCTCGTTCCCATCGCCGATGTGCAGCGCCTTTCGCTCCACGTGCAGATCATTTCCGTAGAGCACGACCATGCCGTCCGCGGGGTTGGAGAGGATCAATATGTCGATGACACTCGCGTCCTCTCCCGCCGTCTCATAGGTGACATAGCTCCATTTGTCGCTTAAAAACCCATCCGCGCGGCTGACCCAGCCCTCCGTGCCCATCGTGTACGTGTAGAGCGCGCCGCCGCCCGCCGCGACAAACACCTGCGGATCGTCGGGCCTGTTGCGCCGCGTGAACCGCGTGAACGTTTCAACCGGCGTTGGCGTCTCACTGATCGCGGGAAACGCGCGGCTCGTGCCGTACGCGGATGCGAGCAGCCCGCGCTGCGTGCGTATGTTCTGCGCGCGGTAGGCATAATCGGTGGCGAGATTCGCGTCCCCCAGCGCCTGATAGACGCCCTTTGGGGCCGGTATGACGATCTCGCCCTGTATTTCGCGCGCGCTCACAGCTCGCCCGCGTTTTTGAGTATGTTCGCCAGCGGCACGGGCAGATCGACCGCCTGCCCGCGCATAAAGTGGAATCCTACGCCATTGAGCCCGACGAACGCGACGTCGTCACGGCTGCCCGGCGTGAGCGGTATGACCGTGTGAACCGTCTCGTATTCGGGACATCCTGCCTCGGCCATCCTGCGTTTCATCTGTTCTAGCGTCTTTGCGCACGCCTCGCTGAGCACGGTGCTCGTGCGCTCCATCGTCCTTGTCGTGTTGATCAACCGTTTTGCCTCCTTTATGTCATCACTTCATCGTTCACGCGGGAAATCCGCCCGGCGCCATTTAAGCGCTGAAGCCGCACTCGATGCGAATCGCGTACTCGGGCTGCAGGAGCTTGACCCCAAAGCCGTCCATCTTCCAGCCGACGGTGGAGATCTGCTCCAGCGGATCGCCCGAACCGGCGCTGCCCGCGGGCTTGACGATGACGCGCGGCCTCGCGCCCTTCCAGCTCGTGATGCCATAGGCGTATTGCCCCAGTACGATCACGCTCGCGACGTCCGCGCCTTCCGCGCCTTCCCCCTCAAATATCTTCGCCTCCGTCGTTTCGACCAGCCGCACGCCAAAAAGCCTGCCGATCTCGCCCGTGTAGATGGCCTCCTTGTCCTGGTATCGCGCGACGGATACGAATGTCTCGTCGTCCTGCAGATCATAGAGCGTGTCCGGCCCGATGATCGCCACATAGTATCCCCCAAACTTCTGCGCGTGCGCCTTCTTGAGCGCGCGCACCGCCTTTCTCAGCTCCACGCTGGTCAGCTTGTCCGCCGCCGTCAGCTGATCCCTGCCCGTCTTTCCGCCGGCATAGATGACATTGGTGCATGTCGCCAGCTCGTCACGCACGACGGCATCGATGCTTCTCGCGCCCGCGTCCCCAAAGAGCTTCGTCTTGCGCATGATGTTGGCGTCCAGATGGCTCATGTCGAGCTTGTCCGTGCATCGCGCGTATTCGCCGTATTGGCCTAGGCGCACGGTCACCTCGGTCTCCGAGAGCATGACGCTTTCGCCCGGGTCGCCCTCGGTGAGCTCCGTCGTCTTCGTCTCAAGCGGAACCAGCTTGCGCATGTTCATGACCAACCCATTGCCCATGGGCATCGGGTGCTCGTCCCCAAACTGCAAATGAACCAGCTCCGGCTCAAACGTGCGCAGCAGTTCCCGGTTGTAGTAAGTTTGCATGCCCGGCGTCAGTCCGGTGCTCTGTGTCATATTGGTATCCGTGCTCGTGTATGCCATGTTTTGCCTCCTGTCTTTGTCACTGTCTTTTTTTCGTCCTTTTTTATGAGACCCGTCTAAATCGCCGCCCGCGCGTTTTAGCGCCTTCCCGCATCACAGCCTCACCTTTTTGCCCTGCATCATCGCCTCGTGCGCCCGCCTTGAAAACGCGTCAAACTGCTCGTCCGTCATGTTCTCGATCCTCGACGCCTCATCGGTATAGCTCATGTTCGCGCGCTGCACAGTCGGCACGCCGCGCTTGCCGCCCTGCCTGATCATCCCATGCAGATACCCGCACGCGGCCCGCGTGACGCTCTGATCCCGCGCGATCGCCTCTCTCGCCTGCGCGTCTTGCGAGAACGCGAGCAGTTCTTCCGTGCTCCAGCCGTCCGCGTACAGCTCCGCGATGCCCTCGCGTATGCGCTCTGACGCGTCCTCGCTTTGCTGCTGTTCCTCGGCTTCCGCCTGCTCATGCGCCTCTTCGCTTAGGTTTTCCTCGATCTGCTCCGCCGTGACGTCCTGGCGCTCAAATTGCTCCTCCATGTTTCCTCCTTTCGATGTCTTCCCATTTAGGGATTGTCGCCCGCCTTCATTTTTGCTTTACGCCTGTCTTTACAAAGCTCATCCCTCCTTTCGCGCCTGTTCATAGCCCTTTGTGACTTCCACGCCCCTCTCGCTCAAATCGCGCCCTCCTGCGCCGCCCGCAATAGCGCGCTTAACCGCTCGTTCTCCTCCTTCAGCTGCTCAAGCTGCGCATCCCGCTGATCGCTTTCCTCTATGGCGCGCAATACGCTCTGTTTCGTCCTGTATCCCTCCATCAGCCGTATCACCGCCTCCGGCGGCAGGGGTTTCCCGCCCTGCGCACAGATCTGCGCGACCTGCAGCAAAAATTCGTTGTCCGCCTGCACCTGCAGCGGATTGCTCTTTTGCACCTGCACGCGCACCGTGTACGCGGGCCTCGGCAGCCCCTTTTCGCCCGCCGCGGTCAGCGTGACCTTCCGCTCCCGCATTTCGTCGCCTGTTTCCCATCCGTCCACAATGCGCAGCGTCCGCCCCGGCTCCATGTACTCGCTGAGCACAAAGAGCATCTGCTCGATCATCTCCCTAAAAGACTCCTTGAACATCGCCGTGTGCCAGCGCATGATCTTGCCGCCCGCGTCCTGCAGCGCCTGTATCGCCGTCGCCGCGGTCACGCCGCCTCCGCCCTCGCCGCGGTTGAACTGCGTCTGCCCACAGTCCTGCTTCATGTTGTCCACCAGGTATTGCATCATCTGATAGACCTGCCCGTTGAGCGGCGCGGCCTGCACCGTCTGCAGCACCTCGCGTATGTCGTTGCCCTCCCATTCGACGATCGTCCTGCTCATGTCCGCCACATCCTCCGCGCTGATCCCGCTCCCCCTGCGGATAAAATGCCGCTGTACACTGCTCAGCCGCGCGTTGTCGTCGATGTACTTCTGATACCGGTCAATCGCGTTTTGCGTCTCGCGGTAGTCGTCGATCAGCCCCGAACCAAAGGGCCTGCGCCAAACCGTGCGGTAACGGTATAGCGTGAACGGGTATTTCCCGTGCGCGTAGACACCGTCCTTGAACGCCCCCTTCCCGCCTTCAACGCCATATCCCGTCTGCGTGCTGTAGAGCAGCGCCCTGCCCGCAAACTGCGCCATGTGCACAGTCGTGCGCCGCGAACCCGCGTCGTATTGCTTGTACCAGAATTCCAGCAGCTCACAGCTCCTGTCCCCCTCGGGCGCCTCAAAACACCCCTCGCTCCACGCGTCCCGCTCCTCCTCGACATAGCCGCGCACGTGCGGATAGCGCTCCTCAATCCACGCCACCGTCGTGTGCGTGACCTTGAAACAGCCGCGCCCGTCCTGTATGTCCTCCGCCATCGGATCGGGATAGAAGTCCTCCGGATGCCAGATCAGCACGCCGGCCATGCCCTGCCCGTCCTCTAGATCGTCGTCCCAATAGACCTGCGCGACGCCCGTGCCCGTCACAATCGCGTCCTCCATCAGCTTTTGATACTTGCCCGCCCAGCCCGTCTGATAGAGCACGTAGCCGACCACGTCGCTCATCTCCTCCGCGCTTCTCATCGTCTCCTCGCGCTCGGGAACCAGCACCGCCTCCGGCATGTTGTCGATCTGATCCGCAATCGCGTGATCGACACAGGAGTTGAGCGTGTTCCCCGGCGCCATCGCCACCGCCCGCTCCGCCTGCTTCATCTGCCGCATGAGCCGCGATTCGCGCATCTGCTCGTGCTGCTCGCGCAGCTTTTCCCTGAAATCCTCAAACAGCGTGTACCCGCGATCGACCAGCGCCCGCTCCTCTTCCTTGAGCGGCTGCCTGCTCGCCGCGGCCACATGCCCGGGCCCAAGCCGCGTGTCCCCCGCCATCCTCTGTGCCATCCATACGCCTCCTTCATGTTCTGTTCATCGCGCTTCCCTTCCCGCCCCGTCCCGCGATCCTGTCCCGCCCCACAGTCTTGGTCACTTTTCCGAAGCTCCTTGTCCCGTCTCATTTTGCCGCTTACCCCAATCTTTCCGCTCACCGCATTGTTTGTTCAAACACGTAATGCAAGTTATACAGCCCCGC
>CAYUZP010000125.1:0-5862 GCA_964449655.1 uncultured Oscillospiraceae bacterium
TGTCGGTGTTGCCGATCTCCACCTGCTTCGCTACGTGCAGCAAACCGGCCAGTCTTACGCAGGTGCCATGCATCTTGCCAGCCAGGTCTTGAATCCCGTTCAGATCGTTCGGCATCCGGCGGTCGATCTGGATTATGTATTCGGTCAGAACTGCGTCTGCTTCAGATGAAAGGTACAGTGTTTCTTGCTTCGTCGACGTGCAAGTCATGGAGAGCAAAGAGAAAAAGAATTCAGCATAGCGATCTTCGATCTCTTGCGGTATTTGCGGCGGATTGCCACAGAGCTTGCCGACCAGACTATGCAAGTATGCCGGGCAATACAAGAATCTTGCTGCCATGCCACGGTCGCGCATGATCTCATCGGTTGCGAAGCTGGTCGCTGCGTTTGGCTGCGAGCAAATCGAAATTGCCATGTGCGGGTGATCCAGAAAGATCGATTCGCGGGTCAGTCGGTCTATGTAGAGTTCTTCAGCGTCATGTGATTTCAAAAACACATCCAGTTCGCCACCAGTTTTGTCACCATATTTGCCGGTGCGCAGTTCGGTCAGCAAAGTCGCTTCAGGGCTTACGATCGCCATGGTCTGATTGTTGTTCTGCATCAAGACGGTCAGTTGTTCATAGGTCGTGTCGCTGACGATCAGTCGCAGCGGGTACAATCGCTGAAAGGTTGCAAGCTTCATCGTAGCTTCGTTCAGCTGGTTGCGGTATTCGGTCTGTTGCTGCTGGTCGATCTTCGGATCGGCGATCAGCTTGTTCAGGTTCGCGATCTTACGGTTCAGTATGTCGTATTCTTGACGGTTCATCGCTACGTCGATTGCGTCATCTTGACGGCGCAGTTTCTCATATTCGCGGATCGGTGCAAAGATTGGTCGCTGCACTCCAGACTTGCGTGATCCACTGTCGGCAATCACGGCCATGTAGATTGACAGCGGTTCATGCCACGATCCACGGGCTTCGACGTCAAACATTCGCTGTGCTGCCACGGAGAGCGCAGACAGTGCGAGCGATCCGGCCATTTCGATCGGGGTCTCTGTGAATGTCGCCAGGGCTTTCACATAGTCGGCAATCGAAGCTGGTAACACCTCCAGATCAAACGGCGGCAGATCATCCGGATTATTTTCAAACGGTTCTATCGTTGCAAAACCTACAAAACCTACAAAACCTCCAGAACTGCCCATTGTATTGGGATTATTGGGAGATTCTGAATTCGTTACAAAACCCCCACAAAACGGTGACAAAACCGGTTTTGTAACGGGTTCACCTTGTATTGTCGCTGAATCCGGTGCTGTTTTGTCGGCTTCAATACGCTGAATCGCTTTCTCCAGTTTCGCGAATTCGTCATCCGGTAAACCCATGATCCGGTTCTTCAGGTCATCTTTTGCACTCATAGTTCTTTCTCCACTTCTGCGCGGTTCAGGTACAAATCCACGATCGCGGCCATGTCATCTGAAAGAAGCTGACGAAAGGCCCATTCGTAGCGATCATACCTGCGAAGCTGCTTCGCTTCGGTTGCGGTCGGTTCACGGGTTGCGGTGATTTCATCGATTGATCGCAGCTTGACGGCGATCCGGTCAGCGGTCGACCATCTCCAGTTGTTGACCATCTCGGCGATCTCTTGCCGGTGCTGACGTTCGGCGGCCAGCTTCGCTGCGCGCTGTTGTTCTGCGACGGTCATCGGCTGATTCAGGTGCAGGTTCAGCGCAAAGTCATGATCCAGCACTTTCAACGTCTGCAAGGGGTCATCGATTTTCAAGATCAGCTGCGCCAGGTCGATCACGGATCCACCTGCGTGGCAAGAATAACAGTAAAACCCACGGTCGCCAGGGTACAGACGCAGCGACGGTGTTTTGTCGACGTGCGCAGGGCAGTGACAGTAACCACGGGGATTCGCGATCAGGCCATAGTGCGCTGCGACTGTCGGCGCATCCAGACGTGCTTTGGCTTCTGAAAACGCATCATTCAACAATGTCACGCGGATCGCCACCTTCATCCGTGCTGGTTGCCGGCTGCGATCGCTCCAGGCTTCGGAGGTCATCAAGATCGCAGTCACCATCATTGCCCACTGTGAAATTGTGCTGTCGAAGCAAGCGACGCGCATCGCGCAGACGCATGATCAGTGCGCGGTCAGGGTGTCGCAGTCGGTACAGTCTGACTGCTTTCTTGTTTTGCTGGCGGCGGATTGCCAGCTTTTCTTCGGGGGTAGAATCGGCCATAGTAAAGCGCGCTCCTTTCGTAGTGATCTTGCCACCTACAAAAAGAAGCGCGCCAGAAAATTTTCTTAAATGCCCACGTTATTGGTCAGAAGGTATAATTACAAACGTCTTTCGGCCAGGGCGCAGGCCCATTTGCGCGGCTTCAGGTCTTGAATTTTACTTCTGATCGTGGTATATTTAATTATACACACAAACACATCTTGCCGGATGTAAGTGTAGCGTGCGCATCGAATTAGCGGTTCGGTGCGCTTCTTTTGTGGTTGATTTCATTATAACCCTTAGAAATGAACCTGTCAAGACGGCGATCTGCGAAAACCCTCTACATATTGCGACTTTTCTATAAACAATACACAATATATAGTGGCTTCTCCACGTTTGCGGCAAAAATGCTGATCTGGTCGTTTGCGATTCATCGACTATGAATCTGTCGATCAGATCCCGTGCGACCAGATCAGCACTGTTCAGTGACGTAGCGACCAGCGATCCGGATCAGCTGCGAGCGGATTCGGTGTTGTCGGTCTGATTGCTGGTCGGATTCATGCCGGCGGTGATCTGGTTGCGCAGCACTTTCGACGATCTGAAATTGACGGTCGTATATGCTCCTGTCTGCGCTACGTCTCCTTTGCCGAAATTGAATCCGGTGCGCGCTGCGTGTCGGCGCATGGAGATCGTGCCCACGTTACGAATACTGATCGTGTCGCCAGCTGCGAGCGCATCGATCATCGTCTCCAATGCAGCGTCAAGAATGGTGTTCACCTGCTTCTGCGTCATGCCGGCGCGCAGTGCTGTTTGCTGAATCAGTTCGTATTTGTTCACGTTGTACCACCCTTTCTATTGGTTTTAAGACGGTCTCAAAAGGTCTCTGGTTTCGCTGAAACGTACCACAATTCAGAATCGCAGTTTTTGAAACGCGAAATAGGGCTAGTTTCAGAGAGTGTCAAATCCTGTAGTTTCTGAAACGCTGAAATACCCTTTCTATTGGTCTTAACTGTATACGGCTATACAGTCATTCAGTGTTGATCGCAGGCTGAATTCGGTCTTTTGTAAAGCGGATCGCGGCATCTCTTCGCAAATCACGTCTTTCACGCATAGATGTCCTGCCCATGTCAAAAAACCGTCTCCAGCTTTTGTACACCCTGCACAGCGATTCAGAATGTATAATATTCACCCTACTTATTGGTCTTTTCTCTGCATAAACGCTGCGACTTTTATGCAGGTGATCGCGGTCGATTTCGCTGTTTGCTGCGACCAGGTGCGACCATTTCAAAATGATTTGTGCCAAAAGTAACGATCGTTGCATTTGGTATGCTGAAACACTCTAGTTATTGGTGTTTTCGTGCCACTCTTGCTACTCTTTCGTGCTACGTCAAATTTGGTACAGTCGACGCGATCCAGATCACGGATCATGGTCAGCGGTCAGTCTGTCTGTGCAGCTGCGGTCAGGTGACAGTGCTGGTCTGCGAAGCGTTGCAATCGTTGCACATTCGTCTGTCGGTTTCGCTTTTTTTACTGTCTGCGTTTTACGGGCTTCTGTGGCAGGTCTGCGCGGCTTTCTGCTGGTCGGTGCAACAATTCATCGTCTCCAGTCGGCGCGGCTTCTAGGGGCGTTTACGGGCTTCTGCTGCGGTGCTGGTTGTGCTGCCCATGGAGATCACGATCAGTGACCAGGGGATCGGTGACCAGGCGCAGGGGATCGGGCAGGATCGCGATCAGCATAGACAGTGCATCGTCTCCATCCGTGTCCACGCGCTGCGAGCATAGAAATCATCGGGCTAGGGGTCAGTGTCTCCACCTGCATCGGCGAGCGACCAGCGGCCAGGTGCGAAGCTGCGCGGATCGGATCGGTGACTAGTCGCAAACGTTCTGCCATCCGGCCAGCGTTCAAGGTACTGGATTCGCGGCGCGCTTCTACGCGGCGGCGGCGAGCGCAGAAATCGACTAGTTTTTGCGGATTAATACGCGATTTCATACCACGCTTTCAACGCTGCGCAGGATTGCCAGAAACGGCTTTATTTGCTTTTGCGACGCTTCGCAGGTGTAGATCATCGTCTGCGACCAGGGGCGATTCTAGGGCCATTTGCGGCGTTCTGGTTGCGCCATGAATCGCAGCTGAACAGGCGAAATTTGTGCTACCTTTTCGCTACTTTTTCGCTACTTTCATCGACGCTGCATCGGCGGTAAAAGCGGCCAGCGGCCAGGGCTGCGATCAGCGATCCGGGTCAGGCTTTCGGCTGTTCATCGTCTGTTGGCTGCGACCAGGCGGTGTCGGCCAGCGGTCAGACGAAAATGCAGTGCCCACCTTCGGCCAGCGCATCTTCGCTGACGGGCTGCCCATCATCCATTGTGACTTTCGTCTTGACGGTGTCGGTGCTGGTCGCTGCGTCATCGGCGACGGTCTGTTGCTGCATGATCTCTTTCTTCTCCATGGTGTTTTCTCCTTTCTGACGTGAAAAGCGTAGCGAAATAACGCTTTTTTGCTGCATTGACTGCGTGAATTTCGGGGTCGGAGAGGGCGCAGCAAATCCGATCTGCGCCACAGAACCTACTCTGCTGGTTGCGGATTCAGACGATCCGACGCGCTAGCGGTCAGCGTCATCGCGATTCACGGAGAGCGACCAGCGGGTTCGCTGCGGGGATTGCTGTTAGCTGCTTCGCCAGGCGCAGACAGCGAGTTGATCGCGGTGACTGCTTCGGCTGCTTTGCGGGGCGTGATCTTCACCTGCCAGACTTCAAGAGCTTCGGCGGCTTCGTCTGCGGTTATGGATTCATATTGCATGATCCATTCGACTTCAAGCGCAAACAGTGCTGCGCTTAGCAATGTCCAGGTGATTGGGTGATCGGCTGCGGTGTTCTCCAGGTCTGCGATCGCAGCATCGAAATAGCTGTTTGAATCTGGTTGCGGCGGCCAGTGTCGCTGCATGAACAGCGTAGCTTCGCGCATTGCATCGGTCAGGTTGTAACCGTGCTGGTCGATCATGTCCGGTATTCGTGGCATCGTTTCACCCTCTGATCGGTGTTCGATTATGCAAGTGCCATTTTTGCTGTTTTCAGGTAAAGTCGTTACAAAACCCGGTTTTGTATTGGTTTTGTACTGGGTAGTATATACAAAACCTATATACTATAAAATCTTGTATTTATAGGGGTTTCAAGGTTCTTTTGATTCTTGATTTTAGGTTTTGTAGGTTTTGTCATGGATTTTTTGGATTTCATTTTTCGGTGTTCGATTTCGTCTGAAAGTACATCGGATTAGCGTATACCAGTTCAGACGGTCTGCCACCTTTCTTGCCGGGTGCTGGTTGTTCGATTCGCAGGTATTGTCGGCGCGCCAGTTCAGCGACCAGCTTGTCGAAGCGTTGCGGGTCTTTGATCATCTGGTTCTTACGCTTGAATCGTGAACACTTCGCGCGCAGGGCGCGCAGGGTGATCGGGCTGCCATCCGTTGGCATGAACGTCATGATGTACATTGCATCGGCCCTTTCTTGGTCTTGTGAATCGGGCAACAAGATCAGTTTTGCTGCTTCAAGAAAATAGTCGCATAGTCGGGTCGCTCCTCTGAAAGTGTCGACGCTGATCGGTTCATTTGCGATCGCTGCACTGTCGGTGTTGCCGATCTCCACCTGCTTCGCTACGTGCAGCAAACCGGCCAGTCT
>CAYUZP010000126.1:0-5821 GCA_964449655.1 uncultured Oscillospiraceae bacterium
ATATTCATGCAACCCAAGAAAGCACTGAAGATACGGGTTCATGGCAATCTCAGCGGTCTGACATGGCTTTGTATGCCGGCTTGATCAGGAGGGCTCCCAGTGGCATTCTGAAATCTGCCGCTCTTTGGCCTTTCCTGCTTCGGATCGAGCGGCAATGACCAAGCATTTCGGGTGACTAAAGCATGAAAACCATACCATGAATCACCCTGGACACGTCGATTTCCCAATATTTTTTGATTCCAGCAGGAGACTAAACATTTACCCAATAGAGTGAATTTCTTGCTACAACAAAAAGAAAACTCCTTGCTCAGCGCGTAACAAGAAAGTTGCTTTATTATAACCGTATGATTATAACGTGCTTGCGTTCATATGAAGTGGATCGCTTTATAGATGATCTCTTAAAAAAGAGAACCGGAACAGTTCGTCCCGGTTCTTTTGTCCGTCAGAGATTTTGCGCGGGATAGAGAAGCTTGTCATCCCATGGATATTCCTGCCCTCGTGACCACGCTTCAAGATCGATCCTGTAGTTCAGCGTCTCGCCAAACGTTCTGCTGTATAGGCATTTCGTGTTGTCATCATCCGAATAGACGAGATAACGGTCGGAGTTGGTCAACAAACCGTCGATGTTCAGCACGGTGAAAAGGACCATCGCCTCGGATGTTTCCGGACGGCGCGCGACCTCCACGCGGATGTATTGCAAACGCTCGGTCAAATTGTCATCGTAAATCGTATCCTCCAGCCGTGTATAGTCGCCCTTGCGATAGAGCTGATAGCCCTGCGCAAAACCGAGCTCGTCGATATATTTGGCCTGTGTCGTAAACCGCTGTGCCACGTTCGTTTCGGCCTCTTCCTCCGCCTGCGCGAACTGATCGATCTGCTGTTCCTCGGTAGGGATGAGCAATCCCAGGTTCATCTGCGCGTACATCATTTGAGTTTGACAATTGACGAGGATCTTGCCGACATCCTCGCTTTCAGCATGTATTGCCGAGAGCGCTTCCAGCGTTTCGGACGCTTCCGCCAGCACATTCATCGCTTGATTGTAATCCATCTCTTCCACTTCTTCCGCAATCGCGGAGGCAAAACCAAGAGCGAAAAGCATCGCAAACAGTATGCCCATTCTCTTCATCGTCTTCATTTCCTTTACCTCCTCGATCACAGGCCCTTGAAGCGGCTTGGGATTTGCGCGCTGAGCGCATAATCCGCGATATAAGTGTACACATCACAAGCGGTTTGATAATCGAGCCAACCACAACTTTCATTGACATCTTCCAGATACTCGGATTTACTCAATCCAATTCCTAAAGAGGCCAAAAACGTTACCAAACCGTTTACGGGAAGCGTCAGCACTGTTAAAGGTGCACCATATGTTTCAACCATGTTCTCCATTATGTTGTTAAAAAAGTCCATTGCATCCTGCATATGCTGCCCATCATTTTGATAGTGCCACCCCGCGTCAAGAGAGAGATAGTAGGCATGGCCGACCATATCCGTTTCATATACAGCATATACGCGATTCACAAAATCCTTCAGATATCTTATATCCGCTTCCTTCACAACATTCCATTCCGTGTATGAGCGATACCTTACGTTGTCAAGATACTCGCGCCTGTTTTGAGCCGCCAAATAGGCATAGTACATGCTGCAAGCGAGCTGTGCATAAAACACTTCATTATCCGCTTGATTTCCAATCCCAGCCGACTTCTCCGCCAAGCTCAGCAGATTCTTCGCTGTCTCCAGGACATCGCTCACTATGCCCTTCACACCGGACTTTAATTCATCATTGACTTTTTCATTCTTGATCGCAGCATCGGCTTCTATATCCAGAAACAGCGTATCTGTTATTTCATCGTCTAATTGGAGAATACCCACCAAATATTCGGCAACTTCTTTTGATTCGCTGATTGAATTTTCGGCATCGCCTTGAAATTCCAGTTTGTTCTGCACGACAATGTCACCAGTACCGTCTAGAAGCTCCTTAACCTGCTTAAAGGTGTTATTAAGATCATCTTTTTGTTCTTTAGACAGCTTATTATTTTCATTTATCCAATCTACTATTACACTTAATGTACCATTTATTCCTTGCTTTAATATAATTATTCCCAAATCTTTATTATCCTTTTTTCCGTCGCCATTGACATCTTCTATATCTCCAGAAGTTACATTTGTAAATATATCATTTATCGAAGCTTTTAACCCCTCTTTTGCTGCATCATATGTATTTTTTAAACTCTCATTTTTTTCACTGTCATCTGCAGTATCTAAACCATCTAAACCACTGAAAACTGTTTTCGACACATCAAAAACGATATCGATCATTTTGTCTACTACAATTTTATTTGTCTCTGTAGCAATTTTAGACATAAATTCTTCATCGGTCATCAGCGGAACTTCTTCAAAACCGATTTCTTTCACGATCGCTTCGGCGACCGCTTCTGCGGAAGAAACAGCCTTGCCCTCAATCAAACGTTGATTTCGCACATCAAAAGTTTCTATACCATCAAGTAACGTATTTAATTCATGGAGCAGGAGCTCTTCTTCATCCGTCCTTGACCCCTTATTTAAAAGATCTTGACGCAGTTTTTTGGATTCTGACAGCATGACATCATCGATATTGTTGTACATTTCGAGGAAATCCACTTGCAATGCCTTCGCGTAAAGATTCGTAATCATCTTGCCGACTTCCTCTCGATACTGTTTATCCACTTTTTGCAATATTTCAGAAACAGCATCGATAGCAGCATCGAATATCGTATTGATGATATCGATACCGACATTAGCAGGATTTTTACTCGATGTTTTTGCGCCTGCGGCAGATTTTTCACTCGTCACACCAGTAAGCGCTTTTGTAAAAAGAGCGGATACCGTATCAGAAACCATGTTTCCAAGATTTCCAGCAATCTTAAGCTCAATCTGTTCAAGTTCAGAAGCGAGATCATTGTTATAGTCTTCCTGACCCAGTATGCCCAGCATATTCTCTTCCCATGTACCGGAATTGGGGTTTGCCATTAAACCAACATAATAATCTTTGACATCCATATCCTCAATGTCCGATGCCTTTTGCTGTATCGTCTCCATCAGCATCTGTTGTATGGAAGACTTTGTATATTCATTGCCATCGTAAATAGAATAGGGGTCTTTTTTTCTGCGTCCTAAAAAACCGCCAGTATCCCACTCCGCCTTCACTTGAGCTGCATCATAATAATGTTTATTATAATCGTATTCTTCAGAATAATACTGTTTAGCCAAGTTATGAACAAATTTGCGAAATTCATCTTCCAGATTTGCCGGCGTCGGGGTAGGCGTGGGCGATGGCGCGACCGGATAATACAGACATGTCAAAGGGTCAAACCAACCTTCGCTGACATTGCCGGCTACATCCCGAAGCAGATAATAGATATGAAGGTCCTGCTGCACGTCCTCCGTCAGCACAGCGCCCGAAACAGGCATGGGAAGTAGACTGGCCGGAGCGGACAATTCATAAGCGGGCTGAGAAGAAATCTCAGTCGCGTATTGCGCCGAGAGTATGCCGCTCAACTGATCGCTATATTCTACAGAAACATAGTTACTAGCATCTAAAACATCAAACTTGATCGTCGGCGGCTCTTTGTCGATATTATCGACCGTTCTGTATGTGTGCGCGGAGCATTGAACGCCGTCCTTGATATAGGTGATCTCTACCCTGTAGTTGCCATTTTGATCCACAGGAACCGCACAATTGATTTGATCGCCATCCCTGTGCATTTCAACGGACCAGTTGCCCACATTGCACCATATATCCGAGATGTCCAATCCCGGTGTCAGCGACGCCGTGACCAACATGTGGACGCTTTGATTCGTGTACTGCTCATTGTCCAGCTCCGCTTTGATGTTGTGGATATCGAAATTGGGCAATGTATGGGTTTCAAATGTGAAGAATTGTTCGTCTACCGCCAGGATCTCGGATGTCGCTCGATCCCTCAGCGAAACCTGCACCAGATATTCCCCTGACGGCGAATCATAGTCAAAATCAAGCGTGCCGGATGTCTCCATACTGATGCCGGAGACACTCTTGGCGTCTGTCGATATGATCTGCAGATAGGTTGGCGAACTCTCGCTTGTTCGATCGACCAAAGAAAACTCCACATCATAATCTCCGTTTTCCTTCGCGTCGATGTGAACAGCCGCCTCGCAGTAAACGCGGTTGTTGCTCAATGTCGCGTTGCGAAGCGTCACTGAAAACGAATCCGGCTTGTTCGCATGGCTGCCGCCATCCAGCAAGAGCTGAAACCATTTCGCTCGAATTGCCCAACCAAAATGGTCTTCAAATATTTCGCCTGTATCTAAATCCCTCAAACCGATGTGGATCGTCACGTAGTTGCTTCCCTGTCTCAAGTACTCAATGGGAATCGAGATCAGCGTCGTGTTCCACTCTCCATCTTCGCCTGTCATGACGCCAACCTTGTATGAATTGACATACACCGCATCATATTCCGGCCGTCTCCCGTTTTGTTCGTCACAGTCCCATGCGTAAATCGCCAGATAGGCGTTGCGGGCAGGAAGCGTATCGATGTCAAAGCGAACCTCGATGGGCGATACGGAATTGGTCGAATAGAGATACTTATGCATGTCCCCATCCGCCGAACCTGAATAGCTGTTGTTTTCGTTATCGTCGCTGACGACAAGGGTTTGCGGATGCAAGTAAGAAGCGTCCTCACGTGAGATCGGCATCTCAATGCCAAAGTCGGCAAGCGTGCGCGGATATGCTGCCGCGCCTGCACTGGTCGGGCCGTCGCCTGGCTGATCTCCGGGTTCCTCTTCCGGCGTTGCGGTTGGCACTGCTGTGGGCGCAACCACAGGTTCGCCATCGGGCCCCGGCATCATTTCAACGACCGCGTCGGGCTCAAGATCCAGCTCGGGCGGCAAATCCGGCTCTTCCGGCGTCGTCCACGCCTGCTCGGGGACAGGCGGCGCTGGTGTGGGCGGCGGTGGCGTTGGGGCCTGGGTCGGGGCCGGCTGCAAATCCTCCGGAGTCATCACAGTCACCTGATCAGGCTCCAGTTCCAGTGCTGGCGGTGCATCGCTGGTCAACTCTTCAGCATAGGCTTTAGAGTAGCCACCCCCCCCCAGCCAAAACGCTGACTGGTACATTGCCTGCTGCCATAATCAAGCTCAGCAGCAATGCCACGGCCATCTTCAAGCGTTTCATAAGGGATCCTCCTTTTGTGATAAATGATATGAAATATCCGCTATTTCGGATCTTTCACTCAAACGAATTGTATCACATGATAGCTGTCGATTTCAAGTGATTCTGTAAATTTATTACATAACATTCGTATGTTTTACTCGTTGTTGTCAAGTTTACGTCCATCATGCGCCCTGAACTCCTTTAAAATTGTATTGTAAAAAACACGCATGAGACCTCTATGATGAGACGATTCTTCTGCTTCGCGGCCAATAGCTTCATGATGACCGTTCACTTCAAAGATATCCACATGCATAGATAAAGCCCGCAGCGCTGAAGCCGCGCAACGAGCCATTTCGCTTTTCCTTTTTAAGTGATCAAGAATGACGTTTGTGGCAGGCCAAATTCGATATCATGGTTACTGACTCTATGAGATGCCCAGAAGACTGTGGAACATTCTATTGCGCACAATGAACACGCGGAGAGGCGTTTTGCGCGATGTGCCTTACCATGTTCTGTGCGCCTTCAGGGCACTCATCTTGTCGATAGCCTTTTTATTTTCTCCCTCTTTTCGTCCCTCTTCCCTGATCTCCTGTGTGTATGCTTTCATGATCTGTTCATCATCAAAGAGCGTGATCATCATGCCGCAGACCTCCTGTT
>CAYUZP010000127.1:0-5783 GCA_964449655.1 uncultured Oscillospiraceae bacterium
AGTCTAATCACCATGATTCTATTGGGGTTTACAAATCACCGTGTTCTTTAAATTCAGTCAAACATTACTCCGCAGATTTAGCAAGGATTTCCTCGGCCAGTTCATTGCCCAGCTCGCTGCGTGCAGCATAGATGAGGCCCTCGATCCAAGCGTTGTCCACATAGCTGGCATTATAGTTGCCCAGCTCGCTGCCGACGGTGTGATCATAGAAGATCGGGCCGTCATAGCCGCTCTTGATGAACTGCTTGATGATCGCATACATATCCATGTAGCCATCCTGAGCCAAGCCTTCCTCAAAGTATCCGGAGTAGTCGCGGTTGATCGGTGAGGTCACGTTGCGGAAGTGCACTTCAAATACCTTACCGCGGCGGACAAACTCATCGATGTCGGCCAGGAAGTTATCACTGAACATGATGCCGCCCTCGGACCAGCAGCCGGTGCACAGCTTCATGCCAAGGTATGGGCTGTCGTTGGCAAGATCAAACGCGCGTCTGTAGTCGTCAGCGCTGATGATCAAGCCGCCAACGCCCTCCTGATAGGGCTGCGGCGGATCGTTCGGATGCAAGGCCATCCGGACATCATACTGCTCACAATACGGCAGAACCTTGTCAAGGAAGTAGCCAAAGGTCTCCCACATCTCCTCGGTGGTGTAAATGCGCTCGCCCTTGATCGGGAGTTCAGCAACCTTGTTCATGTTGACATTGCTGGCACTGCCGCCATGCAGTGTGACGGACTCGTTGGTAGACGCGCGGGAAATGCCATACGGCTGCCAAGCAATCGCCATCGTATGGATGTCCAGAGAGCTCAACAGGGCCATGAAGTCGATGGTCTTCTGAATCTCCTCATCGCGATTATCGAGAGCCAAGTGAATCGCCGTGTCCTTCTGCAGCGCGGGGTTGGTGGCAAGCAGGATTTCAAAACCGCCATACGGGAAGTTGCGAAGACGCTCGACGATCGGCGCGGCCGCTTCATAGGTCAGCTCGTCGTTGCCCAAGGACAGCTCGACAGCGCTGATGCCCTGCGACTTCCACGCCATCAGTTCTTCATCGGTGGTGCTGCTGCGGACAGTGGCGATGACCTGAGGCATAGCGACCGGATTGGTCTTCGCGGTGCTCAGCGGCACAGCGGACAATATGGTCTGCACAAGCAGCTGCTCATCTTCCACTTCTTCCGCTGTGAAGGGTTCGGGCTCCCTGCCAAAGCGCATGCTCGTATCCGCGGGATGGGAAGCCGCACTGGCCGCGATGTGATCCGCGACCGGATCAGTTTCTTCAGCAGGCTCCTCGGCAAACGCGCCGAAGCTGCTCAAAATCATCAGTACTGACAAAACCAAAGCAAGCGTCTTTTTCATGATACTTCTCCTTTTCATTGGATCGACGTTCTCGTATCCTCATCAAATGTTGACAGCGGCTTCATGACGTAAGAGGTTCGGTATGCCTTTGCTGAAACCGCTTATCTTCGGACCGAAGATGTGCCGCATTTGCCATGACTAGAATCAAGAAGGAACGAACCGATCTTTTGAAACAGCTCACTTGGCACATCTTCGAGAACCGCGATGTGATAGGGATATGCGATGGTTGATTACTCTTCGATGTAGTCAGAAAGGTAACCCTTGTAAATATCATACTGCTCCTGATAGAACGTCTCGGACTCTTCAGGCGTGAAGTAATTGAGGTCGACAAGCTGGTTCTTGGCGTAATCCTTCAGCGTCTCGTTTTCCACAACCTCTTTCAGCGCTTCATTCATCGCTGTGATGATGGAATCATCTACGGAATTGGGAGCTGCAAGATAGAAGAACTTGGAGAACTCGATGTCATAGCCCTGCTCTTTGAATGTCGGAATCTCGGGACGGCCTTCTAGACGCTCGTCGGAGAGAATGCCTAGGCAGGTAAAATCGCCGTTATCGAGATAATCGCGGACTAAGCCCGCCTGCGTCGCGATGACGTCGAGGCGCTTGCCTAGCAGCTCGGTGACCTTCTGGGATGCGGTGCCCGCGTCGACAATGTTGAATTCGACGCCAGCGGCTTCTTCAAAGGCCAGCACGTGCAGATGCGTGAAGTTGCCGGTCTCCGTAGCGAAGGTGACCTCGCCCGGATGCTCCTTCATATAAGCGACCATCGAGGCGGTGTCAGAGAACTTTTCGTTGGAAGAATTGATCAAGAACGCGTTGGAGTTGTCCATGAACGGCATGCCGGCGAGCTTGAAGTCCTGCAGCACGTCATAGCCCTCATACATGCCCATCATCTGGGTGATGCAGGAGCCGCTGTGGAAGAACACATAGCGATAGCCGTCGCCTGGATTGGCAATGATGTCCTCATAGGCCACTGCGCCGGAACCGCCGTTCATGTTGGTCACCACAACGTCCCAACCTTTGAGCTCATGCAGTGCGGCAGCCAATGCGCGGGCATTCGCGTCGGTATCTCCGCCCGGGTTAGCAGGCACGATCAGCTCGATGGAGCGTTCCGGCCATTCAGCCAAGGCAGCTGCGCTGACGAATACCATCGCCAAAGCGAGCATGAGCGTCAACAATTTTTTCATATTGTATTGCCTTCTTGTCTTCATTCAGGTGTCCTCACACCTTTTTAATCAATTGACGTGAATGGCGTGCCAAGTGATCAGGTTGAATGAAATTGGAATATAATTTAATGTTTGAAATATTATTTGAAACTTTTGTGTCTTTTCGAAAAATGATTGTCTAAATGAAAAATGATTTTATGTCGATAATGAATGTTATCGGTTTTAAAGATTTCAAAATAAAACCACTTGTTTTACATGATCTGGTTCATTCTGAAATCACGAGGCGTTCAATACATAAAACCAGCGATCAGCTTATAAACATCTGTATCCCGTTTGTCATTTTGGCGCGTTTGTGGTATCATAAGGCCATCTGAAATGTGAGGGGATCGCCATGCCGGAAACCTTTATCGTCATCGACGGCAACAGTCTGATGCACCGTGCGTTTCACGCGCTGCCACCGCTGTGCAACGACGACGGGATCTACACCAATGCCGTCTTTGGCTTCCTGTCCATGCTGCTCAAAGTCGTGGACGACGTGCGGCCTGAATATCTTGCCGTCGCATTTGACATGCAGGGACCGACATTTCGTCATAGGGATTATGAAGCCTACAAAGCCGGCCGCAAACCCACGGCGCCGGAGCTCTATCCACAGTTCGATTTGATTGATGAATGTCTAGACGCGATGGGCATTCGCAGGCTCACATGCCCCACGTTTGAAGCGGACGACATTTTAGGGACGATGGCGCGCCGATGCGAGGAAGAAAGCTTGCACGCGCTGCTGGTCACGGGTGACCGGGACGCGATGCAACTCGTCACTGAACAGACGAGTGTGCTCTTCACCAAACGCGGCGTGAGCGACACCGTGCTTTACACCCCGGAAAAAGTGCTTGAAGACTTCGGCGTAACCCCCGCTCAAATCCCCGATCTCAAAGGGCTGATGGGAGACGCGAGCGATAACATACCCGGCATTCCAGGCATCGGTGAAAAGACTGCCGTCAAGTTGCTCGCGACATATGGCACGCTTGAAAATGTGATTGAGCACGCGGATACCGATCTCAAAGGCAAGATGCGCGAACGCATTTTGGAAGGCCGTCTCTCCGGCTTGATGAGCAAGAAGATCGCGACCATTACGCGTGATGTTCCGTTGGATGACGTGTCCCTAGAAGACTGTCGGTTGGGAGACATGACTGGCGTGCTGCCGCTCTTTGAAAAGCTGCAACTGCGCACGCTTTCTGCGCGTCTTATACAGCTTAGCGGCACAGACGCGCCAGACCCCGAAATCGATGAACACTGGCAGGATGAACAGACGCTTGATGACGAGGAAGCCGTCTCCCGTTGGATCCATGAAAGCGAGGGAACGCTCGCATTGCTGATGAGCGATTCAAACATCACGCTCGCCTCATCAGACGGCATGCGCGCGGTCATTCCGTTTTCCGCTGGGCTTTTGGGAGGTGGACTGGACCCCGCGCAGGCGTTTATCGCGCTGCGTCCCCTGCTTTGTGGCGAACGCCAGTTGATCCTATTTAACGCAAAACGGCTGATGACACAAGCCGCGCAATGGGGTGTTCAGTTGACCGCGCCCGTCGAGGACGTGCAGCTGATGGCCTACCTGCTCGCGCCGCAGCAAGGCAAATACGAAGCGCCCGATAATGCCGCCGCGCTCTACGAACGCTATCTCTCCTCGAAGGAAAAGCTTGTCAAGCAGGAGATGTACACACTTTACCGTGACATCGAGCTTCCCCTGCTGCACACGCTCTACGCGATGGAATGCGCGGGATTCTTGGTGGATCGCGAGGAATTGGCCCATCTGGGTGAACAGTTCAGCGCACAGATCGCTTCGTTAAAGGAAGAGATTTTCGCGCTTTGCGGCGTGGGCGAGTTCAATCTCAACAGCACGCAGCAGTTGGGCGATGTGCTCTACAACAAACTCGGCCTGCCCGCGCGCAAAAAGACCGCGCGCGGCTATTCCACCGACGCGGACACGCTCGCCGAGCTCACCGAATTGCATCCGGCTGTCGAACGCATATTGCAATACAGGCAGATTTCAAAGCTCAAAAGCACCTATATCGATGGGCTGACCAAGCTGATCGGACGCGACGGGCGCATTCACTCCTGGTTTGATCAGACGATCGCCGCGACAGGCCGCATCTCCTCCAGCGAGCCCAACCTGCAGAACATCCCTGTGCGTACAGAACAAGGGCGTGAAATTCGACGCGCTTTCATCGCCAAGCCTGGCTGCGTGCTCGTCGATGCGGATTACTCTCAAATTGAACTGCGTCTTCTGGCGCATTTGTCCGGGGATGAAGCGATGTGCGACGCATTCAACCGCGGACAAGATATCCATGCCAGAACCGCTGCGGAGGTCTATGGCGTGCCGCTTGAAGAGGTCACGCAGGCTATGCGATCCAGCGCGAAAGCCGTCAACTTTGGCATCGTCTATGGCATCAGCGACTTTGGTCTCGCCTCGCAGCTGCACATCTCCCGCAAGGAAGCCGCGGCATTCATCGAGCGCTATTTTGAGCGTTATCCCGCTGTCCGCAGTTTCATGGACGCCTGCGTGGCACAGGGCAAGGCCGCAGGGTATTCCGTGACGATGTATGGTCGACGTCGTCCGCTGCCAGAGCTTCTCTCATCCAATTACGCACGCCGCCAATTCGGAGAGCGCGCCGCGATGAACACCCCTGTACAAGGCGCGGCAGCAGACATCATCAAGATCGCGATGAACGCGGTACATGCGCGGCTGCGCGATGAAGGGCTTAATGCCAAGCTCATATTGCAGGTTCACGACGAACTGATCGTTGAAGCGCCGGTCGAGGAGCAGGAATGCGTAAGCGCGTTACTGCGCGAATGCATGGAAGGCGCAGCAAAGCTCCGCGTACCGCTCATTGCTGATGTGCACGCGGGCCGCTCCTGGTATGACACGAAATAACGACAGCTGCGTCCATTCCTTTGCTCATGCCGTATCAGAAGGTTTTAGTATAAAACGGATCAAACCCTACTGATAGTTGTGCAAATCCCGATCGCTTCACGGAGGAACGCTATGAAGATCGGCCTGACCGGTTCCATCGCCTGTGGGAAGAGCACCGTCGCCGCGATGATTCGAGAGGCAGGCTATCCCGTCACCGACGCGGATGCCATTTCTCGTGAACTGACCGCGCCGGGCGGCGAGGCTCTTCCGGCTATTCGTCAAGTATTTGGGGATGACGTATTGAACGGAGATGTGCTGAATCGCCGTGCGCTTGGGCAGCGGGTATTTTCCGATCCTG
>CAYUZP010000128.1:0-5779 GCA_964449655.1 uncultured Oscillospiraceae bacterium
CGCACGATCAGACCGAGGCCATGACCCTGGGCGACCGCATCGTCATCATGAAGGACGGCTTCATACAGCAGGTCGGCACGCCGCAGCAGGTGTTTGACATGCCGAAAAACCTGTTTGTCGCGGGATTTATCGGCAGTCCGCAGATGAACATATTTGATGCCAAACTGATTCGCGACGGCAACGCCTATCGGGTTTCGCTGCATAACAGCGTGATGCCCCTTGACGAAGCAAAAAACGAGCGGCTGCTTGAAAAAGGCGTGCAGTCGATGGATGTCAAGCTGGGGGTTCGCCCCGAACACGTGACGGTCTGCTTTGAGCCTGCGCCAAACGCGATAGAAGGCACGCTCTCCGTCAACGAGATGATGGGCAGCGAATTGCACCTGCATGTGAATACCAATAAAGAACAGAACGTCATCCTTCGCATACCGACCTTGGATTTGACCGACGAGCAGCGCGCATTCCTGCGATACGGCGAAAAGCTCTGGTTCACATTTCCGGGGAAGGTCATGCATCTGTTTGATCCCATGACAGAGGAGAGCCTCTTGTACTGACAAAACCGCGCCTTGTGATGGGCGCGGCTTTTTTAGCAGCTTGATCCCGATTGCGCAGCTTGCCTTGCGCTTCATGCTGAGTTTTGATATAATCACAGGGAACACATTTCCCCGCGCTTGACAGGGCTGTGCGCTTCAATTGATTTTTGTGATATGCGGCGACGCAGAGCGGTATCCAGCCGCGTGGAGGACGTATGATCTTTGTCATGGATGTGGGCAACACGAACATCAAGGCGGCTGTCTTTGAGGGGAGTCGTCTGCTCAAGCGTTGGCGATGCGCGACGAATACGGCGATGACGTCGGATCAATACGGCATCATCATGGCGGATCTGTTCCGCTATCACGGCCTTCAGATGCAATCCATCGACGGCATCATGGTATCATCCGTCGTCCCGACGATCAACTACACGATCGAGCACATGTGCCGCGATTACTTTGGCATAGAGCCCAAACTTCTCGTGCCGGGCATGCGCACGGGGCTGAACATTCGCTATGAAAACCCGCGCGAGCTGGGCAGTGACCGCATCGCCAACGCGGTTGCCGTCGCGACGCTGTACGGTGGGCCGAGCATCTTCATCGACTTTGGCACGGCGACGACCTATGGCGTGATCTCCGAGAAGAACGAATTCCTGGGCGGAGCGATCGGCGCGGGGCTGCGCATGATGAACGAGGCGCTCTCGACGGGCACGGCCAAACTGCCCTCCATCGAGCTGGTGATGCCCGCGCAGGTGATCGGCAGGACAACCGTCACCAACATACAGTCGGGCATCGTCTACGGCTATATCGGATCGGTCGAGAAGATCGTTTTGGGCATGAAGCGCGAGATGAATGATCCGAACATGCGCGTCATCGCCACGGGCGGCATGGCGCATCTGGTGAAGAGCCATTCAGATGTGATCGACGAGATTGACCCGGATCTGACGCTGACCGGATTGCGGATCATCTATGAAAAGAATCTGTGAGGCGCAAGGGGATCGACACGAGGAGGACACATGGAGAAGATCGCAATCGGTTTTTTGGGCTGCGGCAACATCGGCTGCGGCGTATACGGACTGCTGAGGGATTACGGCGCGCAGATCGAGGCGAACGAGTGCGTTTCGTTCGATGTGCGGCGCATATTGGTTCGAGACAAGCACAGGGCTCGAGGCGCGCAGATTCCCGCGGAGCTGTTGACAGACCGCGCGCAGGATGTGCTTTGCGATCCACAGATTGCCGTGGTCATGGAATTCATGGGCGGAGAAGAACCGGCGGCTTCCTATATGGTTGAAGCGCTGCGCGCGGGCAAAACGGTCGTGACGGCGAACAAGATGGCCCTGGCCACAAATTGGCAGCGGATCGTGGATGCGGCGCGCGAGGGCGGCGGCGGGCTGTACTATGAGGCGAGCGTATGCGCTGCGGTGCCGATCATTACGGCGCTCAACGATTCACTTCAGGCGAACCACATCACATCGGTCATGGGCATCATCAACGGCACGACCAATTACATCCTCACGCGCATGAGCCAGGAAGGAGCCGATTATCAGGCGGTGCTATCCGAGGCGCAGCGTATGGGACTGGCAGAGCCGGATCCCACGGCGGATGTCGAAGGGTATGACGCGGCATACAAGCTGTCGATCTTAGCGACGCTGGCATTTCATCGCCACGTGCCGGTCAGCAGCGTTTACCGTGAAGGGATCACAGGCGTGACGGCGCTCGATGTACAGTGCGGCAAAGAGCTGGGATTGACGCTCAAGCTGCTCGCCGTCGCCAAAGAAGAGGATGGGCTGATTCAGGCCCGTGTGCATCCGACGTTCGTGCCCGACAGCCACCCGCTGGCGAGCGTCAACGGCGCGTTCAATGCCGTCTATATCGATGGACACGCATGTGGAGAGCTGATGTTCTATGGGCGCGGCGCGGGTATCATGCCTACGGCGAGCGCGCTCGTCTCCGATCTCATCAAGGCCTCTCATGCCAAGTATCAGGCGCTGCCCGCCGTCACAAAGGCAGCATGCGCGATGGCGGAGGATTGGTCCTGCGTGCACTTCGTGCGAATGCAGGCGAGTGACGAGCCGGGCGTGCTGGCGGCCGTCTGCGGCAAGTTCGCCGATCACGGCGTGAGCATCGCGACCATGATGCAAAAAAACGTTCGGGATGAAGAGGGGCGTGTGCAGCTCGTATTCCTGACACATAAAGCGTCCGAAAGGGCTGTGCGCAGCGCGTTGTCTGAAATGGATGGCGCGCTGGTCAGGCTCAGCAGCGTCGTTCGCGTCGAGGGCATGTGATGTTCGCCGCCTGGCGCGGAAACAGCGCTTGACGGCAGCCAAAGGGAGGAAGGATAGCGCGCGAATGCCGCGCGTGAAGGCGAATGCTGCATATCATACTGGTTGAACCGGAGATTCCACAGAACACGGGCAATATCGCGCGAACCTGCGCGGCGACGGGGAGCGAGCTGCATCTGGTCAGGCCGCTTGGATTCAGCCTCGAGGACAGGTATCTGAAGCGCGCGGGACTCGATTATTGGCCGATGGTCAGCGTCCATGTCCATGAGAATTTTGCCGAGGTGCTCGCGGCATACCCGGACGCACCTTACTTTTACGCGAGCACGAAAGCGCGCCGCGGTTATGCGCAGGTCAGCTATCCCGAGGATGCCTTTCTCGTATTCGGGAAGGAGTCGCGCGGCTTGCCGGAGAACCTGCTCGCTCGCGTGTATGACCGCTGTATCCGCATCCCGATGATCGCGGGCGCGAGAAGCCTGAATCTGTCCAACTCCGTCGCGATTGTCGTCTATGAGGCGCTTCGGCAGCATGGCTTTGAGGGCATGCGAATGGAGGGCGAACTGACAGGACGGGAGGAGCAGTCCGGCGCATGGATGGATTACATTTGATCGGCTCAAAGCAAACGGCTGTCTCGCCTGAGGAGGAACAGGCATGAAGAAAAAGAAGGAAAAAAGCCGGATCGGTTTTCGTGTTGCGGCAGGCATGATGGACGTCATAGGCGTTGCGCTGGCCGCGCTGGCGATTGTCGTGCTTTTGCTCATGCTCAGCAGCCTCTTTTCCTGGCTGCGTCAGGATCTGGCGATGACGTTTGCCGATTTGACGGACAACATTACAGACGCCGTGATCGTGACCGATTCATCGAGAGAATAGATTAAAGCGCTGCAAAAAAGGGGGAGGATGCGTTTGTGAAGACGTCGTGGCCCATGTTGACACAGGCGGTCTTTTCCTGCGAAAAGTGCAGGCTCTGTCAGACGCGCACGCACGTCGTGCTGGGCGAAGGGGATCTGCACGCGGCGCTGATGCTCGTCGGAGAAGGGCCGGGGCAGCAGGAGGATTTGACCGGCAGGCCCTTTGTCGGCGCGGCGGGGCAGCTCCTTGACAAGATGCTCGCCGCGATTGGCCTTGAGCGCTCGCAGGTCTACATCTGCAACATCGTCAAGTGCCGTCCACCGGGGAACCGCGTGCCGCAGATCGATGAGCGGGAGGCGTGTATCGACTATCTTCGCGCTCAAGTCGCGCTCGTGCAGCCGAAGGTGATCGTATGCCTTGGCGCGACACCGGCCCGCGCCCTGCTCGGCGATGACATCCACATCACACGCGATCGCGGCATCTGGCATTTGCGCAAAGGCGTCTATTTCATGCCGACATTTCATCCGGCTGCACTGCTGCGCGACCCGGAGAAAAAGCGATTGGCATGGGCGGATTTTCAGGCGATTCGCGACATGCTGATCGAACTTGGCGTCCATCCCACGCAAAAGGGCATACGGCAGACACCCGCGATAGAGGGATTCGTGCTTGTGAGCGCAGGCGGCGATTCACCCGCACAGGACGAGGATGCGCATGGAGGCCTGGAACATGCGGGACAAGTTTAAACAGGCGCTTTGCGAAGCCGTCGCGCGGGCGATGCCGGGGATGGAAAGCGCGCTCGTATTCGGCGAGGGCCCCTTGGGCGCGGAATTGATGCTGATCGGGGAAGCGCCCGGTGAGCGCGAGGCGATGCTCAAGCGCCCGTTTGTAGGCAAGGCAGGGAAGAACTTAGACCGCTTTCTTGAGCTGGCAGCGCTTTCCCGCGAGGAAATCTACATCACAAACGCCGTGAAAATTCGTCCCACGAAGACGGGACGCACAGGCCGCATCAGCAACAGACCGCCCACGCGCGAGGAGATCGCGTGGTTTCGCCCGTGGCTGCTGCGCGAAATCGCGATGGTGCGGCCAAAGATGGTCGCGACGCTGGGCAATGTGCCGCTGCGCGCGCTTGTCGGCAACGGTGCGACCATAGGGAAGATGCATGGACGGGTGACGATGATGCAGGAACCGCCGCTGCCGCTCTTCGCGCTGTATCACCCCGCGAGTTTGATCTACAACCCCGCGCTTCAACAGGTCTATGAAGAGGATGTCCGCGCGCTGGCGATGGTGCTGCGCGCTTAAAGCCATCAAGCCGAGCGCGGCATATCCGCGATTTGGGATGCGTCTGTGTCCCGCTTCGCATTGCCGCAAAACGCTGTAAGTTGCTTTTTTGATGTGACGGCCGATTGATTTCTTCATGGTGGATTGAATCATCCTACAAATATGGAAATTGTATCTTCAGCCGGATGCTGTAACCCGATCAAGAAGCGGACACTTCATCTTGAACAATATACGAACTGACGCCATCGTAAGCCTGCATCGAACATCTGCAAAACGAGTCCAAAGAAAAAAGAAAAACCTGTAGCTTTTTGAGGCCGAATGTGATATACTGTTTCCGCCTAAATCTGCACCTCATCACAACATGACCTCCTTGGATTCGCCTTGCGCCGCCAACTGGAAGTCTGGCGCTGAGTGCTACCCGATCTTAGGTAATATCTCTCAATCTGAGGAGGAAAATCTAATCATGTATCAGGACGAAACGTTGGTTTGCCGTGATTGCGGCAAGGAATTTATCTTCACGGCTGCTGAGCAGGAGTTTTATGCCGAGAAGGGATTCCAGAACAAGCCGCGCCGCTGCCCAGAGTGTCGTGCAGCATTCCGCGCGCAGAAAAACGGAGACGCACCGCGCCAAATGTATACGGCGATTTGCGCTGACTGCGGCAAGGAGACTCAGGTTCCTTTCCAACCGCGCGGTGATAGGCCCGTCTACTGCCGTGAGTGCTTTGCCAATCATCGTGTGCAGCGCTATTGAGCTGATCAGATCAACGAGAGCGACATGTGGATTTTCCATATGCCGCTCTTTTTATGGTTTACTTTTAGAGCAATACCGCACAAAAAGACATCTGG
>CAYUZP010000129.1:0-394 GCA_964449655.1 uncultured Oscillospiraceae bacterium
TAACTCGTCGCTTTTTGCTTTTCGAGCCCCACCCACCCTCCCACATGCTTGGTCAGTTCTTTTATAGCTTTTTGTCCCGTCGCTTTTTTTCATACCCCAATCTTTCCGCCTACCTACTTGTTTGTCAAAACATGTAATGATATTTATACACCCCTGCACCGTGGGCTGGGCGGGTGGGGATCAGAAAGCTACATCCGAATGTCTGTTGCCTGTAAACCCTGTTTCATCCCTCAAAGCTTAAACCCACTTGCCCCGAACCCCCGCCAGTGACAGACCATGCAAAGGAAAGCAGCGTTCCATTAACTCGTCGCTTTTTGCTCTGCGAGCCCCACCCACCCGCCCAACAAACTTGGTCAGTTCTTTTATAGCTTTTTGTCCCGTCGCTTTTCTTCAT
>CAYUZP010000129.1:404-5774 GCA_964449655.1 uncultured Oscillospiraceae bacterium
GCCCCACCCACCCTCCCACATGCTTGGTCAGTTCTTTCATAATCCCGTCACTTTTCTACTCACTCCAATCTTTCCGCCTACCTACTTGTTTGTCAAAATTTGTCAAGCCATGTAATATAAGTTATACAGCCCCCGCCCCGTGTTCTGAGCAGATTGAAGCGGACGTGCATCGCCAGAATCGCCTCTAAATGCCATTCACTCGGCGCGCATCTCGTCCTTTCGGGTCATATCGCGATTATTATTTTAAAATATTTAAAATATTTCATAAAACCTATTGAAATGGATACGTTTTTGTACTATCATCGATTAAAGGACGTCCTGAAATTTCACAGGACTCCAATCAATTCTAAAAAGGAGGATGGTTTTTGATGAGAAAGAACCATAGGATCGGAGGAATGCTCGCGATGTGCCTGGCCATGGTGATGCTGTTTAGCGGATCGATGACCGCGCTCGCCGCACAGCCCGAATCCTTCACAGCGAGGGACGGCGTGATCGACGAGCAGCCTGGCGACGTATTCTATGAGATCTTCGTGCGCGCGTTCCGCGATTCGGACGGGGATCACGTCGGAGACTTCAAAGGCGTCGAAGAGATGGTTCCCTATCTGGCGGATCTGGGCATCACCGGCATCTGGCTGATGCCTATCAACGACTCCGGAAGCGAACACGGCTACGACGTCAGGGATTACTATCAGGTCAACAGCGACTACGGGACGATGGAGGATTTTGAGAGCATGCTGGCCACATGCCATGAATACGGGATCAAGGTGATCACGGATCTGGTGGTCAACCACTGCAGCTCAAACAACGTCTGGTTTATGGAAGCGCTGAAGGGGCCGACGCTCGCCGACGGAAGCGAGAATCCCTATTGGAGCTACTTCACATTTGTCCCCGCGGACGCCAACTATGTGGAGAAGACCGCGGACGAGATCCACAGCGAGGAACTGGCCTACATGGAAGAGCACGGGAGCATGGAGGGCTACGAGGCACAGTATCCGCTCTATGACAACGCCACCAACGGACCAGAGGCGACCGTGTGGCGGAGCACGGACAGCCTGCTGGAGCGCATGGTGAGTCAGGGCGCAATCGAGAGCACGGAAGGCTACGCGACAGGCTACAACTTTATCGGCATCTTCAGCTCCGGCATGCCGGATCTGAACTTTGACAGCGACGCGCTGAAACAGGAGATGAAGGATGTCGCGGAGTACTGGCTGGCGGCCGGCGTGGACGGTTTCCGTCTGGACGCGGCCCGGCACATCTACGGCGATTACTATTCCAACATCTACAGCGACTACATCTTCGAGAAGAACATGGATTACTGGCGCGACTTCAGGTCCTCCCTGCAGGCAAAATATCCGGATTCCATATTCATCGGCGAGGTGTGGGAGAGAAACACGGACAATGTCGTGCCGTTCGTGTCCAACGGCGGCCTGCACGGCGTGTTCGATTTCAACCTTTCCGGCAAGATCTATCAGGCGGTCTCCAATGAGAGCACGGCGTATGACCCGGCCTCGGCCTCTGAGAGCGCGAGGCTGACGGAGGATACGGATCTGAACATCATCAGCGAACTCGTCGAATACTATGACAAGCTCGGCGCGGGTTCCGAGTATACGTTCTTTGACTGTCCGTTCATCACGAACCACGATCAGAACCGCTTGATCAGCCTGCTTCGCTATCAGTTTGACGAGACGGCCGACGATATCTTCACATCCAATGTGCTATTGGACGCCAATGGATATCCAAAGGCCCGTGACGACGCGGAAAAGGCGGTGAGCCACGCGAAAGTGGCGGCGGATCTGCTGCTGACGCTGCCCGGCAAACCGTTCCTGTACTACGGCGAGGAAGTCGGCGTCGATGGCATGAAACCCGACTCGTGCATCCGTGAATGCATGCCATGGTTTGAACGGCCGTTCGCGGGCGGTGTGCCGCAGGAAGGTCTGGCCAATTACAATACCGTCAAATACAGCCTGGGCGGAAAGAGCTCTGTGGAAGCGCAGTCCGACGATCCGGCTTCGCTGCTCTCCCATTACAAGGAAGTGATCCACGCGAGGAAGGACATACCGGCCCTGATGGACGGCGACATCGATACGTACGCGATGGAATCCCAGCAGATCGTGTCCTTTGTCCGCATGACGGAGAAACAGCGCGTGCTGGTCATGATCAACCTGACCGGAGATGCGTTGACGCAGGAACTGGCGGAGGATCCCAATTATGGCACGTTCACGGATATCCTGTTCAAGTCCGCCAACGATACTTCCAGCAGCATGGACGGGAACACGCTGACGCTTGCGCCGTACGCGATGGTCGTGCTCGAGTGATTCGGGCGATGGTCAGTGACGAACGCGTTTGCCGCTCCTCTGACCATTGATTCTCCCTAGCCCTGTCCGTCTGGACGGGTCTACCATCAAACAGATCATCAAAACAAGGCCCTTTGCTTTCGGGAAATCACCGCAGCATAGGGCCTTGTCATATTTCGTGAAATGCCTGCACAAGAAAGGAGCGCGCCACGGACCTTCCCACAGCGCGCTCCTTAATGTCATTCGTGTGTCACGCGTCCGGCGTTGCCACCGTCACGGGTTCGGGATCGAGGTCAAGCACAGGCGGCATATCCTGCGCCGGCATCTGATCGACAACCTGTTCCGGCTGCGCGGGCAGTTCCGGCTGCTCCGGCGTCACGACCTCGACCGATTCGGGCGTCTCATCGATCACCGGCGGGATGTCCTCCTCCGGCTCCTCGTCCTCCATGATCGTGCCCGTACTGCTGACCGTGAACCATCCGCTATAGCCCGTCGCGCTGTCGACGCCGTCCCATACGACCACCAGCACCACATAAGCGCCCGGCGTCGATGGAGCGTTGAACGTCCACTGCAGCATGTTCTGCGTGCTCACGGACTGAGAGACGATTCTGCTCATCGAGTCACTCACGTAATATGTCATCACGTAGTACTGACCCACGCCGCCGGACACCGACGCCTTGACCGTCGCCACCTCGCCCGGATTGTAGACCGATTTGTCCAGCATCACGCTGTTGATCATCAGCTTGTTCGCCGACGGCAGAGCCGCAAACCATTCGCTGTTCGCAGCAGTCGTCATGTATCCATCCGTCACCTGCGCGTAGACCATGTAGATGCCCGCATTGTGCACGGTGAATGTAGCGGAGGTCTGCGTCGTCCCCAGGATGCTGTCTATGATCTGGAAGTTCGAATCGTAGAGATAGTAATTGAACACATTGTTGCCATAACCGCCGCTCACCGTCGTCTGTGCGCTGAACGGCTGGCCCAAATACGCGCTCGTGGGCGTTGTGACCGTCACGCTCAACGGCTGCGCGCTGACCGCCGTGAACCAGTTGCTGTACAGGCCGCTTATCGACTGGTAGCCGTCCGTCACCTCGACGAGGATCACATAGTTGCCCAGTTGGGTGATGTTGAAGCTGACCGTGTTCTCATATACGCCCATCTTCTGCTCGACGAAGCTGAACTGATCGTTGATCAGATAATAGTTGTAGGCAAATCCCTGCGCCACATTGCTGTACGCGGATACGGTCAACGTCACCGGCGCGCCGCCCACGATAGGCGCTGTGGTGATCTCGGAGACCGTCGCGCTCAGTCCGGAGTATGGGATGACGGAGAACCAGTTGGTATACACGCTCGACGTCGTGTAGCCGTCCGTCACCTCGACATAGACGCAGTACGCGCCCTGCTGATCGATGGTGAACGAACCGACGCTAGACTGCTGTCCCGACAGCATCTGCGTGACCGCGTACGAGTCGGAGATCAGATAATAATTGTAGCTGAAGTTCTGCGTGACGCCGCCCGAAACGCTCACGTACGTGTTGATCGGATAGCCTATGGGCCCCACGCTCGCCACAGACGCGCTCACCGTGATGGGCACCGGCGTGACCACCTGAAGCTGCGCGTCCTGCGTCGCTGTGTGGCCCGCCTGATCGCTGACCACGACGCGAACCATATCGATACCTTCCGTCGTAGGTACGAACTGGAAGTCCGAAAGGTTAGAGCTGGTGATCTGATATCCGTTCAGGTAGATCGTCGTCTGATAGCTGATGCTGCCCAGACCGCCGCGCACAAAGCCGCCCAGCGAAACCGTGTACGCGCTGCCAACCACAGCCGGATTGAATGTGATGGGATCGAGGTTCAGCGTGATGCTCATCAGCAGATTGTTGATCGCCGTCAGCGTGTTCCTGCCCGCGATGCCGTCCACGGTCAGGCCATACCGCTGCTGGAACGCCTGAACCGCCGTGGTCGTCGTGTAGCCGTAATAGCCGGTCGCCACATCGTTCGCAGGATAGAAGCCCAACACTTTCAGAGCGTTCTGCAGTCGCGTGACCGCGGTGGAACGAGAACCGTACTTGAGCGTCTTGGTGGTGTCCACGAGGAAGTCATTGACGCTGCCCGTGCCCGGCTGCGTGGGCTGCGTCTGCGTGCCCTGCTGTAACAGCGCGCGCTGTATCGCCGCTTGCGTCGTGTCCCCCACGACACCATCGACCGTCAGCCCATACATCATCTGGAACCTTTGCACAGCGTATTCCGTCGAATCGCCGAAATAGCCGGTGATCGTGTTGTCCGTGAAAAAGCCGAGCGTCTTCAGGTTCTGCTGGAGCTGCGAAACCTCCGCGCCGCTCATGCCCTTGCGTAGCGTCACGCGGCTTTGCAAATCTTTAATCGGCTCGATCGCAATGTCAAGCGTCTCCCTGTCAATGCGCGTCGCGTTCACCGGCGCTTTTTGTGCCAGGGCGCACGCCGAACAGAGCACCATGGCACCCGCCAGCAGCGCGCCGACAACCATGCGGGCACGCCTTGAGTGTAGTCGTCTCAACATTTTCCGTTCTCCTTTCTTCCTACCCGATTTCATGGTCCCTCCGCAAAAATGCACTGGGATGCGCGCCTATCGCCCGGCCTGCGCCGCTCGCGAGTGACCGCATCCTCTCATGCGCGGACGAAAGTTGTTAATAAAATTTAAACTCCCATCTTCATTTGTTTCGATATTTTTTACCGAATCTCCTTCTTTTTTGACAAATTTCCATTGTTGTGTCATTGATAATCCTTTGGCGGACACGCTTCACATCCGCTTACACAATAAGACGAACAAGGAAGCCTCTTTAATTCATAATTCTACAAATTTTTTAAAAATCGACAAAAACATATCGCAAGTGCGCAAGTCATGGCAAAAGCGTCAAAGCCGCGGGGAATCCATGCCCGCCCACATGCCTTGTCGGTTCTGTCGCGGCTTTTGTTTTCGTAGCTCTGCAATTTAGCCGTCACTCTTCGCGCATCGCGCAGTGGGTTTCCTCTTGTTTTGCCTGTTCATGAGCCCTGCACCGTGGGCGGGCGGGTGGGACACGCCTAGCCGCTTCGC
>CAYUZP010000130.1:0-5756 GCA_964449655.1 uncultured Oscillospiraceae bacterium
ACTCAGAGCACCTTGCTCAAAAAATCCTGTGTGCGCGGGTTTTTCGGGTGATCAAACAATTCTCGTGGAGCGCCTTGCTCGAGGATGACGCCACCGTCCATGAAGAGCACACGGTTGCAGACCTCACGCGCAAAGCCCATCACGTGTGTGACGATGACGCAGGTCATGTTGTTGCGCGCGAGCCCCTTGATGACCTCGAGCACTTCGCCTACCATTTCCGGGTCAAGTGCGGATGTCGGCTCATCAAAGAGCATGACCTCCGGTTCCATCGCCAATGCGCGCACGATCGCCAGACGCTGTTTTTGGCCGCCGGAAAGGCGTGAGGGTTTGGCGTCGCGCTTGTCAAGCAAACCGACGCGGTCTAGCAGCGCTTCTGCCCGGGCGACCGCTTCGTCTTTTGTCATTTTGCCCAGGAGTGTTGGCGCGAGCGTGATGTTTTGCAATACGCTCATGTGTGGGAAAATATTGAAATGCTGAAACACCATGCCCATCTTCTGACGATGCTTGTCGATGTTGACAGACTTATCCGCGATATCCACGCCGTTGAACCAGATGTGTCCGCTTGTCGGTTCTTCGAGGCGGTTCAGGCAGCGCAGGAAAGTCGACTTGCCTGAACCGGAAGGGCCAATGAGCGATACAACCTCGCCCTTGTGTATGGTTTCGGTGATGCCGGTCAGCACGTCAAGGGAACCGAAGCTCTTGTGCAGATCCTCTATGCGAATCAGCGCCGGTGCGTTCTGGTAGTCAAACTGCTCAGTCATTTTCCTTCAGCTTCCTTTCCAGCACGGCGATGAGCTTGCTCATGGTGAACGTGACGACGAAGTAGATGATGCCGATGATGATCAGCGGTTCCAGCACCATGTAAGTCCGACCGGAGATCGTTTGATATTGGGTCATCAGATCCCCGACATAGAAAGTCGAGGCGAGTGATGTCTCCTTGGTGATGGCGACAAATTCGTTGCAGATGGCGGGCAGCACATTTTTAAATGCTTGTGGCAGCACGATGCGCAGCATGGTCTGTGAGGCGGATAGGCCCAGTGAGCGCGCAGCCTCGGTTTGTCCGCGGTCGATAGACTGTATGCCCGAGCGGAAGACCTCGGACATGTACGCGCCGGAGTTGAAGACAAGGGCGACACAGATGCAGGTGAAAGTCGAGAGGCTGAGCGCGGGCAGTATGTCCGGAAGCAGAAAGTAGAAAAAGTAGAGCTGGAGAAGCAGCGGGGTGTCGCGTATCACCTCGGTGTAGAGCGTGGCGATCAATTGCAGCGGCTTCAATCTGCACAACCGCATGATGGCGACCAGCGCGCCGATGATGCAGCCGATGACCACGGAGATCAGCGCGAGCCGCAGCGTCATGCCGAGGCCGCTCAAGAAGTTCATGCCGTAGCGCGTGATGAGCGTATACATATCGGCAAGCAAGTGGATCTCCTCCTTTTCGGTTTGAAGGGACAATTTCGTGTATGGACAGAGCGGTGAATATATAGGGATGAAGATGTTGCGCGTCAGGTAAGGCAGGAATCAGATGATGCCTTCTCAAGATTGCGGCATGGACCTCATCTTTTCCGTACCGCTGCCGGCTTTTATGTTGGCCGCCAAAGGCTATTCACAATGCTTTTCTAGATGAGCCTGGGCAGCTTTGACAGCCTGTCCAGCGCTTCGTTGAGCGTCTCCTCGCTACGCGCGAAATGCAGCCGGATGAGGTGATTGACCGGTTCACGGAAGAAGCTGGATCCGGGTACAGCGGCGACGCCGATATCGCGCGTCATCCATTCGCAGAATTCCAAATCGCTCTTTCCATGAAAGCGCATGCCCTGTTTTTGAAACTCACTGATGTCGATCATCACGAAGTATGAGACTTGCGGGATGTTGTGCATCATGCCGTTGCGGTCGAGGCCATCAAGGAAGATCTGACGCTTTCGGGTGTAGAGTGCAGCCAGATCATCATAATAACGCTGTGGAAAGTTTAGGCCGACCACAGCAGCTTCCTGTAGCGGTGCGGCGGCGCCAACGGTGAGAAAGTCATGCACTTTCTTCGCGGCTTCGATGACCTTTGCGGGACCGATCAGGTAGCCAAGACGCCAGCCGGTGATCGAGTATGTTTTGGAGAGCGACGAACAGCAAATCACGTGATCCGCGATCTCTGGAATCGAACCGGCGTACACGTGATGCCAAGGCGCAAAGACGATGTGCTCATAGACCTCGTCTGTGATCATGTATGCGTCATAGCGCATGCACAGCCCGCCGATGAAACGCAGCTCCTCCTCGGTGAACACCTTGCCGCTCGGATTTGAAGGGTTGCAGACGATGATCGCCTTGGGATGCTGCTTAAAAGAGTCTTCCAACATGTCTCGGTCGAAATCATACGTCGGCGGCACGAGCGGAACAAAAATCGGATCCGCGCCGGAGAGAATCGCGTCCGCGCCATAGTTTTCATAGAATGGGGAAAAGACGATCACCTTGTCACCGGGATTGCAGACGGTCATCATCGCGCTCATCATCGCCTCTGTGCCGCCGCAAGTGACGAGGATTTCGCTCGCGGGGTCGATCTCACGCCCATAAGCGCGACCTTGCTTGCGGGCGAGTGCCTCGCGGAAATTCTGTGCGCCGAACGTGATGGAGTACTGGTGTGGGCCTTCGTCAGCGACCTCACGCAGGCGATCTGTGATGGCCTTGGGCGGCGGAAAATCCGGAAATCCCTGCGACAGATTGATCGCGCCAGCCTCGTCGCTGATGCGGGTCATGCGCCTGATGACGGAATCGGTGAACGTCTGTACGCGTCGGCTCAGTTCAGGCATAGGGAGCACCTCTTTTCTGAAACAGCAATAAACAGGACAGATCAAGATTGAAAGCCATTTTGAAAAACGCGTCTTCTAGCGATATGAAAGGCGTTGATCAAATGCGAAATAGTATGATCGTATTCTATCACAATGCGGACGAGTATACAACGGCTATTCGAAAATATGCAAAATGATCGGTCAAATCTTCTTGAAAATCCCATATATAGCCACCGTTTATGCAGTATACTGGCTTGACATATGCAAAAACCCGTTGTACAATATCAATGGTTAGGCGCAAAGATGATCGGTGCGCCGCACAGCAGGAAATGAGGAGGACAATGACAATGAAAAAAATTGTGGCTCTGGTTTTAGCGCTGACGATGGTCATGGCGTGCTCTGTCGCGCTTGCCGACCGTCTGGATGACATCATCGCTCGTGGAAAACTGGTCGCCGCGACCAGCCCCGACTGGCCCCCGTATGAATACTATGCCGACGACGATCCCGAGACGATCATCGGCACCGATGTGCTGATGCTTGAGTGGATTGCCGAGCAGCTCGGTGTGCAGCTGGAGATTCAGCCGATGGCTTTTGACGCGTGCTTGGCTGCGGTGGGCACAGGTTCCGTCGATGTGGTCGTCGCGGGCTTGACCTACGATGAAGAGCGCGTGACCCGCATGGAGCTGATCGGAACGTATTGGAACGAGGGCGATCAGGGGCTTCTCGTGAGCAAGGGAGAAGGCGCGAAGTACACGACGCCGGATGACTTCAAGGGCAAGGTTGTGGCCGCGCAGAATGCGACGCTTCAGCAAATCATGGTCGAGGAGCAGCTGCCGGATGCACAGCTGCAGCCGGTCACGCGCATACCGGATGGGGTAAACATGGTGACGAGCGGACGCGTGGCTGCGCTGGCGGTTCCGTCCACCGTATACACCAACATCCTTGCGGAAAATGACCAGGTCGAATTGGCCGAGTTCATGTTTGACAACGACGACGCGGGCAACTACATCGCCAGCGTCAAGGGCGAGGATGCGCTGACCGCGAAGCTCCAGGAGCTCGTCGATCAGATCAACGAAGAGGGTCTGTATCAGCAGTGGGTCAATGAGTTCCAGATCTCCGAAGAAGAATGAGATCCCTCGTTCACGCGATGAACAGTCGGCGATTGAATCGATGGAACGAAACAGAGTATGACAAATCCATGGCCGTCTTTTTCCGTAAAAAAGGAAAAGACGGTTTTTTTGCGATTTTGAGCATACACATAAAATTTGAAGCGTCATGAAAATGGTCATCCATGAATTGCAATCGCGGGGCGTATGCTGTATAATTTGGCTTGATGCGATGCGGTGAATCAGGGAAAATGAACGAATGCCGTTCAAGAGGTGTGGCCATGAAGGAAACGCCAGTGATGCGGCTGGACAAGCTTTTGACAGCGCTCGGCGAGGGCACGCGGGCGCAGGCGCGGGATATGGTTCGCGCGGGTCGGGTGCTCGTGAACGGCATTCCCGCAGGCGATCCTGGCATGCATGTGGACGCGGCGAAAGACACTGTTCTGCTCGATGGACGCCTGCTTCGCTATCGTACCGCGTGCCATGTGATGCTCAACAAACCCGCGGGCGTATTGACCGCTGCCCGTGATTTAAGACAGCCGACCGTCATGGAGCTGCTTCCTGCGCGTTATGCGGCTATGGGTTGTCAGCCCGCCGGTCGTCTTGATAAGGACACGGAAGGGCTGCTCATTCTTACCTCTGATGGGCAACTTGCACATAGACTGATCTCTCCCAAGCACGATATCACCAAGGTCTATCTGGCTCGCGTCGACGGCCCGCTCGGCATGGAGGATGTGCGCGCGTTCACGGCAGGGCTGCACATCGACGATGCGGACGGCACATTTGACGCGCGCCCTGCCCGGCTGGACATCCTCAGTTCGGGGGAGAAAACGAGTGAAGCGCGCGTGCAGATCACAGAAGGGAAATACCATCAGGTCAAGCGCATGTTTGCCGCGCGCGGCGTTCGGGTGACGTATTTGAAGCGGTTGTCCATTGGCGCGCTAACGCTAGATGCAGCGCTTGCGCCCGGCGAATGGCGTGAGCTGACGGACGAGGAAGTTGCCCTGCTGCTCATGAAACCGGAAACGGGGGATCGCCATGCCTGATCATTATTTTACCGCCGCGCCGGAAAGCGCGCACGAAGAGCGGCATTTTACCGTCGAATTCGCCGGAAGAACGCTGCGCTTTGAGACCGATGCAGGCGTGTTTTCCAAACAGCATGTCGATCCCGGCAGCATGCTCCTGTGCCGGAATCTTCCGGAAGCTTTGCACGGCGATGTGCTGGACATGGGCTGCGGCTGGGGCGCGATGACCGTGCTCACGCTTGCGGCACATCCAGATCTGCACATGACGATGGCCGATGTGAACACTCGCGCACTGGCGTTAGCCGTGCGAAACGTAGAGACGAATGGGATGCAAGCCGAGGCGCGGCTTTCCGACGGTTTTGGGGACATTGACGGACTATTTGACGCGATCATCACCAATCCGCCGGTACGCGCGGGCAAGGCGGTCATTTACAGCATGTTTAAAGATGCTGCCTCGCATTTGAAACCAGGAGGCGCGCTGGTTCTCGTCATGCGCAAACAGCAGGGCGCGCCGAGCACGCTTCAATACCTACAGACGCTGTACGCGCGCACGCGGGTCATCAGGCGCGATGGTGGTTACTGGGTTATCGAATGCCGGGAGGCAAAGCTCAGCGAAAATGAGAAAAGGGAAGTGGAACCTATGGAGACCTTTGACAGCGCATATTTTGATGCAGGCATCAAGCGCACAGGCACGGACAGCCTGAAATGGGATGGCATGCTCGAGGAGACTGGCGATCATGACATGCTCCCGATGTGGGTGGCGGACATGGACTTTCCATCTCCGCCCGCTGTACAGGATGCGCTGGCCCAAGTGCTTGCGCGCGGCACTTGGGGCTATACGCTCTATGGCA
>CAYUZP010000131.1:0-5670 GCA_964449655.1 uncultured Oscillospiraceae bacterium
GGAGCGAGGGTCAGCGGTCATTGATGATCTTTTTGAGATCCGTCAGCGCGTCCCGCACGTCGGGATCGGTCTGCGCGAGCTTTCCAACCTTGTCGCAGGAGTTGATGATGGTCGAGTGATCGCGCCCGAACACGTCGCCTATGCGCGGCAGGCTCATGTTGGTCATTTCGCGCGTCAGATAGACGGCGACATGCCGGGCCAGCGCGATCTCCTTCTTGCGCGAGTCCCCGAGCAGCTGATCCGGGCTGAGGTTATAGTACTCCGCGACGCTGTCGATGATCATCTCCGGCGTGATGCGCTTGGGGTCGCGCACGATCACGATATCGCGCAGCGCGTTGTTGATGACGTCCTCGTCGATCTTGCAGCGGTTCAGCCGCGCGTAGGCGCTCACGCGCGTGAGCGATCCTTAAAGCTCACGGATGTTGCTCTCTATGCGCATGGCGATCAGTTCGAGCATGTCGTTGCCGATCTCGATCCCCTCGTTGTCCGCCTTCTTGCGCAGTATCGCGATGCGCGTATCCAGATCCGGCTTTTGTATGTCGGCGATGAGCCCCCACTCAAAGCGCGAGCGCAGCCGCTCTTCAAGGCGCGCGATTTCCCGCGGCGGCTTATCGGAGGATATGATGATCTGCTTGCCGGCGCTGTGCAGCGCGTTGAACGTGTGGAAAAATTCCTCCTGCGTCGAGTCGCGTCCGGCGATAAACTGTATATCGTCCAGCATCAGCACATCGACGTTGCGAAAGCGCTCGCGAAACTCGACGTTCTTGTTGTTCTTGATCGCCGCGACCAGTTCGTTGGTGAACATCTCGCTGGGCAGGTAGAGCAATCGCATCGAAGGGAAATGCTCCTGTATGAAGTGGCCTATGGCGTGCATCAGATGCGTCTTTCCCAATCCCACACCGCCATAGAGGAACAGCGGATTGTACGCGCGGCCCGGTTCCTCGGCGACGGCCAGGGAGGCCGCGTGCGCGAAGCGGTTGGAGGAACCGACGACGAACGTCTCAAACGTCGATTTCGGGTTGAAGGCGTTGATCCCGCTCAGATCCGGTGGCGTCTCCTCGCGCTGATGCTCCTGCCATTCGATGCGCTCCTTGACGCTCATCAATTCGACCGTCATCTCGCGCCCGGCCGCTTGGCTGACCGCCTCGTTGATCATGGTCAGGTAGCGCGCGCGTATCGTCTTCTCCGTGAAATCGCTGATGACCTCCAGGGCGAGGCGATCCTCGGCGACGTAGACGGGCTTGAGCGGCTGGTCGATCCATGTGGTATAGGAGACATCCGCCAGCTCGGCGCGCAAAAGCGCTTTGGCCTTGTCCCATAGTTCGATGTGATCCATTGAGGCGTCCTCCGTTTGTGTGATCTGACAGCGCGCCGCTGCGATAAAACTGTGGATATCCTGTGGATAATTCCTGTAAGCAGTGGATATCATATCAAAAAAAGGCTTCCTGTTCAAGCCTTTTTTGATGAAATGAACCGCTAGCTGCGCACTTTTCCACAACCGGCCCCCGCGCTTTTAGCTACATGTCCGCGCGGCAAAAAAGCGGCCTGCCCGGGTATGCGCGTTACACCCGTCAAACCGCTTTTTTCAGGATAGTCAAAACGCGCCGCTTCGCTTGCCCCAACAACCGCGTCAGGGGAGCGGAGAGAGCGCGTCGTCCGTTACGACAAAGCCCGCGCCGTCGACGGTGAGCGAAAGGCGGCAGCTGGGATACGCCTCGCCGGTCTGCGCGTTTGCGATATCGATGGTCAAAACCGGCCCGCGCGCATGTTCCGCCGGCGGCTGATCGCCCCAGACGACGGTCTCGCCGTCTGACTGCACGCTGACGCCTACGCTCCTATAGATGGCCTGCATCGCGTCCCACATGAGGAACAGGCCACTGGTCGCGCTGAGCGTAAACAGGGCATCGACAGGCGCGCCGTTTGCGTCCTCCAATCTGAGCGTCAGCATCAGGCCTGGCAGCGCGGTGTCCAGCGGCGTATAGCGACGCATCGTGCTCAATTCGAGCGTCAAGCCGCCGTCAAGCGGGGTGCGCAGCACGAGAAGCGTCTCCTCCTCGCGGAAAAAGCCGAGCATGCCGGGCATGAAGTTGGTGAGTATGGAACCGTAGATGCCGTTTTGAAAGTAATCGCCGAGCTGCGCGTCGTGCCAGGCGTCGCGCTCCTCCTCGGAGAGCAGGCCGCGTTCGACGATCAGATCCTCCAGTTCGTGCAAAAACGCGTCGTAACTCTCCGAGATGGAGAGCAGATCGTCTACGCTGAGCAGCGGCGTGCCCTCGTCGCCGCGCGCGGGCGCGCACAGCAAGGCGAGCAGCAGCGCGAGAAGGGCGCATGATACGCGCATGGAATACCTCCTTGCAGTGTCTTTGCGCTGTGAACAAAACGGTCAAAGGAAGAGCCTAGGCTCAAACCCGAGTGTCTATCTTCGCTCAGTCGTTCGTCACGCCTGCGGATTGGGCATGAACATGATGACATCGCTGACCGGACGCTGCGCACCGCTGGAGGGCATGTTGACGACGCTGCCCAAGAAGTAGAGCGTGGTCGAGCCGCCGCCGTCCAGGTTGAAGGCGAACTGCGCGCCCTCGTCCAAAAAGAGCTGCTGCAGCTGCGGGAGACTCGCGCCGGTCGAATAGCCCTCGCGTCTGCCGTCGACGACGATGACGATGTAGTGCAGCGGGCCGATCTGTCCGATTGCCGTGCGCGGTTCGTCGTAACCGTCGGCCGTGCGGATGTAAAAGGAGCTGGGCAGCGTACACGCCTCGCCGCCGCGCACCAGCACAGGGCCAAACTCAAAGGTCTGCCATGTGTTTTTCTGTTCGAGATCGTTGGCGACCAGGCCCTGCTTGCCGCTTCGGTCGGTCAGCGCGGAGAGATCGCCGTGTTCATCGACGATGAGCAGGTGGTGCAGACGGATGTTCTGGCGCCTTAACACCTCGCCGTTGCGGATGATGACGCCGTCGCGGTGATAGCGGCAGTAGTCGGCGTTGATGGCGAGCACGGGATCATAGCGCCCCGCGATATCGCTGACCGCCTCGTAGATGCCGCTGGTGAAGCTGTCCCCCGCGAATGCCGTGCGCATCTGGCTGACGTCCGAAAGCTGTATGTCGCAGGCGAAATAGGTCATGCCGTCCTTCTGCTTTTGCTCGATGGAGACGCGGATGTGATCGTTTTGATAGAAGAGTTCGCCGGGTTCGTAGTGCTTAAAGGCGCTGTTCGTCGTCTGCTCCCCGCGCTGCTGTGCGGCGGGCGCGGGCGTCGTGCTTTGCAGCGCGAGCTGCTGCGCCTGGGGCTCAAAATGGACGGCCTCGTAGAGCGCGCTTCCCGGTTCGGGCGTGTTGCCCGGCAGGGATTTGACGGTCTTCTCGTTGTGCGCCGCGGCCCAGTCGTCAAAGCGGGCCTGCACGTCGGGCACGGCCGTGAGCGGTGCGCTGGCGTTGCACAGCACAGCGGCCAGCGCGAGGCTGAGCACCACACAAAGCGCGCGCGCGGGACGAAAGTCCGGTTTGGGAAAGTCAAAATGTCGACGGCGAAAGCGGATGTCGTGCTGGGCGCGGCTCTCGCCTGAGGATGCCTGCACGGGCTGCTCGTCCGGCGGCAGGTCATACCGCCGCGTCGGTGTGCGATCAAACTGATCGACGATCTCGCGTCTTGACACCCCGGCGCCTCCTCTCCGCTGTCACATGCGCGTTTATTATACGGCGATCCCCGCGCGATGTCAAACGGTTTGAACCCGAGGGCGCAGGACTGGGCGTGACCGGCGCGTGCGCGTTAGGGTATGCATAAAACACTTTACATCGCCCTTGTGATATGTTAAAATTTGATCAAACGGGACGGCGATACGGCCGTTCCACACATCAGAATGGAGGGAAGAACCATGAAGAAAGCGGGTTGTATCCTGCTGGCGATGCTGCTGACACTGTGCGGCACCGCGCTCGCGGAGAACACGTTCACCCCCGGTACCTATGACGCACAGGCACAGGGCTTCGGCGGCACGGTCAGCGTGAGCGTCACGGTGAGCGACAGCGAGATCACGGCTGTGGAGATCACCGGCGATAAGGAGACTCCGGCGCTGGGCGGCGTTGCGGTCGACACGCTTGACGATGCGATCCTCGCGGCACAGACGCCCAACATCGACGGCGTCTCCGGCGCGACCGTGACCAGCACGGCGATCATCGCGGCTGTGACGGAAGCGCTCAAGGCGGCAGGCGCGGATATCGACGCGCTCGACGCGAACCGCAGGGATTTAGGCGCGCAGGCGGCGGAAAGGACGGATCGCACGATCGATGTCGATGTCGTGGTGGTCGGCGCGGGCGGCGCGGGCATGACCGCGGCCATCAACGTCAAGCAGGCGGGCTTTAACGTGCTCGTGCTTGAAAAGATGCCCTATGTCGGCGGCAACACGACCAAGGCGACGGGCGGCATGAACGCGGCGGAGACGCACTATCAGGCGGAACAGGGCATCGAGGACAGCGTGGAGCAGTTTGTCGCCGATACCATCGAGGGCGGCCACGGCATCAACGATCCCGTGCTCGTGCAGACGATGGCGGAGAACTCCGCGGCGGGCATCGACTGGCTGGACAGCATCGGCGCACCGCTGCCCAAGGTCTCCTTTTCCGGCGGCGCGACGAACGCGCGCATTCACGCGCCGGAAGACGGCTCCGGTGTGGGCGAATACCTCGTCGCGGCGTTTGACCGTGTGATCAAGGAGATGGGCATCGAGGTCATGCTCAATACCAAGGCGACAGAGCTGATCACAGACGGCGGCAAGGTCTGCGGCGTCAAGGCGCAGAGCGATACGGAGAACCTGACGATCAACGCGGGCGCGGTCATACTCGCCACAGGCGGCTTTGGCGCGAACGAGGAGATGTATACGAAATATCGTCCCGATCTCAAGGGAACCGTGACGACGAACGCGCCCGGGGCGACCGGAGACGGCATCGTGATGGCGCAGGCGGTCGGCGCGGACCTGGTGGACATCGAGCAGATTCAGCTTCACCCGACGGTCGAGCAGACGACCAGCATGTTGATCACCGAGAGCGTGCGCGGCGACGGCGCGATCCTCGTCAATCAGAGCGGCGAGCGCTTCATAGACGAGATGGAGACGCGCGACGTGGTCTCCGCGGCGGAGCTTGAACAGGAGGGCAGCTACGCGTACATCATCTTTGATCAGCGGCTGCGCGACGGCCTCAAGGCGATTGAAAAATATGTAAACAACGGCCTGACCGTGCAGGCGGATACGATCGAGGAGCTGGCGGCGGCGCTGTCCATCGATCCCGCGACGCTCGCCAAGACGCTTGACGATTGGAACGCGGCTGTCGCTGCGGGCGAAGATCCGGCGTTTGGCCGCTCCACGGGCATGGAGAAGGATCTCTCCGTCGCCCCGTTCTACGCGATCAAGATCGCGCCAGGCATCCATCACACGATGGGCGGCGTGAAGATCGATGCCAAGACGCACGTGATCAACACGGACGGCGAGGCGATCCCAGGACTGTTTGCCGCGGGCGAGGTGACCGGCGGCGTGCACGGCGGCAACCGCATCGGCGGCAATGCTGTCGCGGACATCGTCGTCTTTGGACGTATCGCGGCCGAGAGCGCGATCGAGTACGCCGCGGATTGACGAGAAAGCACGTGACCGGCGTAAGGCTAAAGGATGGGCCACAAATGAAATAACCG
>CAYUZP010000132.1:0-5590 GCA_964449655.1 uncultured Oscillospiraceae bacterium
TCCCATCCGTCCATCTCCGGATGGGATTTCGATTTTAGAGCAGAACCGCGCCGCGGTTCGCGCTGGAGACGAGCTTTGCGTAGCGGGCCAGGTAGCCCTTCGTGACGTTGGGCGGTGGGCAGACCCACGATTGCCTGCGCGCCTTGAGCGTATCGTCATCGACTTTCAGCTCGAGCTTGCCCGCGGGAATGTCGATGGATATGATATCGCCTTCCTCGATCAGGCCGATCATGCCGCCGGATGCGCCTTCGGGAGAGACGTGGCCGATGGCCGCGCCGCGCGTCGCGCCGGAGAAGCGGCCGTCTGTGATCAGCGCGACCTCCTTGTCAAGGCCCATGCCGCAGATGGCGCTCGTCGGCGAGAGCATTTCACGCATGCCAGGCCCGCCCTTGGGGCCCTCATAGCGGATGACGACGACGTCGCCCGGGCGAATGCTGCCGGCATAGATGGCCTCAATCGCCGCTTCCTCGCTGTCAAACACGCGCGCCGGGCCTTCATGCACCAGCATCTCTGGCGCGACAGCGCTGCGCTTGACGACCGCGCCGTCGGGCGCGAGATTGCCGCGAAGGATCATCAGGCCGCCCGTCGGCGAATAGGGCTGATCGAAAGGACGAATGACGTTGTGATCGAGGTTTTTGCCGGCTGCGATCTCCTCGCCCAGCGTCTTGCCGGAGACCGTCAGCGCGCTTTCGTCGAGCAGACCCCGGCCGCGCAGCTCGCTGAGCACGCCCATCACGCCGCCCGCATGATGCAGGTCACAGACGTGATGCGCGCCAGCCGGAGCCAGATGGCAGAGATTCGGCACCTTCGCGCTCACCTCGTTGACCCAGTCAAGATCAAACTCGATGCCCGCCTCATGCGCGATAGCCGGAAGGTGCAGCACGGTATTGGTCGAGCAGCCGAGCGCCATGTCAAGGCACAGCGCGTTGCGGAACGCGGACTTTGTCATGATCTGATCCGGCGTGATGTTCTCGCGGACCAGCTCGACGATGCGCATGCCTGTCTTTTTCGCCAGACGCAGCCTCGCCGCGTCGACGGCGGCGATGGTGCCGTTTCCGGGCAATGCCATGCCGATGACTTCCGTGATGCAGTTCATGGAGTTCGCGGTGAACATGCCCGAACAGGAACCGCAGCCGGGGCAGGCGGTGGACTCCACATCGTTGAGGCCCGCGTCGTCAAGCTTTCCCGCCTTATAAGCGCCGACAGCCTCGAACACGGAATTGAGATCGAGATCGCGGTCATCGCCCGGCATTCTGCCCGGCATCATCGGACCGCCGGAGACGACCATGGCCGGAAGGTTGAGCCTGCGCGCGGCCATCAGCATACCGGGGACGATCTTGTCGCAGTCGGGGATGAACACCATGCCGTCAAAGCCGTGCGCGATGGCCATGCTCTCGCAGCTGTCGGCGATGAGTTCACGCGAGGCGAGTGAGTATTTCATGCCGATGTGGCCCATGGCGATGCCGTCACATACGCCGATGGCCGGAAATTCGACGGGCACGCCGCCGGCCATGCGAATGCCGTCCTTGACCGCCTGCGCGATGCCCTTCAGGTGGCTGTGGCCGGGGACGCACTCGGACTGCGCACAGGCGACGCCGATCAGCGGGCATTGCAGTTCCTCGTCGGTGAGCCCCAGCGCCTTCCACAGCGAGCGATGCGGGGCCTTTTCAGGTCCGGCTTTGACACGGTCACTGATGGCCATTTACAGCTTCTCCTCCTTACCGCCCCAGCTCATCTTGGAGCGCAGTTCCTTGCCGACCTGCTCCAATTGGCTGTTGGCCTCGATGCGGCGTTTGGCGAGGAAGTGCGGGCAGCCCGCCTGGTTTTCGAGCAGCCAGTTGCGCGCGAACGTGCCGTCCTGGATTTCGCCCAGCACTTTCTTCATTTCCTTCTTCGTCTCATCCGTGATGAGCCGCTTGCCAACCTCGTAATCGCCGTACTCAGCGGTATTGGAGATGGAATAGCGCATGCCCGCGAAGCCGTGCGAATAGATGAGATCGACGATGAGTTTCATCTCGTGAATGCATTCAAAGTACGCGTTTTCCGGCTGATAGCCCGCCTCGACGAGCGTGTCAAAGCCTGCCTTCATCAGCGCCGTGACGCCGCCGCAGAGCACGCATTGTTCGCCGAACAGATCGGTCTCGGTCTCCTCGCGGAACGTCGTCTTGAGGATGCCTGCGCGCGCGCCGCCGATGCCCGCGGCGTAAGCCAACGCGTAATCCTGTGCCTTGCCGGACGCGTCCTGATAGACGGCGATGAGATCCGGCACGCCTTTGCCTTCCAGATACTGGCTGCGGACGGTGTGGCCGGGGCCTTTGGGCGCGACCATGATGACATCGACATCCGCCGGGGGCTTGATGCAGCCAAAGTGGATGTTGAAGCCGTGCGCGAAGGCGAGGATCATGCCGGGACGCAGGTAGGGCGCGATGTCGTTTTCGTACATCTTCTGCTGCTTTTCATCGTTGATGAGGATCATGATGAGATCGGCGATCTTCGCGGCCTCGGGCGTGGTCATGACGGTGAGTCCGGCCTCCTCGGCCTTCTGCCAGCTCTTGCTGCCCTCGTAGAGCGCGACGACGACGTCACAGCCGGAATCGCGCAGGTTGAGCGCATGGGCGTGGCCCTGAGAGCCATAGCCGACGATCGCGATCTTCTTGCCCTTCAGGTAATCCAGGTTGCAGTCCTGTTGATAGAACATCTGTGCCATGGGAAATTCCTCCTTGCGGTTTCTTTCACAATATGGATGAGAACGGGAAAACCCCGTGTCATGCGCTGTCTGATGCGGCCCTGCTGCCGTACATGTCTTCAGGCGTCAGTCAAAGATGTCCGGCTCCATGATCCCCTCGCCGCGCTCCAATGCGACGACACCCGTGCGCACGAGTTCGCGTATGCCATAGTCCTCTAATAGGCTCATCATCGCGTCGATCTTCTCGTTGTCGCCGGTGATTTGAAGGATCATCGAGGAGCGCGTGACGTCGAGCACCTTGGCCTTGAATATGTCGACCAGGCGCATGAGGCTTTCGCGCTCGGCGGGACCCGCGTCGACCTTGACCAGAAGGAGCTGGCGCTCTACCGCGATGCTCGGATGCATGACCTGCACTTTCTGCACGCAGATCAGCTTATAGAGCTGCTGCACGAGCTGTTCGATGTGCGCGTCGTCGCCCAGGACGACGAGCGTGATACGGGAGATCGAGCGATCCTGCGTGGGGCCGACGGCGAGGCTTTCGATGTTGAAACCGCGCCTGAAGAACAGACCCGAGACGCGCGAGAGCACGCCCGGCTCATTGTCCACGAGCACGCCGACGGTATAGCGCTTCATTTGATCAGCATTCATTGTCCATCCTCCGTCAGTTCAGGCAGAACGTGTCAATCGGCGAACCGGGCGCCACCATCGGCGCGACCATCTCGTCGATATCCAGCATGCATTCGATGAGACATGGCTGTACGGCTTCATATGCGCTTGCGAAAGCCGCTGAAAAGTCCTCCATGTTGTCAACGCGCGTGCCGCGCAGGCCGTATGCCTCGGCGAGCTTGACGAAGTCCGGCCCGCGGTCTAGTGTCGTCTGGCTGTAGCGCTTGCCAAAGAACAGCGTCTGCCACTGCCGCACCATGCCCAGCGTGCCATTGTTGAACAGCACGATGATCACCGGCAGACGGTAATACGCGATGGTTGACAGCTCGGTCAGGTTCATGCGGAATGAGCCATCGCCCGTGACCAGCGCGACGGGTCTGTGTTCAGGATCGCTCGCCGCCGCGCCCATCGCCGCGCCGAGACCAAAGCCCATCGTGCCCAAGCCGCCGCTTGTGATCAGCTGGCGTGTGCGCATGAACGGGAAGTGCTGCGCCGTCCACATCTGATGCTGTCCGACATCCGTCGCAACGGTGATCAGCGGCGCTGTTTCCGCCATCTGTCTGAGTATCTTGCGCGGCTCAAAGAGCTCGTCACTCAAATATTCCTCCGCCATCGAGCACGCCTTCAGCATCCATTCATCGTGATGCTTGCGGGAGACGCGCTCTAAAAGCAATTCGAGCACGATGCGCGCGTCGCCTGTGATGTGCAGCGTGGTCGATACGTTCTTGTTGATCTCAGCGCGGTCGATGTCGATGTGCAGAACCTTCGCGCCTTTGGCGAACGTCTGCGCATTGCCCAGCGCGCGATCGGAAAAGCGCACGCCGACGGCGATGAGCAGGTCACAATGCTGCATGGCGATGTTGGCCGCGTGCGTGCCGTGCATGCCGAGCATCCCAAGCATTCGCGGATTGTCCGCCGGCACAGCGCCCAGGCCCATCAGTGAGGAGACGATCGGCGCGTCCGCACGCTCGGCGAGCTGCAGCAGCGCCTGCTCCGCGCCCGCGTGTATGACACCGCCGCCGCAGTAGATGAGCGGCTTGTGCGCCTCGGCGATGAGCTGCGCGGCCTGTTCAAGGCGCGGTTCCGCGTGCGTCTTGTACATTTCAAGGGAATGGTCGTCGGCGCGAAGCTGCATCAGCGACCGTTTCGTTGACAGCCGAGGAACCGGCTCTTCGCCCGTAAACGGGGTGTATTCCGTCTCGGCGATCTGCACATCCTTGGGGATGTCGATCAGAACGGGCCCGGGACGGCCGGCGCGCGCGATATAGAACGCCTCGCGAACAATCTGCGCGAGTTTTTCGACGTCGGTGACGAGATAGTTGTGCTTGGTGATGGGCATGGTGATGCCGGAGATGTCCGCTTCCTGAAAGGAATCGGTGCCCATCTGGTTCTGCGGCACATTGCCCGTGATGAACACGACGGGCGAGGAATCCATATAGGCGGTGGCGATCGGCGTGACGAGGTTGGTGGCGCCTGGACCGCTCGTTGCGATGCACACGCCGGTCTTCCCGCTTGCGCGCGCATAGCCGTCGGCAGCGTGACCCGCGTGCTGTTCGTGCGATGTGAGCACGTGGCGAATACGATCCTCGCGCGCGTACAGCGCGTCATAGATCGGCAGCACCGCGCCGCCGGGGAAGCCAAACACCGTGCCCACGCCCTGCTCGATGAGACATTCGATCAAGATCGCAGCTCCATTGAGTTTCATTCTTTCCTCTCCTTCAAAACAGATATCGACAGATTGAATAGCGGACAGCGCTGCTGCACGATTGCCTATACAATCTCAGTTCCCACATGCATCTTTGTCATCCGCGCGATTTGCCCCTGTCCGATTAAACGCCTTGAGACAACGAAACTGCCTCAATCATGACGACTGCAGACTTTGAAAAAACAGCCTTCCTCCCTCGTTTAGGGCGAAAGGCTGTCTTCGCGGTACCACCTAAATTCCGTGCCTGCGCACGCTCACGGGCACAACAAATATGCCCTGCCCATGTAACGGTGGGCTTCCGGCAGACTTATCGACATGCTAAAACATGCGTTCAGCCTGCGGCTCCGAGGCGACTGCACCGCACAGCGCGCGGGAACCTCGCACCCACGTTCCCTCGCTTTGCGCGCCTTGAAGCGGATTCCTCCTCTTCCTTGCCGCATATGACGGCTTAACGCCGGTCCCCACGTCCTCAGACGCGCGATAACCCTGGCGCTGCCGTAAAATTTATGTCTATCATATCACGCACCGATGCT
>CAYUZP010000133.1:0-5200 GCA_964449655.1 uncultured Oscillospiraceae bacterium
ATTGCAGCCGATGAAGGACGCAGCATCCACGCTCCGCAAACATAAAGAGAAAATCCTGGCCTACTTCTTCAATCGTATGACCAATGCCATCTGTGAGGGGATCCACTCCATGGTACGAGCAGCCAAAGGAAAGACCGTGGCTTCAATACCTTTGAGGGCTTCGCCTCAATGATTTACCTCGTGGCCGGTAAGCTACAGCTTGCTGTCCCTCGGCCCTTCTAAAATGCCTCCCCATCCACTCAATCGGGAGGAGAGCCAAAAAATTTGATGTTCACAAGAGGGTATTACTCCTATATAAAGCTATCAATAGGGCTCACAAATTGTTCTTATAAAATTGTATGGTGTTGGCTTAAAAGAATCATGCGTTGCGTGAAAACGCAAAACAGGGCGGCATATCAAAGACGCTAAAGCTGTTGAAATTACCTACTTTATCGGAATAGAGCGAGATACACGAAGTATCGTTTGTCCCGCGTGATACCCTAAAACTGTTTTGTATCTGCCGCTTTTTTGATTGAGATATACACACAACACAGAGAGTGTCGAAAACAGTATTCTGAGAGATGCGTTTGCCGCAAGCTGTCAATCTATCAAGCTGACTTTACTGCCAAATTGCACTGTTTTACAGTGTTTCATCGTTCTTACATAGGGGTTGCCGGAAGAATGCGTTTACACACTGCCCAATGTCTTACAGCAGGGCAGTCTTTGAAAAGTGACAAAAGCTATTGCTTTTATTCCCGCAATTCGGTATAATAAATACAAGAAAGGCGTACAGATCACTTTTTGGGGGCATCGTGAAGTTTTAACAACACAGACCGGGAGGGAGCCGAATGGAAAACCGTGTGATCACCATCGCCCGCAGCTATGGCAGCGGAGGCCGAAAGATGGGCCGTCTGCTGGCCAATGAACTCGGTTATGAGTACTATGACCGAGAGATTCTTCGCATTGCCTCGGATGACAGCGGCATCAGTGAGGAATTATTTAGCAAGATGGACGAGGTCAAGGCCTCGCCGCTGTTTCGCATCGCCAGACAGGTTTATACAGGCGAGGTTATCCCACCGGACAGCGATGACTTCATCTCCAATGAAAATCTGTTCCGCTATCAGGCCAAGATCATACGCGAACTTGCCGCCACGCGAAACTGCGTGATCGTCGGTCGCTGTGCGAACTTCATATTGCGCGGTCGCGATAACGTGATCAATGTGTTCGTCACCGCGCCGGTGGTCGATTGTGTTCGTCGCGTGATGGATACGGATGGGCTAAGCCTTGAGGAAGCAGAGAAGAAGATTCGCAAGATCGACAAGCGCCGTGCGGATTATTTCAAATATTTTACAGGTCGGCAGTGGCATGACGCCGCGCTCTACGATCTGTGCCTGAACACAGGCCACATGAAGGAACAAAAGTGTGTGGAGATCGTGCGGGCATACATGGACGCTCGCTTCGATGAAGACTGATAAGATGGCTGCGCTGGATGGCGAATGGCTTTGAAACGTCTTTAGCCCTGCTCTTGCCAAGGCATGAAAGCAAGAATACCGCCCTTCCCGTTCACTGCGTGTTCTCCACTGCGCATCCTCAAATGGCGCGCAACGCGCATGAGCGATCGACAGCGGTGCATGGCTGCAAAAGTTTCATCGATGTTGGAAATCCCATAAGGCACATGCGGACTCTTCAAAGGCGCTGCGCGTTGTCGTGGACGCGCTCTTCCGGACAGGACTAAAGCGGAGGATGCACAGATCACGAGGTCCTCGTCGGGGCTGCCGCACAAGTGCCCGATGCTTTTATGAACCGCTTTTATCGCGCCATTCAGCAAGCTTGCTGTTTGGCGTGATGTTTTGAAACCCGTTATCGTATCATTGAGGCGAAAACGCTTTCACAGGATATCGATGTATGCTATACTGCAATCACTAAAGAAGGGAGGTCAATCGCATGGTTCAGTCGCTGATTGCCAATCTGCCGATGGTGATCTGTCTGCTGCTGGGGATGGGTTTGTTTATCGTCGAGGTATTTTTGCCCGGCTTTGGACTGCCTGGCATCGCGGGCATTGCGTTGGTCATCACAGGCATCGTGATGGCTTACATGCACTTTGGCGTGCTTGTGGCCGCGGGCATCCTTCTAGTGGTCATCGCCGTGTTGGCTGTGCTGATCTCGTGGGTGCTGCGTTCCGCGGCGAAGGGAAGCGTCAACAAATCCGATCTTTTTTTGAAGGATCGCGAGGAATTGCATCAGCAGTCGGACATGGATGTGTTGGTTGGCAAGCAGGGCCGCACAATGAGTGTGCTGCGGCCGGCAGGCATTGGCGATTTTGATGGCGTCCGGCTCAATGTCGTGACAGAGGGCGGCTTCATCGAGAACGATCGTCCCATTGAAATCGTAGAGGCGACAGGTGCACGCATCGTCGTTCGCGAGAGAAAAGAGGAAACCCAGTAAGGAGGAATGAACGCTATGGTTGAAAGCATCGTGTTGGCCGTCGTTATTATCGTCGTGGTCATCGTCATATTGAGCTTTATGCCGCTTGGGCTGTGGATTTCAGCGCTCGCTTCCGGCGTGCATGTGTCGATGTTCACGCTGCTGGGTATGCGCATTCGTCGCGTTCCCCCTGCAAAGATCGTCATACCGCTGATCAAGGCGGAGAAAGCCGGTTTGAGCCTTGAGATCAGCAAAATGGAAGCGCATTATCTCGCCGGCGGCAACCTGGATCGCGTGGTCACGGCGCTCATCACAGCGCGCGGCGCGAACATTCAGCTGGGCTTTTCAGAGGCATGCGCCATCGATTTGGCGGGCCGTGATGTGCTGCAGGCTGTGCAGATGAGCGTCAACCCCAAGGTCATCGAAACGCCTACTGTCGCTGCCATCGCGAAGGACGGCATCGAGCTGCGCGCAAAAGCGCGTGTGACCGTCCGCGCGAATATCGAGCGGTTGGTCGGCGGCGCGGGGGAAGAGACGATTGTCGCGCGCGTCGGCGAGGGCATTGTCACGACGGTCGGCTCCGCAGAGACGCATAAGGCTGTTCTGGAGAACCCCGATTTGATCAGCCGTACCGTGCTCAACAAGGGACTGGACGCGGGCACTGCGTTTGAAATCCTCTCCATCGATATCGCGGATGTGGATGTCGGTCGCAACGTCGGCGCGCAGCTGCAGATGGATCAGGCGGAAGCGGATCGCCGCATCGCGCAGGCGAAAGCCGAGGAGCGTCGCGCGATGGCCGTCGCGCGCGAGCAGGAGATGAAAGCCGCCGCACAGGAACAGCGTGCCAAGGTCATCGAAGCCGAGGCTGAGGTTCCCAAGGCGATGGCCGCCGCGCTGCGCGAGGGAAAACTGGGCGTCATGGATTATTATCAGATGCAAAATACAATTGCGGATACGTCTATGCGTGAATCCATCGCGTCCATGGGCACAGAGGGACAGACGCCGAAGAAGAAATGATGCATGGGTCGATGGACAGCGTGCCGTAAGAAGGCAAAAGCGCATCCCAACCTTTTAGCCGCATGCCGTCTCACGGGGAGGAGGTGAACGCCTGTGTTCTTCATAATTGTCTCATTGATCATTGCGATCCTTTCATTCATCAATGCCCTGATGAATTATCTTCAAAAGAAGCGCGAGCATGAACAGGAACAGAAGGTACAGCAGGCGGAGCAGACCTGGATGCATCCGCCAGAGACAAAGAAACATGTGGGCGGCGGTATGCCATCAGAGCCGATCGCTGAGGCTGCGATGGAAGGCGAAGATCCCTGCCACGCGGGACAGCTGCGTCCGGCACAGCCCGGCGTTCAGCTGAATGCGCATTTGACGATGGAGAGCGCGGGCGAAGGCGAGGATCCCTGCCACGCGGGTCAGCTGCACCCGGCACAGCCCGGCGTTCGATTGATTACGCCCTTGACGATGGAGAGCGCGGGCGAAGGCGAGGATCCCTGTCACGTCGGCGAATCGCCGATTGAGGTGATCCCCCGTGAAACGACAGAGCGTTCCTCTGAAGGCACGTTTGAACCCGCCAAACAGCTGCTTTGCGGCATCATCATGAGCGAGGTGCTCAAGCGGCCTGCCGAGCGCAGAATGGATCAGCGTCTGAGGAGGCACATGTGACAGACGGGGAAGCGATACGCGTCGTCATCGCGGACGACGAAGAGGGCATGCGCATGATCCTTCGCAAGATGATCGCGCGCGCGGAGGGCTTCACGCTCTGTGCGGAGGCCAAAGACGGCGAGGAGCTGCTCAGGCTCGTAGAAGAGTACAGGCCGCAAGTGTGCTTTTTAGACGTCGAGATGCCCGGTTTGTCAGGACTTGAATGTGCCAGAGCGATACAGGATACCGATCCGCACACCATACTCATCTTTGCCACAGCGCATGACGATTACATGGCCCAGGCGTTTGAGGTCTATGCGTTTGACTATATGGTCAAGCCGTTTAAGCTGGATCGTGTCATGAAGACGCTGGATCGCATTCGCGAGGTTCTTCACAATGAGCATGCGCCGCAAGGCGAGCCAAGTGCGCATCTTCGCGCAGTGCGCCAGGACGCGCCGGGACGGCTCATGCTTCGGCATCGCGAAGGGGTGAATTTTCTCAATCAGGAGGATATACTGCTTGTACAGCGCGAAAATCGATCGACAGTGCTGTATGCGACGAAGGACAGGCGCTTTGAGACCAGTGAGTCGCTCAGTGACATTCAGGCGCGTCTCAACCCTCGGATCTTCTTCCGATGCCACAAATCCTATATCATCAACTTGAATGTGGTGGACAGCATCACGCCTTATGGGCGCTGGACCTATGTCGTGCACCTTGCCGGTACAACTAAGGATGCTTTGATCACACACGATAAGTACGAAGAACTCGAAAAGATGTTTGCATAATCTCATCGACGCGGTGCGGGATCATCGTCCGCACCGCGCTATATTGCGCCATTCGTCTCCTTGCGGACAGCGCCTGCTGGGTTTTTAGCGTTTGAGAGATCGTCGCGCGTGGATTCCGATCGATGGGAAAGGGGACAGGGGGAAACGGCATGGCGGATATCCGGATCACAAAAGCGCGGCTTCGCGACCATTGGCACTACAACTGGTGGAAATATGTGCTGGTATGGATCTTTGTCGTGATGGCCGTCAACGTGCTCTTCTCCATGACGCGCCCGCGCATCCCAGAGGAAAAGCGCGTGGATCTCTTTCTTTGCAACGGAAACGCGGATGTCGAATCGGTCCACAGCGTGCTTTGGCCT
>CAYUZP010000133.1:5210-5508 GCA_964449655.1 uncultured Oscillospiraceae bacterium
TGTCCTCAAGGATGCTAGCCCCGATCAAGAGGAGCTGCTCGTGCTGAATGTCGATCTGTCCAAAAGGGACATGAACGAATCGCTGCGTTTCGCGGCTTATATCACCGCAAAACAAGGCGACATTCTCCTGCTGCCCATCAGTGAAGCGAGGAATCTGTCGGATGGTGCGCCGGAAGGCGTCTTTGTCGATTTGACACCGTATATTGAGCGCGGAACAATCCCCGTTGACGGCATCGATCTGACGCTTGGCAGGATGACACAAGAGGATGGCAGCAAGGGACTCTATGGCATACCCACG
>CAYUZP010000134.1:0-5495 GCA_964449655.1 uncultured Oscillospiraceae bacterium
GATCTCCCCCAAGAGTTCACATCGACGGGGAGGTTTGGCACCTCGATGTCGGCTCGTCGCATCCTGGGGCTGAAGCAGGTCCCAAGGGTTTGGCTGTTCGCCAATTAAAGCGGCACGCGAGCTGGGTTCAGAACGTCGTGAGACAGTTCGGTCCCTATCCATCGTGGGCGAAGGACACATGAGAGGAGCTGCTCCTAGTACGAGAGGACCGGAGTGGACGCATCACTGGTGCAACTGTTGTCGTGCCAACGGCACAGCAGGGAAGCGAAATGCGGAGCGGATAAACGCTGAAGGCATCTAAGCGTGAAGCCCACCTCAAGAAGAAGTGTCCCATTCGAAAGAAGTAAGACCCCTTGAAGACGACAAGGTGATAGGTCATCGGTGGAAGGTTGGCAACAATTGGAGCTTGATGATACTAATCGGTCGAGGACTTGATCCAAACGAACGAACAAGAGGCCAACAGAGCAATTGGCAAGCAAGATGTGCAGTCTGGATGTGCAGTTTTCAGGGTGTGTAAACCGCCCTAAAAGCGTTCCGGTGACCATAGCGAAAGGGATCCACCTGTTCCCATACCGAACACAGAAGTTAAGCCTTTCCGCGCCGATGGTACTTGGCTGGAGACGGCCCGGGAGAGTAGGTCGTTGCCGGATCCTAACTGGAAGCCTGACTTGTTCAGGCTTCTTTCTTTTACGTCCTTTTTTCGTTCTCTCCCCCTCTCACCGCTTGAACGATACGCGCTTATGGTGGGGGAGGATTTTTTGTCAATCGATTGCTTTTCCTAAGCAAATGGTGTATTGTAATATGCGTTTTCATACGGCATATGTAGCACCATGTGCTTTATGCTGTCAATCACATATGAAGATCTGTGATGACGTATCTAAACGAAGCTGAGATTTGATGATCTGCTGCTCAATATTCGTAAATGGCTGTGCATGAGGAAGCGGAAACGGATCGGCAAAGGAGGAAGGAAATATGTGTGGTATCGTCGGCTATGTCGGCGTGAAACAGGCAGCACCCATATTGCTTAGTGGCCTTCAAAAGCTCGAATACAGGGGTTATGACTCTGCGGGCATCGCTGTGCGCGACGCGTCGGCGGAGCATATCGAAATCGTCAAGACCAAGGGACGCCTTAAAAACCTGTGCGAGATGACCGATTCGGGCCGTACGGTTTCCGGCAACTGCGGCATAGGTCACACGCGCTGGGCAACGCACGGCGAACCAAGCGCGCTGAACGCGCACCCGCACTGCTCCCGCGAAAGGCGCGTCGTCATCGTCCACAACGGCATCATCGAAAACTATCAGGAGCTGCGCACGATGCTCTCGCGCAAGGGATACACGTTCTCCACGCAGACCGACACGGAGACCGCCGCGCTGCTGCTGGACAGCTATTACGCCGAGGCGTCGGGAAGTTCCCCGCGTGAACGCGCTCTGGATGCCATTCGCAACATGATGATCCGCGTCCGCGGCAGCTATGCGTTTGGCATACTCTTTGGCGATCAGCCCGATACGATGTACGCCGCGCGCAAGGATGCCCCGCTGATCGCCGGCCGATGCGAGGGCGAGATGCATGGCTGTATGATCGCGTCGGATGTCCCCGCCATGCTCCAATACACGCGAAACGTCGTCTACATCGACAACCTGGAGATCGCCTGTCTCACGCGAGACGAGCTTCACCTGTACAACATCGACTGCGAGGAAATCGAAAAGCCCTTTGTCGAGATCCGCTGGGACGCCGCCGCCGCCGAAAAGGAAGGCTACGAGCACTTCATGATGAAGGAGATAAGCGAGCAGCCGCGCGCCGTGCGCGATACGCTCTCTCCGCGCATACGTGAAGCGGAGGATGGCACGAAGGCCATCGACCTGAGTGAGCTTGATATAGACGACGTGCTTGCTGACGTATCGAGCATCGCGCTCGTCGGCTGTGGCTCCGCCTATCACGTCGGCATGGCGGCGCGCTACGTGATCGAAAAGCTCGCGAGAGTGCCCTGCACGGTCGATCTCGCCAGCGAGTTTCGTTATCGTGACCCGATCTTTGGAGAAAATCCGCTCGTCATCATCATCAGTCAGAGCGGGGAGACCGCTGACAGCCTCGCCGCGCTGCGCCTGTGCAAAGCGAGGGATGTGCGCACGTTGGCCATCGTCAACGTCGTCGGCTCGTCCATCGCGCGCGAGGCGGACGCCGTGCTCTACACGTGGGCTGGCCCCGAGATCGCCGTCGCGACGACCAAGGCGTATTCGACGCAGCTGGCCGCGATCTACTTGCTCGCCGTGAAGATCGCCGCGCTGCGCGGACAGATCGACGCTGCGCGGGAGCAGACGCTCATCGATGAGATGCTCGCCCTGCCTGACAAGATCGAGCGCGTGCTCTCGGACAAGGAACGCGTGCAGTGGTTTGCCAACAAGATGGCCGCATGTCAGGATGTGTTCTTCATTGGACGCGGGCTTGACTATGCGATCAGTCTTGAAGGCAGCCTCAAATTGAAGGAGATCAGCTATATTCACTCCGAGGCTTACGCGGCGGGGGAGCTGAAGCACGGCACGATCAGCCTGGTCGAGGATGGCGTGCTCGTCGTCGGCGTCGCGACGCAGCCGGAGCTGTTTGAGAAGGTCGTATCCAACATGGTCGAGGTGCGCAGCCGCGGCGCCTATCTGTTCGGACTGACGACGTATGGGCAATACGCCATAGAAGATACGGTCAACTTCACCGTCTACGTCCCGCGCACGGAGCCGCTCTTTGCCACGTCCCTCGCCGTCGTGCCGCTGCAGCTGCTCGCCTATTACATCAGCTGCGCCAAAGGCCTTGACGTGGACAAACCGCGCAATCTCGCCAAGAGCGTCACCGTCGAATGAATTGTTCATGACTGTTTTTTGAGATATTGTTTAAAAATATAGCGGTGAAATGGTAAAAAGACGAGAAAACGCGAGAAAAAAGGCGTTTTATGCAGGAAATCGAAAAAAATCAGAAATTTTGAAAATATGCCTTGACAGACTATAGGGCCCGATGTAGAATAATCAGGAATGTTTAACGGAGCAAAAGGCTTCGTAGTTTTGAGCAAGGAGGTGTTTGTATGGCAGCTGCTAGTGCGCGTGTGAAGATCACGTTGGCATGCACGGTGTGCAAGCAACGCAATTACAACACGATGAAGAATAAGCGCAACAATTCGGAACGCATCGAGTTGAACAAATACTGCCGTTTCTGCAAGAAGCATACGCCGCACAGGGAGACGCGCTGATGGCGCGGCATGACGGATAAGGAAGTGAACGATATGTCTGAAAATAAGGAAGCGAAGAAGAAGTCGGGAAAGCCCGGTTTCTTTACGCGCGCGAAGAACTGGATATGTTCTCTCCCCAAAAGGTTTATCGGCGCGTTCAAGAACATGGTGGCGGAGCTCAAAAATGTCACTTGGCCTACCCGGAAGGAACTCATCAACTATTCACTTGTCGTCATAGGCTTCGTCGTCGCGTTGGCCCTGGTCATCGGCCTGCTGGACACCGGATCTTCTTTCCTGGTCAGGTGGCTCATCGAGCTGTGATGCCTCTCTGGGCGGAGGAGGTTTAAATGGACGAGCAGGCGCTGTGGTATGTCGTGCATACCTACTCGGGCTATGAGGACAAGGTCGCGGGCGATTTGCGCTCTACGGCGGTCAACAGCAACATGACGGATCTGATACAGGATGTCCGCGTGCCGATAGAGGAGATCGTCGAAATCCGCAACGGGAAGCAGCACGTCAGCCGTCACAAACTCTTCCCCGGGTATGTTCTGGTCAAGATGATCAAGACGACGGAGACATGGTACATCGTGCGCAACACGCGCGGCGTGACTGGCTTTGTAGGCCCCGGCTCAGAGCCGATTCCGTTGACGGACGAGGAATTTGAGCACATGATCAACACGCAGTCGACGATACGCATCGACTTGCAGGTCGGGCAGAATGTCCGCATCATGACCGGAAACGTAAAAAACGCGATCGGCACGATCGAGGAGATCAACGCGGAGGAGCACAAAGTGAAGGTCTCCATCGAGATCCTGAACCGAAAGACCATGATGGAATACGACATCTCCGAGGTGGAGCGGCTGTAACGCGCCTTGGGATAGGTCGGCTTTATCACCGATCGATCAGCCCGTCACAAGCGGGATGAACGTGGGAGGAACGATTGCGTTCCGCATGACCACAGATTAGGAGGTTTTACTGATATGGCGAAGAAAGTTACTGGCATGATTAAGCTGCAGGTGCAGGCCGGCAAGGCCAATCCTGCGCCGCCGATTGGCCCGGCGCTGGGCCAGCATGGCGTCAACATCCCGGGCTTTTGCAAGGAGTTCAACGAGCGCACGAAGAACGATATTGGCCTAGTCATACCGGTGGTCATCACCGTGTATTCCGATCGTTCCTTCACCTTCATCACCAAGACGCCGCCCGTGCCGGTTCTGATCAAGAAGGCGCTCAACATCGAAACCGCCAGCGGCGCGCCCAACAAGAACAAGGTTGGCCAGCTCACGCAGGCGCAGGTTCGCGAGATCGCCGAAAAGAAGATGCCAGATCTGAACGCCGGCAGCATCGAGGCCGCGATGAGCATGGTGAAGGGCACAGCCCGTTCTATGGGCGTCACCGTCGCCGACACTTGATCGGGGCGTGTAAATACACGGATTGGTTCGTGGGAGGAATAAACGCCGTTTGTACCACAAGGAGGAACAAATACAATGAAGCATGGCAAGAAATATCAGGAGAGTGCGAAGCTGATCGAGGCCGGAAAGCTCTATGACCCGGACGAGGCCGTGAAGCTGGTTTTGCAGACCACGAAGATGAAATTTGATGAGACGGTCGAAATCTCCGTCCGTTTGGGCGTCGATCCCCGCCAAGCTGACCAGCAGGTTCGCGGCGCGGTCGTGCTGCCCAACGGCACGGGCAAGACCGTTCGCGTGCTCGTGTTCGCCAAGGGCGATCAGGCCAAGGCTGCCGAGGAAGCCGGCGCGGACTATGTCGGCGCGGAGGAGCTCGTCGCCAAGATACAGGGCGAAAACTGGTTCGAATTCGACGTCGTCGTCGCGACACCGAACATGATGGGCGTCGTCGGCCGTCTGGGCCGCGTGCTGGGTCCCAAAGGCCTGATGCCGAACCCCAAGAGCGGTACGGTCACCATGGACGTGGCGAAGGCCATCGCCGAGATCAAAGCCGGCAAGGTGGAGTACCGCCTGGACAAGAGCGCGATCATTCACTGTCCGATCGGCAAGAAGTCCTTTACGCCTGAAAAGCTCACGGAGAACCTCAGCGCGCTGATGAACGCGATCATCCGCGCGAAGCCCGCCGCTGCCAAGGGCGTGTACGTGCGCAGCGTCGTGCTGTCCTCCACGATGAGCCCGGGCGTCAAGGTGAACCCGCTCAAATTCTAAGCAGTCTATATTAAAGATGCAGCGTATCCGCGCAACTGCCTCGCGGGTGCGCTTTTTTTGGTATGACGTCATCCCGTGTTCTGTGGTGAAAGTCCACAAAGGCGTAGCT
>CAYUZP010000135.1:0-5455 GCA_964449655.1 uncultured Oscillospiraceae bacterium
CTCAATCTCAAAGCAGCGCGGCGCGGAGATGTCCTCCAGATTGATGCCGCCAAACGAGCCGGAGATCAGGTAGATCGTGTTGACGATCTCGTCCACGTCCTTGCTCTTGATGCACAGCGGGAACGCGTCGACGTCTCCAAAGGACTTGAACAGCACGCACTTGCCCTCCATGACGGGCATGCCCGCCTCGGGGCCAATGTCGCCCAAACCGAGCACGGCGGTGCCGTCTGTGATGACGGCGCAGAGGTTGTGACGGCGGGTCAGATCGTAGGACTTGTTCACGTCCTTCTGAATCTCAAGGCAGGGCTGCGCGACGCCGGGCGTGTAGGCCAAGGACAGATCCTCCTTGGTGGCCACGGGCACGGTCGCCACGACCTCGATCTTGCCCTTCCACTCGCCATGCAGGCGCAGGGATTCTTTCGCGTAATCCATAGACATTTCCTCCCTTTTGTCATACTGATCGTTCACAAACGTTCGCTTTGAAAGCCGCGACTGCCGCGAGCGTCGTTTGCAATAGTTTAAATATAACGCCATTTGCCGGAAAAGAACAGCCTTTTGAAAGTATTGTAACGTGTTGACGCGGGAAAAATATCTGTTGCTTTTATCCCTGCGACGTGCTATAAAGTAGACAAAGGAACGAGACGTTCGCAATCGACGCGAGGAGGATGCGACATGCCTGATCAAAAGCGCCGCGAAAACACGCGCTCCACCACGCGTCTGTTCGTGCAAATGGTGGCCGGAACGACGCTGTTTTGCATCCTGCTGATCGGGATCACATTCTTTATCACCATGCACGTCTCCCTCTCAACGCTCCACGACCAGATCGAATCCGTGCTGCGCTCCACGGGCAATTCCCTCGCGCAGAGCGAACTCGTGCGCCAAGCGCTATTGGATGGGCAGTGTTCACACGCGCTGACGCAGTATCTGGATGGACTCAGCCGCGAGACCAGCATGCTCGATGTCGTCACCATCGCCGATATGCACTCCGTGCGCGTCTACCACGTCACGCATGAGCGCATCGCCGGCACGTTCGTAGGCGGGGACGAGGGCCGCGTGCTTGAGGGAGAATCCTACTTTTCCGACGCGGTGGGCACGATGGGCCCGCAGCACCGCTACTTTACGCCGGTCTATGACGGGGAGCGGCAGATCGGCTTTGTGATGACCAGCTGCACGCTTGACCTTTTAGATGAATTGCGCCATGAGATCATCGGGCTTTACGCCAAGATCGCGCTGGCACTGTTCCTGCTGACGGCGGCGATGTGCGCGCTGATCGTGCTGCTCGTGCGCCACGCGCTGCACGGCTTTGACCCGGGCGCGCTCGTTCGCGACTACCTGACGCAGAACGATCTGCTCAACAACCTCGACGAAGGGGTGATCTCTGTGGATGAGGAGGGCGTCATACAGCTCGTCAACCGCGCCGCCGAACAGATGCTCTGCCAGCAGGCCGACATTCTCAAGGGGCAGCCTCTTGACAGCATCATCCTTGAAAAGACGGGGCAAAGCCTGCTTGAAGGCGCGCACAGGGATGTTCCCACCTCCCATGCCAACATACTCGCCCGAAGCATACCGCTCACGGAGAGCGACAAGCGCAAGGGTGCGGCGCTGATCCTGACGGACAGAACGGAGGCCATGCGCGTCGCCGAGCAGCTCAACGGCACGCGGCACGTCGTCTCTGCCCTGCGCGCGAACACGCACGAGTTCATGAATAAGCTGCAGGTCATCTCGGGCCTGCTGGCCATGAACCGCGTCAGCGAGGCGAGCGACTACATCGACGCCATCGCCAACTCCCACGCGAAGGCCGCCGCGCCCATACTGCGCTACATCCAAAACCCGAGCGTCGCCGCGCTGCTTTTGGGCAAGCACGCGCATATGCGGGAATCGGAGATCGATCTGACGTTGCTGGCCAACAGCCGCCTGCCCAAGCACAGCGCATACCTGACGACCAACGAGCTGGTCACTGTGATTGGAAATCTCCTTGAAAACGCCATCGAGGCGATCAATGTGCGGCACAGCGGCGAGGCGGACATCGTGCTGCAGATCACGGAGGACGATACCGGCCTGGTCATCATGGTATCGGACACGGGTTGCGGCATATCGCCCGAGACCATGGAGCGTCTCTATGAACCGGGCTTCAGCACCAAAGCGCAGGAGGGGCGCGGCATGGGCATGTACCTGATCCGGGAGACCGTCGACCGGCACGGCGGTTCCATCGAGGTCGATTCCGAACCGGGCACGGGCACCGCCTTTACGCTGATCTTCAACCAGAGACGAGAGGGGAGGCCGGCCTTATGATACACACAGTCATCGTGGAGGACGATCCCATGGTCGCCCAGATCGACAGGGAATACCTGGAGCGCTTTGATGGCTTTCACGTGGACAGGCTGTTTGGCAACGGCGCCGACGCCCTGCAGTACATCCGCGAAAACCCCGTCGATCTGGCGATACTGGATCAATTCCTGCCCGTGCTCAGCGGGAACGAGGTGCTCCGCGGCATGCGCGCGGCGGGCATCCATACCTCCGTGATCATGATCACATCCGCGGCGGAGGCCAACACGGTCGAGGAATCGCTGCAGTACGGGGTTGTGGACTATCTGATCAAGCCCTTTTCCCTCAGCCGATTTGAGGAGGCGATCGCGCGCTTTCAGGCGATGACCCGGCTTTTAAAGAGCCGGCCCGTCGTCGATCAGGCGATGGTGGATCAGATCCTCAAGAGCGCGCAGGCCGCGCCGCCCGCCGCGCACGCGATGGAACTTGACAAGGGGCTCAACGAGCGGACGATGGCGCACATCTACAACTATCTGCGCGAACATCCGTCGGAAAAGCACACCTGCAAGAGCATATCCGACGCGGTCAACCTGTCCAAGGTCACGGTGCGCCGATACCTGAACTTTCTCATCGAGTCAGATCAGCTGCTCAGCTCGATCGACTATGAGACCGGCGGACGCCCGCGCGTACTGTACAGGCTGAAATCGCGCGCATAGCGTCATAAAGGATGCCCTAGATGCTGTAAAGCGGAAGATATATAAAAAGGCGGCCTAGCTTTCGGCCGTCTTTATGTCTGTACTATGATAGTGCTCATAGATCACCTTGGCCTGCACGGGCCCTATCCCCTGCGCCGCGCAGAGCTCTTCCTGCGTCGCCGACGCGATGGCCGCGATGGAGCCAAAGTGCGTGAGCAGCGCGCGCCGTTTCGCCGGCCCGATCCCCGGTATGTCCTCCAGCGAGGAGTGCATACCCGCCTTCTGGCGCAGCTTGCGGTGATGCGTGATGCCAAAGCGGTGCGCCTCGTCGCGTATGCGCTGTATGAGATGCAGCGCGGGGGACTTGCGCTCCAGCAGTATGCTCTCCTCGCGATCCGGCAGGAAGATCTCCTCCAGCCGCTTGGCCAGGCCAAAGATCGGTATGTCATAGCCCACGCTGAGCATCGCTTCCCGCGCAAAACGCAGCTGCTGCGGACCGCCGTCGATCAGTATGAGATCCGGCAGATCGGCAAATCCCGTCAGCCCGCGGCCATCCTCGGGCAGCTTCCCCTGGGCAGCGAGCGCCTCACGCTCCTTTTTGGCGCGCGTCAGGCGCCTTGTGAGCACCTCGCTCATTGACGCGAAGTCGTTCGCGCCCTCGACGGTCTTGATGCGGAAGTGGCGGTATTCCCCGCGCGCCGCTTCCCCGTCGATGGCGACGACCATGCTCGCCACAGAGAGCGCGCCCTGCGTGTTGGAGATGTCATAACCCTCGATGCGCCGCGGCACATGGTCCATGCCCAGCGCGCTGGCCAGCGCCGCACATGCGCCGACGGTCCGCTCCCGCTGCCGCGACAGATGCGCGTTTCGCTTGGCAAGCGCGTCCTGCGCATTCTTGAGCGCCAACTCGACCAGCTTGTGCTTTGTGCCGCGCTGCGGTTCACGCAGTGTGACCTTGCCGCTCTCCCGCCGCTGACAGAGCGCCGTCTCGATGTCCTGCGACTGATTGGGCAGCTCCATGCACAGTATCTCATCCGGAGGCGTCCTGCCGTCATCATAGAACTGCATCAAAAACTGCGCGAGCACCTGCGAAACCTCCTGATCGCCCGCGCCCTCCAGCGCGTAACTCTCCGCGCCGATCATGTGCCCGCCGCGCACGAACACGACTTCCACCATCGCGTCGATCCCGTCTCGCGCGCAGGCGAGGATGTCCTGATCCCCGCCGTGCACGTTGATCGCCTTTTGACGCTCCATCAGGCTCTGCACGTCGCGGATGCGGTCGCGAAGCTGCGCCGCCTGTTCAAAGCGCATGTCCTTTGACGCCTGTATCATCTGCTGCTGCAGACGGCTTAACACATCCTCGCTCTTGCCGTTTAGGAAGTCGATCACCTGCCGCACGACTTCCGCGTATTCCTGCGGCGTCGTCAGTCCCGCGCAGGGCGCCAGGCACTCGCCCAGCTGATAGTGCAGGCAGGGCCGCCTGTGTTCCCCGGGCCTAATGGGTGCGCTGCACGTGCGCAGCGGAAACAGCGCGCGCAGCATGTCCAGCACTTCCCGCACGCTCGTCGCGCCCATGTATGGGCCAAAGTATTTCGCCTTGTCCTTCTGAGTGCGCCGAACCAGCTCCACGCGCGGATAGTCCTGCGCCAGATCGATGCGCAGGTACGGGTAATGCTTGTCGTCCTTGAGCAATATGTTGTACTGCGGGCGGTGCAGCTTGATCAGGTTGCATTCTAGGATCAGCGCCTCAAGGTTTGTATCGCAGAGCACGATGTCAAAGTCGTCTATACGCTCCACCATCGCGCGAACCTTCGCCGTGTGATCCCGAGAATTTTGAAAGTACTGCCGCACGCGATTCTTGAGATTGACCGCCTTGCCGACGTATATGATCTGGCCCTCGCTCTTCATCAGATAACAGCCAGGACACGTGGGCAGCTTCTCGAGCTTCAGCCGCAGCAATTCGTTCATGCGCGCGCCTCCCTTCAAAGCCGGTCACGCGGGGATGGGCGCATTACGCTTCATCGTCCTCCGTAAGACGTATGCGCACAAATTGGATGAGCCTTTCCATCAGCTCCTCCTCCGGCGGCACGAACTCCTCCATCTCCTCGCCGTTTTCGTCCGTGAACGCGTTGATCTTCATGATGTAGATGGGATCCTCGGCAAGGTCCTCGTCCGATGGATCCTCTTTCGCCTCACACAGCGCGGCGAACTCCTCGCCGTCGTAGAAGAAGTAGCGAATCACTTCAAGCAGCAGCGTGTTCCCCGCGTCGTCTGTGCACTCGACGATATCGCGCTCCTCCATCTCTTCCGGTGTCATGAAATCACCTCCTGTCCGCCGCTTTCCATGCGCCTCATTGATACCCGCGCGTCTCAAAAAAAGCAATGCGCGCCTTCCAGATCGCGCCGTACAGACCGGCCAAAGGGGCCGCGCGTGTTTTGCTTACAACTCCTTTGCGCTTACCGGCCGCTAATCGCCGGCGTTTTCCATTTCCTCT
>CAYUZP010000136.1:0-5408 GCA_964449655.1 uncultured Oscillospiraceae bacterium
ACCCACCCACGGTGCAGGGGCTGTATAACCCGCCTTGCACGTTTTTACATGCTTTGCGTTGAGCGTATACGCCTCGGTTGAGACGCAAAAAAACGAATACAAATGCTTTAGCAGAACAATCAGGCGACGATCAAACGCGCAGCAGCTTGTCAAACCCGTACCGCTTGTGGTAGAATGAAAAAAAGCTCGCTTGAAGGGGGAAAATGCATGTCCGATCAGCCCACCGTGCCCCATGTGCTGACGACCGCAAAGATCGGCGACTTCACATTCTATATCTACGCGTATCGCGCGCTCACGCCCGAGGAATGCCAACAGATCGTCATTGAATACAGACAGCAGCGTAACGTCCGCAAACTGCCATCGAACGGGAGCTGCACGGTGTTCAGCGAGCTGGGCCTTGCGCAGGCGCAGGAAGAAGGTCAATCACAGCCATGACAGAGAAAGAGATGACACAGCAAAAAGCGCGCCAAAATCCACTGCCGCCGCTGACGCTTGTGATGCTGACCCTCGCCGGTTTCATCAACGCGTTTGGCGTCGTGCTCTTTTTGCAGCCCGTATCGCTCTACGACAGCGGGCTCTCCGGCACAGCGATGCTCTTCACACAGCTCACCCACGGCGCTGTGCCGCTTTGCGTATTCCTGCTCGTGCTCAACATTCCGCTGTTCCTCTACGGGCTCAAGCGGGCAGGGCGCGTATTCACCCTCCGCTCGATCTACGCCGTCGCCGTGTACTCGCTCGCCTCGTTCATCTTTGGCCGGTTCACACACGAGGGTTCCTCGCCCATCGCCGGACGCGATCTCCTGCTGTGCGCGGTGTTTGGCGGCATGATCTCCGGCATCGGCAGCGGCATGACCATCCGCTTTGGCGGCGCGATCGACGGCATTGAGGTGCTCGCCGTGATCTTTGCGCGCAATCTGGGCGTGACCATCGGCACGTTCATGATGGTCTACAACGCGCTGCTTTACATCGCCGCCGGCATACTGGTCGGCAGTTGGGCGCTTCCGCTCTACTCGATTCTCACGTACATGGCGGGGCTCAAGACGACGGACTTCATCGTCGAGGGCCTTGACAGGACCAAGGCCGCGACGATCATCACGTCAAAGGGACCCGAGGTCTGCCGCGAGCTCTCCAATACGTTTGGCAGCGGCATCACGGTCATGCAGGCACGCGGTTATTTTTCGGACACCGATCTGAACATGATCTATTTCGTCGTCAACCGCTTTCAGATCGTCCGTCTGCGCGCCATCGTCCACGAGATCGACGAAAACGCCTTTATATCGATCACAGAGGTCTCCGACCTGTTTGGCAAGAACGCCAAACGCTCATGATGTTCGCACAGCGCAACGCGGGACGTGGCTGATCATCGGCCGCGCTCATCCCGCGCTTTTTTTGTCGCTTTGACAGTGTGATCGATCCCGCCGCTGGTTCTGGCCGTTCGCGTCGATTCTCTAAAAGGCAAAATGACGTGATGCTCTTTGGGAGAACCGACAAGGCAAGTGGACTGAACTGGAGATTGCGCAGCAGGGGCTGTATAACCTGCCTGGCAGGTTTTAACACGCTTTGCGGTGGGCGATTCGCGTCGGTTGAGATGAAAATATCACGGATACGATTGCTACGGGAGAATGGACAAAGCATGTGGGCGGGACCGGAGCCTGCCGCCGACAGTGTCGGAAGCAGGCAGGCGGAGCGTCGGAAACGAAAAGGAGCGCTTGCGCGACTATTTCGTTTCCCGGAACGGGTGGGGCTTGCAAAGCAAAAGTTACGATGAGGGAAACGCGGCTTGCATTTGTCCGGTTTGAGATGCGGTAGGTACTCGCGAAAAGGCTTGTTGCTAACCGCGCAAATTGAACAAGCTTTGCAGGCAACAGACACGTTTGCCCTGACTTTGTCCTTCCCCACCCACCCAACCCACGATGCAGGGGCTGTATAACTCGCCTTGCACGTTTTAACACACTTTTTGGTGAACGATACGCGTCGGACAAACCGCAAAAATCACGAATACAAATGTTACGCCAGAATCGACAAAGCGAAAGACAACGCTTCTTGCTTTCACCCGTCACCACACGTTCTCGACAACGTAATGAATGAAACAAGACAATAAACCGGTGAGAAACAAAGCGGCGTTTCCCACCGGTTTTGATGAATCGATGACCAATGCGCTTTACAGTGCGACGATCATATACAAAGCGGGTGTGCGAGTCGTGAATGTCAATACATGGTCGACAAATGTGGCTTCCATATCCACCTTCTGTTCGGGATTTTGCACGGAATCGTCGCCCGCCGATGGACGGATACGGATCAGTTTCCAATTTTCCGGGAAATCAATGTCGAGTGATATGCTGATCTCGGATTCGTTTTTGAATGTCGCCAAACCGCCATTGTTCGCATAGTTGATTGTGAACGCATAGACAATACTCTCGTCGAGCGCCGTCGGATTCGCCAAGCCGCGCACGATCAATTCACCGCGCTGCGAGGATGGATTTTCCCGGATCGGCGTCGCTGTCACATCCGAAATCATCGTAAAATTGCCATTCGTGTTGTCCGCATAGCCGCATATGCCACAGACGCGAATCGAACCGCCCGAGACGGAACCGCTGTAATTGTAGTGCGCAGTCGTCAGGGTTTCTCCACACTCCACACAGACAGCCGAGTGCTGCGTGTTGTCCTGCGTCGGAAGCCACTCGCCCCACACGTGTACGTGATCCTCGGCGAAAGCACAGACAGTCGTCAGCAGCAGAACCGCCACGAAAGCAATGCATTTCTTCATACAGAAAGACCTCCATTTTGAAGAAAAATCCCGCTGCAAGCCGCCCATGCAGCGGGATTCTTTTGACGTCGATTCAGTTTCGATATTCAGCTGTCATATCGCGTCTCACTCGAGTACGACCGGCTCACCCATGTAGTACAGATTGCCATCGGCATCCTTCGTGAAGAGCGCGAACCACTCGTCCCAGATGAGATATGCCTCGCTGGGCAGATATGCATGCGTCTTGCCAATGACGTCTACAGCGCGGAACATCGGGACACCCGAAGCCGTCTTGAACACATAGTTGCGGAATGGGCCGGTTACATAGCTGCAGTTGTCGCTGTCGCCCCAGCTGAAGTCAGACCAAGTCTTGGTCGTATGATACCGAGTCGTCCAATACTCGGTCACGGCCTTTGCACCCGTGCCATCGGAACCGGCAAGGCCACCGCCGTCCTTAGTGCCCTTCATCAGCAGCACAGGAATCGCATTGGGCAGGATGCCCTCTTCAGACTTCGGCGCGCCGCCGGCAGAAACCGGTGCCGTCGCAGTGAAGATATCGCTCAGATAGAATCCCACAGCCATGGACATCGCGCCGCCGGAGGACTGGCCTGTCGCGTAGATACGGCCCGTATCGACGTTGTAGTTTTCCTTGACCCAATCGACGAGCCAGCGAACAAAGATGCGGTCATCCGGCTGTTCCTCGGTCGCGTCGCCTGTATTCCATACCGCGCGGAACAGTTCGCTCGTGGTCATGTCGGAAACATTGCGCACGCTCAACATGTGTGAGCCTGTCGGACAGACCAGTATAATGCCGCGATCGGTCGCCGTCTTGATCCAGCCTGTGCGCCCGGCGATCTCATTGCCCGTGCCGCCGGCACCGTGAAAGTCAAATACGACAGGCGCGGGGACGTCTGGATCTACGGAATCCGGAACGTACACGAACCACTCGCGATTGTACAGGTCAGAACCATCCTCAGCATAGCCACCCGGGATCTGTGCCTCAAACTTCTCAAAGCCAATCTCGTCGATGTTCTGTGAAGCGCGCAGCGCACCGTTGCCCATGCCTGGATAACGCATATACTGACCCATGAAGTCATTGTACACATTGTCTATCGTGTCCGCTTCATAGTACTTTTCGACGGGCGCGGTCGCATAGAGTACCTTCGCTACAGGCTCGTTGTCCATGGCTTCCTTCGTGTTCCATGCCGCCGGGATGTAGACCTCGTCCGCGTAGGCACAGGAGTACTGCACATCCTCGGTATCGTTGGCAGCCTTGTAGTAGTCGATCAGCTTTTGAACCGACTCGGTCTTCTCCTCGGCGACGATGAAGACGGGCATATCGACGTCGGAGAGCATCAGACCATCCTCATTGGACGGCGTCTGTTGAAGCTCGGCAATGAAATCATCGCTAACGCCGGTCACGCCGATGCAGGCCACGCTCGCCCATTGATTCGGATTGGCCATCGCATGCTGGAGCAGCACGTCTGCCGCATTGCCGTACGCAATCGCATAGAAGCTCGCGGAGAATGTAACGAAGAATGGGCGATATGAGACATCGTCTCTCAAGGCGGACAAATACGCCATTTCATCCTCGATAGAACCCCACTCGCCGCTTTCATCCGTCTCCATCAGCACCACATGAAAGACGTACTTGTCAGCGGCCGCCTTCCAGCCAGATTCCACGAGGAAGCCGTATGTGTTCACGCCCGCCGGCACCATGATGAATACCGTCGCCTGATTGTAAACGGTGTTTTCAGGAATGTAGAACTTTGCCGTGCGGTACACACCTTCTGAAACATAGCAGTCATAGTTGTAGTAGCCGTGCAGCACCTGACCATAGTAGTCGTCCTTGTTGATGAACATGTCCTCGGCATCCGGCAGTTCCTGAGCGACGACCTCCGTGTACACGGGATCGTTCATGTCTGCCAGCGCCACGTACGCCATCAGCGTCATCATGACAGCCAAGGCGAGAATCAACAGTTTTTTCATGCAAAATTGCACTCCTTTCTGAGATTCCGTTGAATCTGGAACCTTTTCTAACCTTTATGATACAGAATCATCCCTGTCTTGTCAATAATTTTTGAAAAATTTCTTTGATTATTTTAATCGTTATTTAAATTTTATATTGACTATTGCAAATATATTTCAATTTAATTCATATATATTTCAATTCATTGCATCATGACATGCATTGACATTGCATTGTTCGCCTTTGTGTTCAACATGCACATGTCGAAATCATCAGCCCATCACTTCTGTTATGCGCCAAAAAACTTGCGAAATAGCAGAAATGATTATAGAATTCGCTTGGAAAGAAATCGCTGATTTTCCGCAACGATGTCTAACAGATTGTGAAGTCACGGCTTCATAAATCACAACAAAACTGACAAAGTATTGGATCGGGGCCGGATCCCACCACCCGCTTGCGTCACAGACGCTGGCAGGCTCCAGTCCCACCCAGCCCACGGTGCAGGGGCTGTATAACCTGCCTTGCAGGTTTTAACACGATTTGCGATGAGCGTATACGTTTCGGTTAAGACGAAAAATTACGTATACAATGGCTACGGAAGAGTGGAAAAGCATGTGGGCGGGCGGGTGGGACAGAAAAAGCAAAAGTTACGTTGATTTGAAAAGCTGCTTTCTTCTGCTTAGTATGAAATCT
>CAYUZP010000137.1:0-5340 GCA_964449655.1 uncultured Oscillospiraceae bacterium
CCCGTGCTCTCCTTTGTCATAGCACGACTTTATCTATCATTGCCACCCATTCTCCTCGCGGCACGATGCGATCTGACTGATCCAAAAATTTTCTCTTCTTTCTTTGTCCGCACAGTTGTCAGCTTGTCACGGATTGTGGACATCGTTATCTGTTTCTTCATACTCGTATTATATCACATGTTGTGATATTACGCGCTCGCTTTCCTTTTGTGCGGTGGAGCCTTAGAGTATTTTGCGGCTTATCATTGTCGATCAAATCAGCGTTTTCTTAGATCGTTGCATGTCAATGCTGTATGGTGATTTGAAAATGCATGACCTCATCAAAAATCTTTCAGAAAGCCACCGAATCCTCTCTGGCGGGCTTGACATGTGGCGGGTATGACGATACAATGTTCATGTAATGATTTGAGGCGATTTGCCCCAAAGTTCGTCGAGCATTCGAACTTTGATGGAGGGAAGACAAATGGTAGAGATTCCTGTGACGCTGACGACCACCCCGAAGCAAAAACCGGCGGATGAATCAAAGCTTGGCTTTGGCAAAATCTTCACCGATCATATGTTCATCATGGATTATGAGCTGGGCAGGGGATGGCACGATGCCCGCGTCGTTCCGTATGGACCCTTTACGATGGATCCTGCATGCACCGTGTTTCATTACGCGCAGGAGATCTTTGAGGGCTTGAAGTGTTATCGCCGCAAGGATGGCGGCTTGCAGCTCTTTAGACCCCGTGACAATTTTGCGCGCATGAACCGTTCAGCGGATCGTCTGGGCATGCCCGAATTCGATGTCGAGACAGCGATGGCAGGCCTGATCGCGCTGCTCAAAACGGATGAAAGCTGGGTGCCGTCCGCACCGGGCACATCGCTGTACATCCGTCCGACGATGATCGCCACCGATGTAATGCTGGGCGTGCACGCGTCGCACACCTATCGCTTCTTCATCATCTGCTCCCCCTCTGGCGCGTATTATGCCAAAGGGTTAGCGCCGGTCGGCATCTATGTCGAGCCGGAGCTTGTGCGCGCGGTCAAGGGAGGCGTGGGCTTTACCAAGACCGGCGGCAACTACGCCGCGTCCATATTAGCCGGCGAACTGGCGGAAGAGAAGGGCTATGAACAGGTTCTTTGGTTGGACGGCAAAGAGAACAAGTACATCGAAGAGGTCGGCTCGATGAACATGTTCTTCAAGATCGACGGTACGCTCATCACGCCGCCGCTGCTGGGCTCGATTCTGGCCGGCATCACGCGCGATTCGATCATCAAGCTCGCCAAGCACATGGGAGTTCCGGTTGAGGAACGTCGCCTGACCGTACAGGACGTGTTTGATGCGGCTAAAAATGGCACGCTGGAAGAGGCGTTTGGTTCCGGAACGGCTGCGGTCGTATCGCCCGTGGGCAAGCTGGCATGGAAGGACGAGGAGATTGTGATCTCCGGAGGCGAGATCGGCCCACTGACCCAGAAACTCTATGATACGCTGACCGGCATCCAGTACGGCGAGGCGGAAGATCCGTTTGGCTGGGTGCTACCCATCACTTGACGGACAGATTACAGGCTCATTTAACGCGTACGCGGACAAGCGGCGCGTTTTTTTAACGTCTGTAAATGCATCTTGTATAACGCGCAGCCAGATGGACGCAATGCACAAATAAATTTCGTAATTGGTTTCAAAAAAATGAAATGCTAATCATGTTGAATAAGTCTTGCTTTTATTCTTTATGCATGATATGATAGAAGCGCAGTCAAGACGCAACAAATAGAAGGCCGCCTCGTCTTGATCTGAGCGCAAATTGTACGCTTCATGTTGGGGAAAAAGGAGGATTAACATGTTCAAAAAAGCAATGACGGTGTTATTTACCTTGGTGGTCTTGTCAAGCGCGACTGCGCTCGGCGAGGCGCTCGTGGAAGCGGGTGGTGAGCTGGGCGTCTTGAGCGAAACATCGACCGATGTCAGCGTGGCGACACCATTTAACAACCTGCTGCGCGATGAATACGGCAACTTCACAGACTACTATCGTATTTATTACACGGGTTACTATGATCTCGCCATGACCGTCGATGGCACAGACGAGAGTGGAAACGCGACACAGACGGTCTATGATCTGCGCATGTACATTCCGGAAGGCTCGCACTACGCGCAGACCAGCATCCTTTTAGCGGTTCCTTCCGGTGTCGATCCGTATCAGTTCATGGTAGACAGCGGTTGGAAAGATGTTGCCGATGAAAAGAAGGCGTCTATTTTCCTGCTCATGCCGACGCGCGTGAAGGACGAAAACGGCGTTGCGACGGCGTGGGGCACATGGGGTGAGGACGCTGCAGACTACATCGCAGCTGCGGTGAAGGTCATCGGTCAGCGCCCGGGCATCGAGACCATCAGCTACTGCGAGTACATGCTAGGCTACGGTGACGCGGCAGATATCGTCGCGCAATACGTAATCGACAATCCGTCCAGTATGGCAGGAGCGTTTGTCGTCGGCACAACGGGCGCAGTGCGGTTGCCTGCGGACGACGTACCTTCAAAAGTGGCTGGCGTACCGCTGAACAAGGTGCCGCTGCCGATGGGTATCGTTTCAAATGACGCGGATGTTTCAGCGATGGTTGCCTATTTTAAGCATGCCAACACGACGTTTGACGAGGCCGAGCAGGTTGGCTCCTTTGACGTCTATACAGCTGATCCAAGCGCTGATGTCGGACAACCAAACGACGAGCCGGTGGCGAACGTGTACACGTTAAAAGCATCCACTGAGGACTGCATGAACGCAGAGTTCGCCGCGGAAGTACACGACATCCTCATCCAGTGCCGCCGCTATCCGGGCTATCTCAACAGCCATCTGCGTGCCTATGAGAACGTTTATGATTCTGAGCATTATGAGCATTATACATCATTGTCCGCGCTGGGACATCTGACATATGGCGGCGAGGGTAACGGCAATTACTACAACCGCGAATGGTGGCTATATGTGCCGGACAGCGCGAAAGAGCGTATGGAGAATGGCGAAAAGGTTGAGGTCGTGTTCGTGCTGATGGGTTCCAACGGCTATGGCGACGAAGCGGACCAGCGTACAGGCTGGGATCTCGTTGCCGAACGCGAAGGCTTTGTGATCGTCAGTCCGAGCGGTCACGTGCGTCATCAGGGCAACTTTGGCGTGTTTGTGACCAACGGTGTACCGGGTCATCAATTTGTCACCAATTGGAACTGGGTTGGCCCGACGAGCATCAATCCGGATGACTTGCAGATCATCTCCGAAATTCACGATTGGCTGTTCACCCGCTGCAAGTATGCAGAGCATCTCGACGAGAGCCGCGTCTACATGTCCGGACAGTCTGCGGGCGGTGCTTTTGTCCATTATGTAGGACAGAATTTACCCGATTTGTTCACGGCGATTGCCCCGTGCTCTTTCCTCAGCGCGTATGATGTGGTCGATACCAGCAGCGACGTGCCGACGATGGTCCTCATGGGACAGCAGGACACGACAGCTCCGGAGGGCTTCAACAGCGAGACGGGAAAGATGATGTTTACCTATACCGTTGTGCGGTACGGCGGTCTGAAGGACGCCGAGGGCCGCGATAGCTATGACGACTTCACGTTTTCACAGGAAAAGGAAGGCGGGACATCGATCTTTACAAAAGCGGATGGCGCGATGCAGGAGTACATCATGCAAACGTCGAACGGAGTGCCGATGTATGTGCAGGTGGAAGTAGTCGGCATGAGCCATGCGACACTTCCGGAAGAGTGCGACATGATCTGGGATACGTTCTTCAGTCACTTCAGCAAGGATCCGCAGACCAAGGTGCTCTACTATGATGGCGAGGTTGTTGATACGCCTGTCAATGAAGCACTGGCTGACGCGCAATGACGTGAAGGACAATGATCAATTCACACCTTGGCCGATTTCGGCCAGGGTGTTTTTCTGTGCGAGGCAATTTGACATAGCGGCAATGCGAGGACGCCTGTCGATTCATTATGCCTGGCAATTTAAATGTCACAAGGATCAAGATGAAGAATTCGTACTCACGCGGGGAGCGAAAGCAGGCGGCAAAGCGTCATCGTGATTAGTCTGCAGATCATGTTTTCACAAGTGATGCGCGGCAGATAACCGAGCGGCGCATATTCCTTATCAGCATGAACACTGTCCGCAGCTCTTGGCTCTGCGGTCCCCACCTCGCCCGCCCAAGCGGCTTATCAGCTCTTTCGCTGTGAAATAGGTTTGTTGCTCCTCCAATCACCATGCGACCGAAAGCAGTCAGCAGCAATAGAGATGAAAGAGTGCTGACAAGCACCGCCTTTCTTGTAAAACTGGTTTGAGGAGGAAGCACAACATACAACGGACAGTAGGGAGAAGTCGTAGATGGCTTCCGGAGCTAAAAACAGTATATCAGTCTGTGTTAGGACCGCCCTCTCCAGCACAAATCAGAGCGCTTTGAGTTCGCACACTAAAGGTTGTATTCACATCTGTTAACGGCCCGGCGATCCAGTCAATGCCTTCCCTTCATCATTTTGTTATTAAGAAGGCATACTTTGAAAGTTGTATTTCCAGCTGCTGTGAAGTCGATGTGCATAAGCCCTTTCTGGTAGCCACCATCATGAAGACTCCAGCCGACAGCTTGCAGCCAATCTATCAAAAGAAGCGTTCTTCCACATTCGATTCATCTGTGAACCGTTTTGCTGACTGGCACCATGAAAACGCCTGTCTGGATTCCTGTATGGAATCCACAGGAAAAATACTGGGTTCCCATCTTTTTTACCATCTTGGAAAAATCCGGGCATCCACGTTGTCGTTGCCAACCCAAAATGGGTAAAGACTGTAAAGGGAAACAAGAATGACGCCAAGGATTCCAAATGGATCGGAGGACCCTTGCGCTTTGGTCTGGCAAATAGCAACTTTGTCCCAGATCAGGACATCCGTATCCTTCTAGAGTTGGCTTGCTACTGTTACAAATACAAACTCACTTCCATAAGGAACGGCGAGAAGAATTGCTTCCAACACGCATTTACCGTTTGCAATGTGGCATCTGATTCCGTCGTGTCCGATATGTTCAGCAAGTCCGCGACTGCTATCACGGACTATTCCCACATCCGACGAGGATTTTGACACACAGCATTGTGTTTTCCTGCTGCAGCGCTTCCTCAAGAAAAAGGCAGACGATGTTCTTGAAGTGATCGAGGGTTATGAGATTACATCGAGGCAGAAAACCCATATCGGGCATCATATTCATGACCATCCCCACTACATTAGCCGGATGGACACATGTATCAACGCCATGGTTTAGGGCACCACCGCACAAAGAAAAACAACTGCAGGAAGGCACACCGTGTGATATAATAGGGATATGAATAAGCAGATC
>CAYUZP010000138.1:0-5330 GCA_964449655.1 uncultured Oscillospiraceae bacterium
CCGGTTCCTTCTCCTATTCTTTTTTCGCTTGTCCAACTTCTATTGTAAACCTACAATGGGAGTAGAGCCAATTTTTTAACAGGGGGGTTGCGTATTCGCTTAGTCTATGTTATAATCTGAACGGTTTGAGATGAGTACGCATATCGCGAGCAAAAATGGACCTTTAGCTCAGTTGGCAGAGCACCTGACTCTTAATCAGGGTGCCCAGGGTTCGAGCCCCTGAAGGTCCACCAACACGTTTGACAGGCGAGCGGCATCACCGTCCATGAAGTCACATGGGCGGTTTTTTTATCGCTCTTCCCTGCCGCCCGTTTTGCCATGAATACGTCCAGCGCAATGCGCGGCTGCTTTGTGCAGTGCATCCTTTGCATCGTGAAATCGCTGAGCATTCCTCGCCTAGGGTTCATCCGTTATTCCTATGCATCCCTAGCATTTACAGATCATCGACCTTCACGCCGTCCCCATAGCGCGTCAACTCATACTCGCCTTCATCGTTTTTCTTGTAATCGAAGCCATACTCTCCGCTTCTCCCGTCTTCAAAGGCGTACTCTATGATGACGATCACGTGATCGTCCCGCCCATTGTCCGACGCGACGATCGTGTTCACGACTTGCGCATCCGGAAAGCCATAATTGAACGTGTTCACCGCCAAATCGCGCACAACCGGCACAAAGCTCCAATCGATATCCCCACCGTTGTTTGTCGGCGTGTCAACTTCATTCTCCTCATACTGACTGCCGATCTCCTGCAGCGCATTTTCGATCTTGCTGCAGCCCGCAAGCGACAACAAGATAGCCGCGAGCAGCAGCGCCCATGCCATTTTCTTCATCCGAACCTTCCTTTCGATCTTCCCGTCAAAACCACGCCTTTTGCAGCGCGCGCAGTCCCTCACAGATCGCGTCTTCATCCATGCCCGCAAAGCCCAGCACCACGACGCGATCCAAACCGCCTGCACCGGATTCCATCACGCCATAATCAACGATCCGCGTCAGACGCACACCTGCCTGCGCGGCCCTTAAAACCAGTTCATGCGCGGGCGTCTTGCCGCCTACGGTGAGCAGCGCGTGAAGTCCCGCCTGTGAAGGGGCGACGACGCCCAGACCAAGCTCCTGTGCCGCGCGTGAGAGCGTCTGCAGCCGTGCGCGGTAGACCGTGCGCATGTGCGCGATATGCCGCTCGAGATAGCCGCCTTGGATGAACTTGCGAAGCGTCTCCTGCTCAAATCCCGGCACGCTGCATGCGGCATGCATCTGTCTATAGCGCTCCACCAGCGCATTGGGCAGCGCCATGAAGCTCAAGCGGAGCCCCGGCGCAAGCGTGCGGGAAAATGTATTCATGTAGATGACATGTTCCCCGCCGTCCAGCGCGCGCAGGGCAGGCGTACTTGTGCCGTAGAAGCGAAACTCGCTGTCATAATCGTCCTCGAGGATATAGCCGCCCGTCTCTCTCGCCCAACGCAGCAGCGAAGCGCGCTGCGAGGCATCCATCTCCTCGCCCGTCGGGAACTGGTGGGACGGCGTGACGTAAGCCGCGCCCGCACCGCTGATATAGAGGGAACGCACATCGATGACGCCGCCGGACAGCGGCGTTGGAACGATCCGCGCACCGCTTAAAACGAGTATGCGCCGCACGCGTGAATAGCCGGGATCCTCGACAGCGAAGAGCTTTTCCCGGCCAAGCACGGGCACGAGCGTCGTGACGAGCGCCTCGGTGCCCGCGCCGAGCACGAAAGTTTCAGGCGCGATTTCCATGCCGCGCAGCCTGTGCACAAAGCCCGCAATCGCCTCGCGCAAGCCCAGTGAACCTTGCGGATCTCCCAAGAGCAAGAGGGACTTATCCTGTTCGCTGAGCACTTCGCGCATGAGCCGCGCCCACGATGAATAGGGAAACTGCTCCGCGTCCGCCGCGCCGGTCGAAAAATCCCAGCGGATCGGCGTTGTATGTGAAGGGAGCGCACTGTTGCACGCAGGCAGATCGTCACAGACATACATGCCGCTGCGCGGACGACTCTGGCAATAGCCTTCAGACGCGAGGCGGGCATACGCGGTCTCAACCGTCGCTGTGCTGATGCCCAGATGCGCGGCAAGCTGTCTCTTTGAAGGCAAGCGCTCCCCTGTGGACAGCGCGCCGCGCTCGATCTCGCCGCGCAGCGCAGCGCAGAGCTGATCGCAAAGAGGGATGCGGCTGTGGGGGTCAAGCGTACAGGTGAACATGGCGGCCTTTCTGTCATTTGTCAACGCATCGGCATTGAAGCCGGTCCTGCGCTTGATAGATTGAAAGAATTTCTCATGCGAATGGAAGGATTTACAGCTGAACCGTCTGCGTATAACCCATCGTCGTCCCGAGATAGAGCACGCCGTTGGCGACAGATACAGCCTCAAACGACCCGCTGGCCAGCATCGTCGCATTTTCCCCGTTGACGTCGCAGGCCATCACGCCGCGCGCTGTGATCTGCAATACGCGCTGTCCATACACGCCCAGGAAGGTTGCGCCATCCTGCCGTATGGTGGCGATCTGTCCGCCTACAACGCGCAATATATTCCCGCCAGAGCGCACGAGCAGCGTCTGTCCGCAGAGCGCGGCCTGATCGGCATATCCTGAATAGAGCACCGTCCGCGCGCCGGTCTTGATGCCAAAGGAGATGACGCCTTCCTGCGTGACACAGATCAGCGCATCCCCTTGCGCGTCCAGCGTGAAATCACGCACGCCCTCCATGAGCTCGTTCTCCTTGCCGTCCAGCGTTCGTTCGCGCAATGTGGCGTTCGCATCCAGATAGTACAGACAGCCATCATGCAGCGCAAAGCGCAAGATGATCCCCGCCCGGCAAAGCACCTCGCGCGTGCCGCTCGCCGTGTCCACGCGTATGATGCAATCCTCGTCCGCGTCGCTGGCGACATAGTAGATCCGCCCATTGGTCAGATGCAAAAAACGAGGCACATCGCCGCTGACCACGCTCTCTGCCGCGCCATTGTAAGGCCGCCTCACCAGTACGCCGCCCTGAGAGGCGTCCGCGCAGTAGAGATTGTTCCTGTCCGCGACGACGATCCCACCGCCGCTGATGCTCACCTGATACGCGCCGTTGAGCCGGTATTCTTCATTCTGTCTTTCGCTGTTGTCGCCGGAAACGCGCGCCACCTGCGCTGTCACCGCTCCTGTCGCGTACAGGCGTGACTGCGTGTCGCTGCCCGCCGCGCCGTCTACACTCAAGCCGTTTGCCTGCTGAAACTGCCTGACGGCCTGCTGCGTCGCTTCATCATAGATGCCGCTGATAAATGATGTCGATAAATAGCCCAGCTCAGCCAGGCGCTGCTGAAGCCTTCGCACCTCATCACCAGACATGCCCGCTTTCAGCAGATCGCGGACGACCGGTTCGACATCCCCAACCGTCCTGCGGTTGCCATTCGCGTCAAGCGCCTCGTCGGAATAGATCAGCTCAAGGGATTGTGGCCCCGCGGCGCCATCGACCTTTAGGCCGTTGACCGTCTGAAACGCCTTTGTCGCGTCGACCGTCTGCTGATCAAACGTGCCTGTGACGAACTGTGGAAGCAGATAGCCCAGATCACATAACCGCTGCTGATACTGCAGCACGTCCTGCCCCGCGCTCTGCCATTGCAGCACGATTTCCGTGTTTGGCGCGGGCGTAGCCGTCGGTTCCGGCGATGCCGTCCTATGGACGTAGAAGTAGTCGCCATAGGCTATCGCTTCCCCGCTGAAGAGGATGGAGAGCGTGCCGCGCCCCGCGACGCCATCCGCTGTCAAACCGTTTGCCTCTTGAAAGAGCTTGACCGCGCGCTCGGTTTCCGCGCCGAATTGGCCATCCGGTTCCGCCGAGAGATAGCCTAAATCCTTCAACGCCTTTTGAAGCGTGGCGACATCCTCGCTCTCGTCTCCGCGCCGCATCGCAGCGATTTCAGGCGTCGATGTGATTTGAGGCTTTGTGGAGGACAGATCTTGTGAAACGGACGGGGCGGCCACCGCGTCACTGCGGTTCAGCTTGCTCTGCGTGTTGCTGCCCGCGATGCCGTCCGCCGTAAGGCCGTTCGCCTGCTGAAATGCGATGACCGCCTGTGTCGTCTGCGCTGTGAACCGCCCATCGATCCTTCCGCTGTAATAACCCAGTTCAAAGAGGCGATACTGCAGCGCGTAGACGTTCTGACCCGCATCGCCCTCGCGAAGCGTGACGACTCCAGCGGGCGCAGGCGTCGGCGTCACGCCTGTCGCTGCCCGCGCGCTGCCATTGAGCTTGCGCAATGTCGTCGCGCCCGCCACGCCGTCCGCCTCGAGGTTGTTGTTCTTCTGGAACGCCTTGAGCGCTTCCTCCGTCTCTGTGCCGAACACACCGTCCGCGACGCCATTGAGATAGCGCAGCTCGATCAACCGCACCTGCATGGCATAGACGTCGTTGCCGGTCATGCCAACGCTCATGCTGCGCGCCTGTTGAGGATCGGCGGTGACGACGGGATTTTTCGCATATTGGGCATTGGCGCTGTAAAGCTTCGTCTGCGTCAGTTCCCCGGCCTGTCCGTCTCCGGAAAGCCCATTGTTGCGCTGGAACGCCTTGACCGCCGTGACCGTCGACTCGCCATAGATGCCATCGACGCCGCCGCCGTAATAACCCAATTCGGCCAGCCTGGCCTGCAATTTGCGCACTTCAAGGCCGGATGCGCCTTCCTTGAGCAGAAGATACCCCTGATCCTCGTCCGCCGCGCTGATGGATTTGGGCTGTGCGGCGGAGGAATAGAGCAGATCCTGCGTCTGTCTGCCCGCGATGCCATCCGCTGTCAGGCCATTCCTCTGCTGAAACTCCATGACGGCAGCCTGCGTGATCTCATCATATTTGCCATACGGTTCACCGACAAAATATCCCAGCTCGATCAGCCTGGCCTGCAGATCGCTGACGTCGTCCCCGATCGAACCGATGTGCAGAAGCGGATATCCGGCCTGATAGTCCTCCGTCGAGGTCATCCAGCTCTGCGCGCCGGGCGCGGCGGTCGCAACAGAGCGCGGTGTAGCGGTTGGCAGTCCCGTGACCGCCCAATCCTCCCATGTGCTCTGGTCGCTCGCGCTCCACTCGTAAGGCGTCGGAGAAGGTGTGGGCTCAAGTGTCCCCGTCGGAGAAGGCGTAGGCAAGGATTGAACGGTGCCAAACGGCACAGCGTTTTCATCGATCGAAAGCGGGTTGAGCGTCGGATCGGGCTGAACCATGCAGCCACTCAGCGCAGAGAGCATGAATAGCAGCGCCGCGATCAACATCCATCGTTTCATGGAAACTCCACCTCTCTTGACACAAGGAAAAAGCCAGCGCGAGAAGACCTTTCCGCTGCCCATTC
>CAYUZP010000139.1:0-5304 GCA_964449655.1 uncultured Oscillospiraceae bacterium
CCATCCGGCGCCTGGTCGCCCTGTCTGACAGTTCGCAGGGCTTATTCCCGTGCTCTCCTTTGTAATAGCACGGCTTTATCATTGCTACACATTCCCTTCACGGTACGATGCGATTGATCTGATCCAAAAATTCTCTTTTCTTTGTTCGCACAGTTGCCAGCTCATCACTGATTGTGGACATCGTAATCAGCTTATCCATAACCTCAAATATAGCATATTTTGTGAATTAAAGCGGCCGTTTTTCGTTGTGCGGTGGAGCCTTAACTCTATCTGCGTGCTGAAGCGTTACAGACAGAAGAGGAAGAAGCGAAGCACGTCGTAGTATGCGTCTGTACTAAAGCGCACGGTACGTGGTCCAATCTGCCGAACCTCTGGATAGAAGCTTGCACGGCGCGCGAGGCTATGAAGGCGATATTCCACCTCGACATCAAATTTGTTGGGTAGATCGACGTGAAAACGCTCAGGGGAACGCAGCCCTTCGCGTACAGCTTTCTCTGCCGTATCACGAATGCGGCGCACGGCTTCTGCGGGGTGGATCGAGATCGAACCGTTGCCGCAGCCCGTGTTGACCGGAACGGTATAGATGTGCGGGCTGATACGCTTTGCGGCTTCACAGACACCCGTGTCGCCTGTGATCATCAGGACAGGTACATCATAAAGTGCAGCGGCATATGTGTTGATCAGCATTTCACTCGCCTGAATGCCGTTGATGCGCACAGATGTGTTTTGCAGGTTCATCGTATGCGAGAGCGGATTGTCATCTGTGTTCGAGGAGGAATGATAGCCCGTCAGGATCAGACCGGAAAAGCTGGCATCCAAACCCGAGACCATCGAGTGGATGTCACTGCCCCAGCCGCGAAAGAGCTGAATGCCTTCAGGCAATTCATCGGGAATCAAATTGCGAGCGCTGTCGTGAGCATCCTTGACAAAAACACCATCGCTGCCGCCTGCAAACGCGCCTTCGCATGCAGCTGCAACCTCGCGTGTCATCTGTCGGCGAAATGGTTCGTAGTCCGGTTTGCCCAGCTCTGTTTCGTCCCAATGGGCGATGCCGCATGTTCCTTCAATGTCTGCGGAGACGAAAATACGGTTTAACATGTTAATCTCCTTTTGTTATACAGATGTGATAGCCGGTGCGACGCGGGAGATAGAGAAGAGGCAATAGGAAAGTCCTGCCGCTTAGCTCCTCACTCCGCCTTGATCTCTGGTACCTTTGTCACGTCGATCCAACCTTGCGCTTCACTGGCGCGTTCGAGCTCCTCAAGCGTCAGTTTTACAGCGCTGGATGCAGTACCTGCCGCGGGATAGACGATATCAAATCGACGCAGCGACTCGTCAAGATATACGGGCACATTAGGCAGAATTCCGAATGGACAGACGCCGCCAGCACTGTGACCGACAAGGCTTTCCAGTCGATCTGCGCTCAACATATGCGCCTTAAAACAGAAGCTGTGCTTGAATTTGGTGTTATCCACGCGCGCGTCACCTGCTGCGACGACGAGCATTGCACCATCGCCGCGCTCAAAGGAGAGCGTCTTGGCGATTCGCGCTTCCTCGCAGCCAAGTGCTTGCGCAGCTAGCTCAACCGTTGCACTGGAGACATCGAATTCGATGATGCGGTCTTTAAGTCCATAGCGCGCAAGATGTGCACGAGCTGTTTCAATACTCATAGGGCAAATCCCCTCTTCTTGCTGGTTGCCGGCTATCCATGCGAACATTTGCGAAATGCGGTTTGCGAAGCGTCTTGGCGATTCCCACCCTCCCGCCCAAGCGGCAGGGCTGTTAAACCGGCTTAAGCGATTTCCAAAGCGATCTCCATCATCTGTGTGAATGATGTCTGCCGATCTTCAGCTGGCAGAGATTCGCCGGTGAACACATGATCGGAAATGGTGCAAATCGTAAGCGCGTTCTTTCCCGCGCGTGCGGCATTGAGATAAAGCGCGGCGCTTTCCATTTCGACAGCGAGCACGCCGAGCTGACGCAGTTTCGCACCAGCGTCGGATGCGTCATAAAATGTGTCAGAGGAATAAAGCGCGCCGACATTCGGCTCAATACCCATCGCGCGCGCGGCTTTCACAGCAGCCTCGAGCAGAGCGAATGAACAGCACGGCGCGAGATGTCCATCAAAGCCAAATTGTCGTCCGTAGTTTGAATTCGTGTAAGCGCTCATGCCGAATACGATGTCACGCACTTTGACCGTATCAGACAAGCCGCCCGCAGTACCTACACGTATGATGTTCTGTACACCATAAAAGTGATATAGCTCATACGAGTAGATGCCAATGGACGGTATGCCCATGCCTGATGCCATCACAGAGACGCGCTTCCCCTTGTATGTACCAGTATAGCCCTGCACACCGCGCGTATTGTTGACGAGCACAGGATCACTTAAATACGTCTCGGCGATGAATTTGCTGCGCAACGGGTCGCCAGGCATTAACACGGTCGGGGCAAAATTGCCTTCCTTCGCGGTGATGTGTGGGGTTGGAATATTCGAATTGGCCATGTTAACAACTCCTGTTCTGTTAGGACGAATGTAAATATTTGAGTAGGAAATCGATAACGATTTTGAGGCTCACGATTAATAGCACTGAAAGCGTTTTTGAAAATATACGCAGCTTATGCACGGCTACATATCATGCGCTTGTTCTTCAGCAAGCAGTAACCTGTCAGTATGACCGCGGCAAGCAGGCTCATCGCGATGCCAAGCGTCAAACTTCGCGTGTGATAGGTGAATTCGATGGTATGCTCGCCAGGTTCGACCCACACGGCCATGAACGATACATCACAGGGAATGATTTCGGCTGATTGCCCATCGATTTTTGCGGAAAACCCTTTGTCATAGGGAATGGTGAATACGAGCAGACCGGTTTCGTGCGCGGTGATATGCGCTGAAAAACCAGATGCAGTCGTTTCAAACCAGTCGCAAGCGTTTGCACGCAGACGAGCGGCGCTTTCTTTCCAATCCGGCACTGCGTTCACGTCAAGCCGTACCAACCGATCTTCAAACGCTAGCAAAACGCTGTTGTCCAGTGCGGCAGCGGCGAGCAACACGGTTCCGATGGTCTCACTGTCCATCCGCTGATCATATGTGCCGGTGATGACGGTCTGCAGAAAACCCATGGGAACCGCTGCGTCGTTCACATAGACTGGAAATCCGTTTTCCGTGTGATCGTATATAAAACCTTCCGGGACAGGTTCGCCGTCCAGCTGATGATACTCGCTAACGCTGAGAAATGCGCGCAACGCTGCGGAGTTGTCCGGAGGTTTGACTGTCGTTGATTCCGCGTGACCAAAGCCTGCCATCGTCACAAAACGTCCAACTGTAGACGACCGAAGCGACGAGAAACATGTTAAAGAAGAGTGCCCACATAGCAAGCCATAGTTGCGTAGCTTCGATCCGTAGTCGATGCGCTTGTATTCTGTCGGTTCAGGGAGTTTCAGTGCAGAGATTGTCGGTTCAGCGATTTCGCTGAGCGAGTAGACGCCGCTTCCCGCTGTTTCGCCACCGGATAGAATGAGTGCGTCTCCTGTCGCGATATACGCGCTATACTGGACGCATGCTGTGATGCAAGTCAGTGCGAGAATCGTCCGCCAACTAGGTTTGCGAAGGATTACAAAGCACATTGCGCCACCGCCAAACAGCGACAATCCGAGCGAAAGCCAACGAAACGCGTCCGGGGCATATGCGCCTGTGCGCTGGTTTTGCAGCGATTGAGCGATGCTTTTTGCTGTACCGCCAAGGCCAGACAGCGCGTCAAGCGCAGACTGTGGAAGCAGAAACGGCAGCGTCAGACATGAGATCAGCGTCATGCACACTATGAATGCCATCCGCCATGCATGGGAAGAATCGCATAGCGGCACATCGCGCAGTGCGTAGAGCGTTGCGAGCGTGAGAAGCAGTGAGAGACCATACCACCAGCGCGTGTACGACGTGTTTGTCTCCAACACAAAGAGTCCACACAGTGCTGGAATGAAACAGATGAAACCCAACAAAGCGAGTAGCGCTTTTAGCCAGTTACACTTTTTTCCAATTAAAAAGACAAATACGCCCGTCAGCCCGAACATGGGAAGATAGGCAGCGGTGGATGTCCAACTTGGCGCGTTGCCATAGAAAGCGTGAACGACACCGCTCTCGATGGGCATGAGCAGCGTGCGCAAGCGCTCCAACAGCGTTGACAGCGGATATCGCTGTGAAAGAAGTGGAATATCTCCAGCACCTGTTCGCGTAAGGGTAAGCATGAAATGCATCGCAGGGAGTAGCAGTACACCTGCCAGTGCACAACCGACGACACATTCAAACACGACACAAATGACACGCTGCAGTGTGCGCGCGCGGCGCCAGTCCCTTGAAAAGAAACGGAACACGAAATACAGCGCGGCGAGCAGCGCACTGCCTAGCATGAAATAGTAGTTGGTCAGTGCATTCAGGCCGCAAGCCAGTGCGAGAAAACCTGCGTGTGGCGTGGTGCTCATGGCATCCTCCAGCCCCAGCAGGATCAGCGGAAAGAATGCGATGACCTCCGTGAAGTGATAAAACTGCGTGTTGACGACTGTAAAAGAGGAGAAAGTATAGAGTACACTGCCCAGCAGCGCAAGCCTATCGTTTCGCACCATGCGGCGCATATAGCAAAACGAGCAAAGTGCGCAAACGGCGTGTTTGAGCACGGCCATGACACTGATCGCATAGGGAAGCGTGGCTTTTGGTAAAAGCACGATTGGCCATACAAACGGACTACCGAGCGTGTAAAATGCATAGCTACCTAAGGCAGGTGCACCGAGAAATGTTGAAAAACTGTAACTGTTCAATCCACCACGCAGTATGCGTCGCGTCTCAACGAGGAAAGGAAGCTGCTGCTCGATGAGGTCACCGCGTGTGACAAACTGACCACCATAAGGGAAAATTGCTGGTGATAGGGCAATGAACGCCATCAATGCGCCGAGAAAAAACGCGTGTGCTGCCGTGATACGCCGACTTGGTGGTGTGCTTGGCATATTGCAGGATGCGTATTCCATCGGCTTGGCCTCCCGTGTTCTTTCTATCGTGCGGATGCATTTAGATGTGACATGACAGCCCTAGCCATCTGTGTAATGCGATGCCATCTTTGATTATACGCGGGTGTTGCGCGACGGTCAAGGAAAAAATCAGAAAGCGTAAAGCTACACAAAAAAATCTGGTTTTCCTCCAAAGTTAGTGGGTAGACGAATTTTGTGGCACAATATTCTGGGTGATTGAAAACGCGCATTGCAAAATGAACGTGAACACCTGAACACTAAAAATCCATAGAGACACTCCTTTGGTAG
>CAYUZP010000140.1:0-5291 GCA_964449655.1 uncultured Oscillospiraceae bacterium
GCCCTTTGGGGATAACTTTTCGCACAGTGCGGTTGAGAAGTCAAAGCAATCACATCAATCGGCGAAGGTGTGTCCATGCTTTTATCGGCGTGAATCATTCAGGCTAACTCTGCCAACAGTTCGTCGAAGTTAACAATGAGCCGGTGGTTATCGCTGAACAGTCAACGTATACAACTTCATGATGCAAACCGATCAATCTGTCTTTGCCATTTTCGTCTCGTCATCCCCAGGTAAGTCCGCTTCTTCCTCGTTTTCGTTCCTCTCTTCCGACTTTTCTGCGCGTATTGAAAAGTCAATAGCGGGCAATTCAGCGAGCGAGCCGATACAGAAATGACGCAAAAAGGCGTCGGTCGTACCATAGAGGATGGGTCGGCCGAGCACTTCCTTTCTGCCGATCTCTTCGATCAACCCCCGCGCAACGAGCAGCTGCACGGAATAATCGCACTTCACGCCACGCACCATCTCGACTTCTGCTTTTGTCACGGGTTGACGATAAGCAATCACGGCCAGCGTCTCCATCACAGCCTGTGAAAGCGTTTGTTTTTGCACCGGCTGAAGCATCCGCTCAATATATGATGCGTAATCGGGCCGTGTAGCCAGCTGCACATGAGAACCAAAACGCAAAAGACGCAGCCCTCTGCGATCGAAATCATAGCCGCTTTCCAGTGCGTCAAGCGTCTCTTCGAGCTCCGCTGCGCCGATGTCCAATGCCCGGCAAAGTTCCTCCTTCTCGACCGCGTCACCCGCCACAAACAGTATCGCCTCGACAATGCCGACGCGCTCACGCAAATCGAGCGTTCCGGCTCGTTCAGGGGTCGCCATCATCATTCTCCCTTCTGCCAGGCAAAAGCAATATGCCCTCAAAGGTGTCTTCCTGCTCAGCGTGCAGCCGACCCAGCCTGATCAATTCTAAGGTTGCCATGAAATACGATACGATCTCATCGCGCGTCACGTGTTCGGACAGCATATCAGCAAACAACACAGGGCCTGTTTGCAGCCTTGCCGTCAAATCCAACACACATTGCTCTACGGTATATCGCTCTCGCGTGATGGCATGGAAGGTGCGTTCGGATTCGCCTGATTTAACCTGACGGGCAAGAATGCGCTCCAGCGCACGCACGAGACCGTCAAGAGAAAGCCCGGTCAACTCAACTGTAGGCGGAGGCAAAGGATATTCCTCGGGCAACTTTGAAAAGACCTGCATTGCAGACCGCTCAATCGTTTTCATTTGCTCCGCGATCTCTTTAAAGCGTTTATATTCTTCCAACCGGCGTATGAGTGCCTGTTCCGGCGTCTCCTCGCCTTCCTGCTCAGGCTCTGGCGGACGCGGCAACAGCGCGCGCGATTTAATTTCCAACAGCGTCGCGGCCATCTCGATAAATTCGCTCGCCACATCCATGTCCAAATCATCGATGTCGTGAAGTGATGCGAGGTATTGTTCCGTGATCTCTGAAATAAAGATGTCATGAATATCGACTTTCGCGCGGTTGATCAGGTAAACAAGCAGGTCAAGCGGGCCTTCGAACTGCTTCAGCGACACATAATATGCCATGTCTTATCCCCATATCAGCGTCACGAGCCGCAGCAACAGATCCTGCACCGGATAGACCACAGCGCTGACTATCCGGCCTAGAATGCCCTGCGCGGATAATAGAAGCACAATGAGCATACAGATTTGAAAAGCGCGCCTGGAAAGCTGAAACCGACCTTTAAAGAGAATGTCATTGGCGACATGATAACCATCAAGCGGCGGGATCGGCAGCAAATTGAACACAGCGAGATTGAGATTAACCAGCGCTGTGAGCGCGCACAAGCGCACGACGGGCACGAAAATCGGCCTTGCGATGAACTGACCGAAGTCGTCCAACACAGTCCCGCCCATCACGGACCACACGGCATTATAGCGATAGCTGAGCAGCGTACTCAAGCCGTTCACTTGCACGACGACGGGTTCCCACATCGCTGCACTCGCTGCGCCGGCAATCATTGTAAAGAGGATGAACAGTATGATATTGACCGTTATGCCCGCCAACGATACGGCCAGATCCGCGCGCGTACGGTTTCCCTTGAATTTGTAGGGGTTGACCGGCACGGGTTTTGCCCATCCGAAACCGGCGAAAAACATGAGAATCGTACCTAGCGGATCCAGATGCCGCAGCGGGTTGAGTGAAAGTCGTCCTGCTTGTTTGGCGGTGTCGTCTCCACATCGATAGGCGACATACGCGTGCCCACACTCATGACTGCACAGAGCGATCAGCACAGCCAACATCCTAAATAGTGATTGATCCAAAAAGGTGAGCGGCTCCTGAAACAAAAGACGGATCATGTCCAACTCGCGGTCACTTCCTTATCAATCAAAACATTCGATGGATGCAAACATGCTCAAAAACGCGTGCCCTGTTTTTATGTTCATTCCTTCAAGCGCTCTAAAGGAAACGGCGACAAGGATCCCTCACGGCTCACCGACCTCGCTTAGATAAATCCGTTTTTTAAATCCGCCACGTTTTTGAGCTTTTTCCGCTCGCACCTGTTCAAGTTCTTCCCATGTAAAGCCACGCGCTGACGTCACGGCGTGCAAGACCTCCAGCAAATCCGCCAGCTCCTCAAGGCATGGCTCCTTGTGGTATTCTGCAAGCTCTTCGTCCAGCTTCGCGTCAAGCGCTGCGATGTATTCCGTCTCGTCAAGCGTCCGCGTGACACAGGTTTTACCGCTTTGTCGAATGATATCGGGGATGCCATCGCGGACCAATTTATGATATCTGACTGTATGCATATGCACCTCGCGAACCGTATGTCCTGTTGCTCATCCCTGCGTGTCTATAAAGTGATATAAATCAAGGCTTCATGAAAAGTGAACAGCAGTCAAAGCGGGGATTGTCATGGATGCTTGGATTGCACGTTTGATGGGCTGATCTTTTAAGATACCGTAAAACCCGCTTCGCGCAGCGCCGCGATCACGCGCAATGCATGTTCGCGATCCTGTGTCTCCATGGTGATCTCCAATATCGCGTCCCGCACGTCCAGATCGACATCCGTCCTGTCGTGATGGATGACCATGACATTCGCGCCGCTCGCCGCGATGATGCGGCTGACGATTTCAAGCTGACCTGGCCGATCCTGCATGAGGATGCGAACCTTGCTCATGCGGCCCTCGCGAAGCATACCCTTTTCGATGATACGGGAGATCATGGTCACGTCGATGTTGCCGCCGGAAATCACCGCAACGATCTTTCCGCTGACATCGAATTTATGATTCATGATCGCTGCGACGGATGCTGCGCCGGCGCCTTCAGCGACCATCTTGCCCTTTTCCATGAGGAACAGAATCGCCTGCGCGATTTCGTCATCGTCGACCGTGACGATCTCATCGAGATATTTTTGGCACAGCTCGAATGTCAGCGCGCCGGGTGTCTTGACAGCGATACCATCGGCAATGGTCTTTGCGGCATCCAACGAGACGACATGCCCCGCCTCCAGCGAAGCCTTCATACACGCCGCGCCGGCCGCCTGCACGCCGATCACGCGCACACGCGGTCGCAGCAGCTTGACCGCTGCCGCCACGCCCGCTGCGAGACCTCCTCCGCCGATTGGCACAGCGATGGCGTCCACGTCCGGCAGATCATCCATGATCTCAAGGCCAATCGTGCCCTGTCCTGCAATCACCATCGGATCATCAAACGGATGGATGAACGTCGCGCCGGTCTCCTCTTGTATGCGGCAGGCCTCAGCGTATGCATCATCATATGCCGCGCCATAGAGCACGACATTCGCGCCGAGTTCTCGCGTTGCCTTGACCTTGGACAGCGGCGCTCCCTCCGGCATGACGATGGTCGCGGGCGCCCCAAATGTGCGCGCTGCAAGGGCCACGCCCTGCGCGTGGTTGCCGGCAGAGGACGCAATGACGCCTCGCGACAGCTCCTCTTCGCTCAAACTCGCCATTTTGATGTACGCTCCGCGCACTTTGAAAGAACCTGTATTTTGCAGATCCTCTGTCTTCAGGTAAACCGCACTGCCATTGTCCGACAGCGCTTTGAACTGCACCAGTCCCGTGCGCTGAGCCACGCCTTTAAGACGCTCGCGCGCCTCAAGAATCATGCCAAGTGTCAAAGACATCTGTATCCCTCTCTATCTCCGGTCAATCGTCCGGTTTTATCCCTGCAGCCCGCGGGACTGTCTGTCCATATCCTCCACGACGATATCATAGATCTCGCCCAGCGATGCACAGTATTCGAGCACTTTCCATGGCTCATTGGTGTGAAAATGCACTTTGATCAGCTCGCTGTCTCCGACGACAAGCAGGCTATCCCCGTCGAAATGCTGTACAAAATATGCGTTTATCCTATCCTCATCGAGATTTTTCCCTTCGATGAGAAGCTGTGTATCATAGCGGTATTCAATCATTGTCCATCCTCCGTTTCCTTGCCATTTCGTACATCATGATCCCCGCCGCAACGGCTGCGTTGAGCGACTGCGCGCCTCCGCGCATCGGCAGCTTCAGGCAGCATGTCGCGGCAGCCTCAACCTCCGCCGATACGCCTTGTCCTTCGCTTCCGACCACCAGAACCGCGCGCCGCCCAGGACACTGCGCATAGAAGTCCGCTCCATACAGCGTGGATACGATGATCTCCATTCCCCGCTCTTTCATCGAATAAAGCTCATCTGCCAGATGGCCCACGCGACGCACCGGAACCCGAAAGATCGAACCCATGGTCGCGCGAAGGGACTTTGCGCTGTAAAGATCCGCACACGTTCCGCTGAGCAGCATGCCATCAAAGCCCGCTGCATCCGCTGTGCGCAGAATCGTACCGACGTTTCCGGGATCCTGCACGCCATCCAGAGCGATCAACAGATCACCGTGAAGCGCAGACGGTTCAGCCGGAATCGACGCGGTACAGGCGATGCCCTGCGGCGTCTTCGCCTCGCTGATAGCCAACATGACGCTTTGCGTCACAAGCAGCACATCGCAGCCTGAATGTTCCGCGATTTTAGCAGCGCGCTCGTACTCGGACAGCCTGTCTTTTTGAACGATCAACGTCCGGCAAAACCCGAGTGACTGTGCCTCGTAGACCATCTTAGAGCCTTCAACCAAGAACAAACCGCTTTCACGCCGGTTGCTCGCCTTTTGAAGCGCACGGATGGCCTGTATGGTTTTATTATGCACGCTGGCAATTTCCTTGCTCATGCACCGCTGCGCCTCCCTAGTCATCGATTCGAATTGTATCGCAAATCTTGCCGCTTTGCAACATGGGAACAGGCGGATCGAGCACCACGAAGGTCGGGTCAGCATGCGT
>CAYUZP010000141.1:0-5187 GCA_964449655.1 uncultured Oscillospiraceae bacterium
TGTGTCGTGCGGGGCATTCAGATGCCGACATGAGTTCCGATTCGTTGCAGGAAAAAAACAAAGGCTGTCGAATGCTGTCAGAATAATGAAGCATTTGGGCATAGACAGGAGTGATCGATATGAAAACGCTGATCGAGCTCTATGACGTACAGGAACCGATTTGCAATGTGATCTCAGCGGTGGTGCTGCAGCCGGATGTGATTGTCATGCTCGGGGATAGGCGTATTCTCAGACAGAAACATCAAAAACCGCTCAGCCGCTTCTTTGAACGCAACGGGATCCATGCCCAGCTGCGTTTTGAACCCTGCGACCTGTACGATATACGCAAAATCTGCGATGGGATAGAGGCACTGCTGGAGGAATATGGCGAGGAGAACTGCGATATCGACGTGACCGGCGGAGGGGACACGCTGCTCATGGCAGTCGGCCTTTGCTGTGGGCGTCACGAGCGCCTGCGTGCTGTCGCATATCGACAAAGCCTCGATGCGCTTAAGTGGCTCTGGGGAGAACCGCGCGAATTGAAGCGCACGTTTCGCATGGATGTCGATGGCGCTTTGGCGTTGGCTGGCGGCGAGCTCAAGGGCAGCGGACATGTAGACAGAAGCGAGCTTGACGCGGATATGCTGCAAGCTATTCCAGGCATATTTGATGTGTATCTGCACTACCGCGATGAGTGGCCCGAATTCGTCATGTACATGCAGCAGATCGATGAACAGGATCTGTCGGATACGATGGAGATCACAGCGCCCAGGCGCAAGTACATGGGCGGCCGCTATGTTCAGGCAAATACAGGCATTCTGTTTGACCTAGAACAGGCGGGCGTTCTTGAGAATGTATGCGTCAATTCAAAGGAATGCACATTTCGTGTCGTTTCTCCTGTCTACTTTAAGTGCCTGCGTGATGTCGGCGTTTGGCTGGAACTCTATCTGTATACGGTCATGAGCGGCATGAATGCGTTCGATTCGATCGAAATCAATGCTGTTGTGAGCTGGGATGACGACGAAGGCGGCGTGGAAACCATCAATGAGATCGATGTGCTCGCGACGGCTGGCGTTGGACAGCTGTTCATTTCCTGCAAGACGGCGGTTCCCAGCACGGATGCGCTCAATGAGATCGCGACGATGGCCGGACGCTTCGGCGGGCGATATGCCGTGCCCGTGATCGCGACGGCCCACGATCTGAAAGCGGAAAATCCCGCGCTCTATCGCAGAGCGGCGGAGATGAATGTCGCTGTGATCGATCTTGAGGATCTCAAACAGGACGCGCTCGTCTCCCGCTTAGAAGCGATTTTAAAACGCTGGAACCGTGGGCTTAAATGAAAGTGACCTGTCACGGCGGGATAAAAAGGGGTGACTTTACGTTTACCGGAAGCGCCCGGCTTGAGACGATATTCGGAACGATTCGTAAACGCTGTTTCAACTATCCATGCAACGAAAGATAACCCTATATGCACGTGTGATCGCGCCCCGCAAAATGCGTTTGGCTGAGGTTATTGCCATGGATCCGCTAAAGACAGTTTGTTCATCCAAGAAGGTTGTAGCATCAATGACGTCCAAAGGACAGTTGACCCTTTATGAAGGGATCAGGTCATTTGTATGGACGTTCCATTCGATTTGAACAAAAGAAAGATTTACGATCATGATGGTTCTCAAGACGGCTGTCTTTTAAAGCTTTAGCCTACCTCTGCGACCATGGAGTTTTGTCGCTTATGGCTTGACGCCTGTTGTCCGCGCGAATCATGCGAAAGAAGAAGTGGATTATGACTTAAGGGCAGATCTTGCCGCGGTCACTTTGGCATATCGTGACTGTCATTTCAGGATCATGTTGCCTAAAACGTGATTTCCATGGAGTCTACGGTCAATCGGTTGGCGTATGGCTTTTGCGATTTGAAAGATGCATGGCGACTTTATGAGTTCATGGTTCACAGCACAAAATGATCCTGCGAAAGGGGATGTAGTGACCATCCACCAGAAAGTCCAATCAAAAGAAAATCCCTCATCGTTTATGGCATACAAACAAATTTGACATTCAATGATCATAAGACGTTTACGCGTTCAGATCGGCAGCATATCCTCTTGAATCAAAAAGCCGCGTCGTCGATGTCCGTGGCGAGGCGGACGCGACTTGCGATGCGTGAATGGATGAGCACAATCAGTCGAGACGGAGATTGACATGCTGGACAAAATACGCTACACTAAATATAGAGGGGGTAGAAAAGGCGGCAAAATTCTGTAAAGAAAGCGAGGAGCATCATTATTGAGAATTTTGGGCATTGATCCTGGGCTGGCGACGATGGGCTGGGGCGTCATTGAGTCAGATGGATTCAAGGATAAACTGGTTCAATATGGCGCGTTGCAAACGTATCCGCGAGACACGTTCCCGACACGTCTTTACAGCTTGTTTACCGGCGCGCAAGGGCTGCTGACGACATTTAAACCCGATGAGATCGCTTTTGAAGAGCTTTTTTTCTCCAAGAACATCACGACCGGCATACAGGTTGCAGGCGCGCGCGGCGTGGCGTTGGCGGCATGTCAGGGGTATACGGACAAGCTCTACGAGTACACGCCGATGCAGATCAAGCAAGCGGTGGTCGGTTACGGCGGCGCGGACAAGCATCAGGTGCAGATGATGGTGCGCGTGCTGCTTGGAATCGACGAGACACCGAAGCCGGACGATGCGGCGGACGCGGTCGCATGTGCGATCACTCATGCACACGCGGGCGTGAGCAAAATGCAGTTCAAGATCAAATGAGTTTTCAAGGCCGCTCAACCCTTTGCCCTGATCGCATGGAGGGAAGGCACGGTTTTTGTCGGCTGTAGGCTTTGACCGGACAAGCGATACATGCGGCATATGTCCCGTAGAGGCTTCAAAAAAGATTCAGAAGGAGTGATTTTCGATGAAGTCGAGCAAGACGCTGAAACTGGTAGCTGGTGTTTTGGCTGCTGTCGCTGGCGCCATCATGCTGGCTGAAGGCATCGTAAACGGATGGATGATCCTGATCATCTGTGGCGCTATACTGGTCGTTCTGGGTGTCGTATTTTTAATTCCTAGGAAAAAGGCGAACACTCCATCTCATGGTGAGGACAGCGCCAAAGAAGCGATGGAAGCGAAAAACATGCGGATCATGCTGAGAATAAGCGGGATCTTGGTCTTCGCTGCCGGTGTGCTCTCGCTGTACACAGGACTTACAAACGGAAGATGGGCGAGTATCGCGGCCGGTATATTGCTCTTTGCATCCGGTACGATTGATTTCGTGACGGCGCACATCGATGCACTGGGCAGCAATTGAATCCATGCGAAGGAGAAGGCATGATCGATTTCATCGAGGGTAAAGTGGCGTCAAAAGCGCCAGGCGAGCTGGTGATGAACGCGGGAGGCGTGGGTTTCCTGCTGCTCTGCTCGAGCGCAACGCTTGGCGCGGCACCTGGGGAAGGGGAGAGTTGGCGATGTTATACGGTGATGAACGTTCGCGAGGACGCCATCGAGCTGTATGGATTTGTCAACCGACAAGAGCGTGCGCTGTTTCGTCGCCTTCTCGCTGTGACGGGTATCGGTGCGAAAACGGCGCTCAGCGTGCTGTCCTCGCTCAGCGTGCATGATCTGTCCGTTGCGATTCTCTCCGGGGATGTGACGGCGCTCTCCCGCGTGCCGGGTATCGGCAAAAAGACGGCGCAGCGGATTGTGCTGGAGCTGAAGGACAAGATCGGACAGCAGGAAGTTTCTTTGCAGGAAAGTGCGGCGCCGGTGAATGGCGCAGCAAGGGAAGCGCAGGCGGCTCTGCAGGCACTGGGCTATACATCCGCCGAGGCCGCGCGCGCGATCAATCTCGTGCGGGATAAAGCGGAGACCGTCGATCAGATGGTGATGATGGCGCTGCGGCAGATGGACAGCTTGTAAGGAGGAAAAGACGTGCTTCCAAAGGATCCAGATTTGTTGTTGAGCGTGGTGAACACGCGCCTGCGCGACCTGTATCCGACGTTGGACGCGCTTTGTGATGCGGAGGATGTTCAGCGCGAACAGATCGAGGCCTTGCTTTCTGACGCGGGATATGTATACGATGAGGGAAAAAACCGCTTCGTATAGATATCATGAGGGAGGAGACGGCGCGGAGCATGGATAAGGTGTGGTGAATGGGATGAGACAGGAAGAAGAGCGGCTGGTGACCAGCAATTTTCGCGAGGAGGACGAGGAACAGGAGAGCAGCCTGCGTCCAAAGACGCTGCGCGATTATGTCGGGCAGGAGTCGATCAAGAAGAGCCTGAGCATATACATTCAGGCGGCGCTCAAGCGGCGAGACTCGCTGGATCACATCCTGCTCTACGGCCCGCCAGGATTGGGGAAGACGACGCTGGCGGGGATCGTCGCGGCGGAGATGGGACAGAATATCCGCGTGACGAGCGGCCCGGCAATAGAGCGCGCGGGCGACCTGGCCAGCCTGCTGACCAACCTGTCTACCGGAGATGTGCTGTTTATCGATGAGATTCATCGCCTCTCGCACACTGTCGAGGAATTTCTCTATCCTGCAATGGAGGATTTCGCACTCGATATCGTGATTGGAAAAGGCCCGATGGCGCGCAGCATGCGGCTAGACCTTCCCAAGTTCACGCTGATCGGCGCGACGACGCGCGCCGGTTTGCTCTCTGCGCCGCTGCGAGACCGCTTCGGCATACTGTTTCATCTGGAGATGTACACGACGGAAGAGCTGATGCAGATCGCCTATCATTCAGCGGCCGTGCTTGGCATTCGTACCGAGGACGATGGCGTGCGCGAAATCGCCATGCGAAGCAGGGGCACACCGCGCATCGTCAATCGTCTGCTCAAGCGCGTGCGCGACTATGCACAGGTGCGCGGCGAGGGCATCATCACGCAGCGCATGGCGCGCGAGGCACTGGACATGCTGGATATCGATGAGCTGGGGCTTGATCGCGTGGATCGAAATATACTGGACACCATCATCAGGAGATTCGGCGGGCGTCCGGTAGGCCTCGATACGCTCGCGGCGACGACGGGCGAGGATCCGTCGACCATCGAGGATGTCTATGAGCCCTATCTGATGCAGCTCGGTTTTTTGCAGCGCACACCGCGTGGACGCATCTGTACACAGGCGGCTTATGACCATATGGGCATCGCGATGCCGGTAGAGATCAGGGACAGGGATGCGGCACAGACTTCGATGTTCACAGAAGG
>CAYUZP010000142.1:0-5184 GCA_964449655.1 uncultured Oscillospiraceae bacterium
CGACGATCGGATCTGGTGCATTCTACTATTGTGACGGCTTCACCGGGAGCCTGACGATCCCCGGCAGCGTGCGCTCGATAGGTGGCAGTGCATTTGAGGGCTGTGATGGTCTGACGGGGAGCCTGACGATCGGCGAAGGGGTGACGACGATCGGCAGTGGAGCCTTTAGTTATTGTAATTTCACGGGCAACCTGGTGATCCCCTCGAGCGTGACGACGATCGGCAACAGCGCGTTCAGCTACTGCTACAACTTGACCGGTGGCCTTGTGATCCCCTCGAGCGTGACGACAATTGGAAACCGGGCATTCTATGGATGCTACGGCCTTGACGGCGATCTGACGATCTCAAGCGGCGTGAAGACGATCGGCGAATACGCGTTCGCGGGGGCCAATGATTGGGAGACGATGGGCTTCACGGGCAGCTTGGTGATCCCCTCGAGCGTGACGACGATTGGTTCCCACGCGTTTGAGCATTGCGCCGGCTTCAGCGGCGATCTGACGATCCCGGAGGGCGTGACGATCATAGGCAACCAGGCGTTTGGCGGCTGTTATGGGCTGAACGGCACGCTGTCGCTGCCAGCCAGCGTGACGATGATGGGCGAGAGCGTCTTTTCGGGCTGCCCATTTTCCTCTCGCACGGCACCTTCGGGTTCCTATGCCGAGCAGTGGCTATCTGCACATCCATCGCTGTGAGCGCCTATTGCCAAGGCGCGCGAAACGTGCTATTCTAAAAGTACGCCATGAGCGCGCCCGTGCTTGGGGAGCTTGCGCATCCAGTCTGAGAGGAAGCGAGGGCTTTGACCCGTGAAACTGCATGGGTCATGCCAGCGCTGGGAAGAGAATTCGAAGAGGCGGAATTCATGCGTGTTCCGCCTCTTTTTGTTGGATGGAGGGCCTATGATCGCAAGGCGGCTGACGTGCGTGCGGCGGCGCGCACCGCTCATACACAACATCACCAACTATGTCACGGCAAACGACGTGGCCAACGTGCTGCTCTCCTGCGGCGCGAGTCCCATCATGTCCGACGAGCCCGCGGATATCGCCGAGATCACCGCGAGATGCGATGGGCTGCACATCAACCTGGGCACATTGCGCCAGGATCGGCTGGAGGGCATGTTCATCGCAGGACGGACGGCGAACGAAAAGGGCAGTCCCGTCGTGCTCGATCCCGTCGGCATAGGCGCGAGCAGCCTGCGGCGCCAGACGGCCGCGCGGCTCCTGCACGATTTGCACATCACCGCTGTGCGCTGCAACGCGTCGGAGCTGCGCGCGCTTATGTCAGGTGTCGGATCGGCGCGAGGTGTCGACGCGGACAGCGCGGACAGAGTGAATGACCAAAGCCTGCGCTCTATGGCCGCGTTGACGCGCGAGGCGGCGAACACGCTGGGCTGTATTGTGGCGCTGAGCGGCGAAATCGATCTGGTGACGGATGGGACGCGCTGCTTCGCGATACGCAACGGGCGGCCCGAGATGCGGCGCGTGACGGGGACGGGCTGTCAGCTCTCCGCGCTGGTCACGGCGTTTTTGGCGGCCAATCCGGACGATGCGCTGGAAGCGGCAGCGGCGGCATGCTGCACGATGGGATTGGCGGGCGAGCTGGCTTTAGCGCGGCTGCAGCCGGGCGAGGGCAACGCGACTTACCGATGCCGGATCATCGACGCGATAGACGGCATGACCGAGGAGATGCTCTCAGGAGGCGCACGATGCGATTTGATCGACATGCACTGACGCTCTACGCGGTCACGGACAGCCGCTGGCTTAGCGGGCAGTCCCTGGCTGTGCAGGTCGAGCGGGCGATATGCGGCGGCGTGACGATGGTTCAGCTGCGCGAAAAGGACGCGCCGCGCGATCGAGTCTTGGCGCTGGCGCGGGAACTGAAGGCGGTCTGCGCGCGCTATGATGTGCCGCTGATCATCAACGACAGCGCCGAGTTGGCGCTTGAGGCGGGCGCGGACGGCGTGCATTTGGGACAAAAGGACATGCCGCCGGACGAGGCGCGGCGGATGCTGGGGCCTGACAAGATCGTCGGCGCGACCGCGAAAACCGTAGAGCAGGCGCTGCGCGCGCAGGAGATGGGCGCGTCTTACATCGGCTCCGGCGCGGTATTTGGCACGGGCACGAAGAGCGACGCGACACCGCTCGATCTCGGCGTGCTGCGGGCGATCTGTGACGCGGTGGAGATCCCGGTCGTCGCGATTGGCGGCATCGATCAGGAAAATCTGCTTGAGCTTGCCGGCACGGGCATCAGTGGCGTTGCGGTCGTCAGCGGGCTGTTCGCGCAGGACGATGTGACCTTGGCTGCGAGGACATTGCGCGCGTTGTCCGAGCAGATGCTAAGCGGTGAGCGCGGTTCCCTTTGAGGGTTCGCAGTCCGGTCAAAACGCGTCATGTTCGATGGACTTTGAAAGGGGTGAGGCGCGCAGGAGCGTCCCGTTTGCGGCGGGTCATCAGAGGGGGAGCGCCCTGTGGTGAAGCGATGAGCGATGGGAAGCCGTGTTCCGGCGTGAGAGGAGACCAGGAAGTCTCGACCGAACGGCGTGCTGAAAGGCGCTTTTCGCTTTCGCGTTCCCAGGCCGCCGTCCCCTGCTGTTCCTGCGGTCACACATTTCAAAGGAGAATTCAGATGAACAGACAAAAATCCGTCCTTCGGCTCGCCGTCGCGGGCATACTGTGCGCCGTGGCGGTCGTGGGCAGCCTGTTGTCCTTTCCGGTCTTTGGCAGCCGCTGTGCGCCAGTTGCGCACATGGTCAATGTGATCTGCGCGGTGTTTTTGGGCCCGTGGTTTGGCCTTGGCGTGGCGTTTGTCTCCAGCCTCTTGCGCAACCTGCTCGGGTTGGGGAGCCTGCTCGCCTTTCCGGGCAGCATGTGCGGCGCGCTTGCCTGCGGCCTCGTCTATGCCAAAACAGGAAAGATACTGCCCACGCTCGTCGCTGAGATCCTCGGCACAGGCGTGCTGGGCGGCTTGCTCGCCTATCCGCTCGCTGTCGGGTTCATGGGCGTCGATGCCGCAGGCATCGCGTTCTATGCCTATATCGTTCCATTCCTGATCTCCACAGTCGTCGGCAGCGCGCTCGCGGGCGTGATCGTGTTCGCGCTGCAGCGCAGCCACGCGCTTGACAGCCTGCAAAGGAAGCTGCTCGCGTGACGGCCTCGCCCTTGCACAGAAACTGACCATAAAAAGCAATCACCACGCCGGTCATATCGCCGCGTGGTGATTTTTTGTCTGTGTCGCGGGAAACGTCGCCGTGATGGTAAACGTATGCCCGTCCGCCGCGCTCGCTGCGATCTTTCCGCCGTGCGCCGAGACGATGTTCTTTGCCAGGGCGAGGCCAATGCCGAATCCGCCGGTCTGCGAATTGCGCGAAGGGTCCATGCGGTAGAATCGCTCAAACACGTGGCGCAGCGCCTCCTGCTGTATCGGCGTGGCGGAAGGGTTGCAGACCGTCAGGATGAGTTTGCGGCCCTGTCTGCAAAAGTCCAGCGTAATCGCGCCGTTTTCCGGAGTGTATTTGAGCGCGTTGTCCAGCAGGATCGATATGAGCTGCGCGATCATGCCGCTGTTGCCGCGCATCGTGAGAAGCGGCTGCACATGGCAGGAGAGCGTCATCTGCCTGTTGAGCGCGAGCGTTGCAAAGGGTTTTGCCGCGTCTAAAATGACCTCGGAAACCGGAAAATCGATCATGCGCGTCCGCTTTTCCGGCTCCTCCATGCGCGAGAGCGCGATGAGATCGTTCGTCAGCGCGGTCAATCGCTTCACCTGCTGCGTGATGTTGTTCAGATATTCGTTTTCACCGATGTCCATGCGCAGCACGTCGACATAGGCGCCGATGATCGTCAGCGGCGTCTTGATCTCGTGTCCGGCGTCGGTGATGAACTGTCTCTGCTTTTCATAGCTCTCGGAGACAGGGCGTATGAACCGGCCAGCGAAGAAGCAGACGATCAGCGCGATGACAAAAAATGCCAGAAGGGAAACGCCCACGCTGAACCTTGCAAAGCCGCTCACTTGGCCCAGCATATCGGTGCAGTCAAGGAACGTGATGCGCACAACGCCGATCTCCTGCGCGCGGTGATACCGGTAATGATCGATAAACCCGCTGTCTTTGCGCCGGTTTACAGCCGTTTTGGCGTACTGATTTGCTTCAATTTCGTTAACGCCTGCAAGCGCGCCCAGATGCATATCGATCACGTCGCCTTGCCCGTCGACGCGCACGGAAAAGAAGTGAGCGTCCCATGGGATATTGGACATGCCGGGCGGCAGCCATCCGCCCTGTCCCTCCTCGCGTCTCAAAAGCGTACTCTCCGCCTGCGACAGAAAGGACAGCGTCATGTCTGCCTGATTGGTGACGGCACGAATATGAAACAGATTCACGCTGACGATGATGCATGTCTGAAGCGCGAAAAGCGGCGCGATGGAAAGGAGGATGAACTTCCACTTCACTTTCCTGATCATTTTGATTCCTCCAGCGCGTAGCCGGCGTTCCTGAACGCCTTGATCTGTATATCCGCGCGCAGGGCGGAGAGCTTCTTGCGCAGATAGGAGATATAGACCCACACGACATTGATCTCCGCATCCGAATCAAAACCCCATATCTTCTCCAGGAACCGCTCCGAGGAGATCACGCGATTTGGGTTGAGCATCAGGAACTCCATCATCTGATATTCCTTGTTGGCGAGTCGGAAGCTGCCCGTTGGGGAGGACAATTCGTATGTCAAGCGATCCAATGTGATGTTGCCCATGCGCAGTTTTGAATCCACGGCGGAATGCCCCCTGGTGATGCTGCGCAGCCGCGCGAGCAGCTCTCGGGGATCAAAGGGCTTTGACAGGTAGTCGTTCGCGCCGCTGTCAAGACCGAGCACCTTGTCGTCAACTTCCGACTTGGCGGTCAGCATCAGGATCGGAATCCCGTTGCCGGCGCTTCTGACCGCCTTCAGCACGCTGATGCCGTCCATTTTGGGCATCATGATGTCCAGCACAGCCGCGTCGTAATCTCCTGTCTGCAGGTAGGACAGCGCGTCTTCCCCATTATATACGGCGTCGACGGTGTAGTGATTTTTTTGAAAGATGGTGACGAGCACGCGGGACAGCGCCTGCTCATCCTCCGCAAGCAATATGCGCAACGCTCATTCTCCTCAATTGCATCTTTATCGGTTTTTGGCGATCCACAGGCCGCGGGACGGTATACGA
>CAYUZP010000143.1:0-5045 GCA_964449655.1 uncultured Oscillospiraceae bacterium
CAGGCAACAGACACGTTTGCCCTGACTTTGTCCTTCCCCACCCACCCAGCCCACGGGGCAGGGTTCCCGAACAGTCCAAGCAGGGTTTAACAGAGCTGACAGGCAACAGACACTCGGATGTGGCTTTCCGGTCCCCACCCTCCCGCCCACGCTGCAGGGGCTGTATAACCCGCCCCGCAAGTTCATGCAAACTTTCCGGTAATCGCCACGCGTCTTATATGCCGCAAAAAAGCAGCGCCCACACAAGCGCCGCTTCCCTTTTATGGAATTGTCTAGTCTATATGTATGGTTTTCTGTCTACCGCGTGACGCATGATACGCCTTTTCTGCTTTCGTCCATCGTGAAACGCGGTTTAAAAGCCCTCAAAGGCAAGTCGCGGCTTGCCCGGCCAAAGGCGCGTCATTCCTTCTGATCAAACAGCGAGCGCAGCAGGGCCATCATCTTGTCCACGTCGAGCGGTTTGGGCAGATGGCCGTTCATGCCCGCCTCCAGCGCGCGTTCCTTGTCCTCCTCAAATGCGTTCGCGGTCATCGCGATGATCGGCAGCTTTTCATCCATCGCGCGTATCTCGCGTGCCGCCGTGTAACCGTCCATGATCGGCATCTGTATATCCATGAGCACCAGGTCATAGCTGTCCGCACCGCTAGATCTCACCTTGTCGCAGGCTTCCTGCCCGTTTTCCGCGCAGTCTATCGTGAATCCCGCCTCGCCAAGCAGCTCGACGGCGATCTCGCGGTTGAGCTCGTTGTCCTCGACCAGCAGTATACGCTTGCCCGCGAACGCCGCGTCGGAGAGCGACTGATCTTCATGGGGCTGTTCGCCGTGCCCTAGACAGCTTTGGAGCGCGCGATAGAGATCGGAGGTAAAGAGCGGCTTGCTGATAAAGCCCGTGACGCCCGCCTCGCGCGCCTCCTGCTCGATGTCCGACCAATCATAGGCAGACATGAGGATGATCGGCGAATCCGCGCCGACGATACCGCGTATCTTGCGCACGGCCTCCACACCGCTCATCTCGGGCATAGACATATCGACGATGTACACCTCGAAAGGATCGGCCAGCTCGATGGCCTCGTTCGTGCGCACGACCGCCTCTCTGCCGGAGAGCGTCCACTCGGCGCGCATACCGATCTGCCGCAGGCTCTTTGAAACGCTCTGGCAACTGACGATGTCGTCGTCCACGACGAGCGCGCGCAGCCCGCTCAGCTCCTTGATGGTGCCGATCTCTCTGTGCTCTCCTGAAAAGCGCAGATCAAGCAGCACGGTGAACGTCGTGCCCTCGCCCGGCGTGCTGTCAACCGTGATCGTGCCGCCCATCATGTCCACGATGTTCTTGGTGATCGCCATGCCCAGTCCCGTACCCTGTATGCCGCTGACGGTCGACGTCTGTTCCCGCGTGAACGGCTCAAAGACGGTCTTTGCGAATTCCGCGCTCATGCCGATGCCCGTATCGCTGACGCAGAATTCATACAGGCCATGATCCGGCTTTTTGGAGGGCTTTTGTGTCACGCGGATGGACACCCTGCCGCCCGCGCCCGTGAACTTGATCGCGTTGGAGGTCAGGTTGAGCAGGATCTGATTGAGACGCAGTTTGTCGCAATAGACCTCCTCGTCGGTCACGTCCACCGTGTCGATGAACAGCTCCAAATGCTTGGCGTGAACGTCGGACTGTATGATGTTGCGCAGCCCCTGCAGTATGTCCGCCAGGTTTTCCGGCCGTTCCTCGATGGTGATCTTGCCCGACTCGATGCGGCTCATGTCCAGCACGTCGTTGATCAGCGAGAGCAGGTGATTGGATGCCTGTGCGATCTTGGACAGGTAATCCCGCGCGCGCTCCTTGTTGTCAAGGTGCATCATCGTCAGCGTCGTGTAGCCGATGATCGCGTTCATGGGCGTGCGTATGTCATGGGACATGCTGTTGAGGAAAGACGTCTTGGCGCGGTTCGCCGCGTCCGCCGCCTGAAGCGCGTGGGAGAGCTGCGCTGTCTTGCTCTCAAGTTCGCGTGTGGCGAGCGTCACTTCCTCTTGCAATCGGTGCTGGTTGCGCACGCGCGTGGTCAGCATCATTAGTGTGAACAGCAACAGGAGGATGAGCACGGTGGCGATGAGCGCATAGACCGGATTGCGGTACAAAAACGCGATCAGGCTGATGTCCGCGCCGCGTCCCGCGTCGATCTCCCGCGCGATGATCGCGTCCCACTCGGCCGCGTCGATGCTGTCGATCCCCTTGGAGAGCAGCGTGAGCAGGAAATGCCCGCCTGGGATGCCCGCGCCAACGGCGAAGGAGAGCTGCGTTTCGCCAAACACGGAGGAGGCCAGACGGTTGCGCGCGTCCTTTTGCACGTAGCGCTCGGCGGTGTAGGAATAGAGTATGGTCGCGTCGGCGCGCCCGTCCAGCACGGCCTGCACGCACTCGTCCGTCGAATTGCACAAGAGCAGCTCGCTTGAGGGATAACGGCTGGCGATGTACGCGTTGCTCGCAGCGTTGAGCGTCATGACGGCGATCGTGCGCATGGCGCCGCTGAAGTTGGCCAGCGTCAATCGGGCGAAATTGGTGGTGAAGTAGGGCTCTGTGATCTTGTAGCCCTCCTCCTCGGCCAGGTAATCGTCATCCGTGAAATCGAGCACGACGTCCGCCTCGCCCGCGGCGCGCAGCGCGTAATATTCCTCCGGCGTATCGACCGGTATGAACTGGGCATCAAGGGACAGCCGCTGCATCAGCGTCTCAAATATCGCCGGAAGCACGCCGCGCGCCTCGCCGTCCTCAAAGAAGGAATAGGGCGCCCAGGCGGGGTTAAAGAGCACGCGCAGCACGCTGCCCGACTGCTGCAGTTCGGAGAGGAACGCGCGTTCCTCGGTGCTGAATATGATGTCGCCCGTCGTATCCGTCGTGTAATAGGTGTCATGCAGCGTATCGCGCCAGTTGGGCGTGTTCAGATCGAGATCGTCTATGGCATGGTTGATGCGCGCCATGAGCTCGGGACGGTCGCGGCGCACGCAGACGTAGAAAGGACTGGCGTCAAAGGATTCAAACAGCCATTCGTTCTCCAATTGGCGCAGGCTGCCCGTGACCGCCGCGTCGATCGTCCCCTCCTGAAGCGCGCGCGTCAATTCATCCTGTTCATCAAAGTACATGGGATGATATGTGAAGCCGTGCGATTGCGCGAAGCGCTCGAAGTTGAGGTTTTTTGAGTTGGCCGTGAGCATACCGATGGTGATCCCGTCGTATGTCGCGTAGTCGCCTTCGACGATGCGCTGATTGCCCGCCTTCACGGTCATGATCGTCGAATTGACGCCGATGTCCTGATCGGAAAAGAGGAATTCCGCCTCGCGCTCGGGCGTCTTGGAGACGCTTGTGACCAGATCCACCTCGCCGCTTCGGAGCATGTCAAGGGCGTCGGCATAGGAACCGTCGTAGCCCACGTACTCGTATGTCCAATCGGCATGGGACGCGAGTTTCTGGAGGAATTCATAGCCATAGCCGCTTCTTCGGCCGTCCTCCTCGATGACGTGATACCCTGAGAAGGCGAAAAATCCCACGCGCAGAACCTCCTGTCCGGCGGCCAAAGCGGGACATAGGCCTAGGAGCAGCAGCGCGGCTGCGAGCAGATGTCTTTTGTTCATACGCGATCCCCATTCTAGGCGATATTGAAGGCACAGGCAGACCGGGAACGATGGGATGGCCGCTCAGTCCATGTCATAGAGCACGTCGGCGATATCCTGCGCGAGCGGCGGACAGCCGTGCACCTGGCGCTTTGCGCAATCGACGCAGTTGCCTATGCCCAGCCCTTCGACCGGCTTGCCGCGAAAGCCCTGTCCGATGTAGACGGGGCCGTCATAGCGCCGCTGGTGCAGCGCGCGAACGAGACTCGCATAGCACGCGCTGCATGCCCTGTCCTGATGCACGTTGCGCGTCAGCCTCGCCACAAGCCCGCTGGGCGCGGGATAATCCGCCGCGTCCCGTGGATCGTTGAGCGATACGATGTCCTCCTCACTCAGCGCGCAGGAACCGGCACCATAGTCCTCCGCGTAACCGATATAGGGCACGTCCTCCGGCGGTATGCCCATCAGACGGCAGCCATAGACGTCCATCTGCACGGGGTCAAAGCCGAGCATCATGCGGTTCGTCGGCACGGGATTGCCGCCTTCCTCAAAGTCGAGATCGCCGCAAAGGCTGTCCACGAGGATCAGATGCGGACGCAGCGCGGATGCGAGCGCGCCGATGGGCTTGTCAAGCCCCATCGCGTGAAAACGGCGCTTCTCCGCGTCGGGCAGGCAGCCCTTCAGATTCTTCAGCGCACAGGTCATGAGCGTCTGCGCGTGTCCCTTGAGCACGGGCAGATCGACCAGGAACGCGGCATCGAGCGCGCGGCAGCAGATGTCGATGGGGCCTATGGGCGTGTTCACCCGGCGCGTCCTGTCACGCTTCAGATCGAAAAAGGGCACGCCGTATTTTTCGCAGACCTCGTCATAGCCCGCTGTGCGCATCGCGCGGTCCGTCCTGTCCCCAACCCAGCTCCCCTCGATCACGCTGAGTTTTTTGACGCCGTGCGCCTTGAAATATTCGATTGCGCCGCTGAGCACGCCCGGGTGCGTCGTCGCGCCGGACTCGGGCCTTGCCGCGACGACGAGATTCGGCTTGAGCGCCACGTCCGCGTCTTTGGGTAGCATGGAGGCGATGTCCGCCGCATCAAGCAGCGCGCGGGTCATTTCATGCGCGTCACTGCCGTAGATCTCATAGATTTTGCTCATGATGGGACCTCTTATCGATGATTTTTGTCAGGTTCATCCGTACAAATAGGATCAGTCGCGGAGAAAGGGAGATACATTAAACAGCGCGGAATTGGAGTTCGAACCGGCTTGTCATAAGGATACTTGCTCTGCGATGATTGTAATGCATTGGAAGCGTTGCAAAGGTACGAGACTAAAAGCTGCGGTAGAACCGAAAAAGCATGTGGGTTGGGTGGGTGGGGCGCGCGGAGCAAAAAGCTGCGATGAAAGAAAGGCTACGTTTTCTATGCTTTGTAAGACGATCGCTTGCCTAGAGA
>CAYUZP010000144.1:0-5043 GCA_964449655.1 uncultured Oscillospiraceae bacterium
TGCACATCCATTCGCGTCTCAACGTCGCGATTCGGCGGAAGCTCCTTGCCCTGCGCCTGAAGCACGGCCTCTTCGAGCAGCTTGCAGTACAGATCGTAACCGATGTTCGCCAGATGCCCGCTCTGCTCCGGGCCAAGCAGATTGCCCGCGCCGCGCAGCTCAAGATCCCGCATCGCGATGCGAAAGCCTGAACCGAATTCTGTGAATTCCCGTATCGCGTCCAGGCGTTTTTGCGCCGCTTCAGAGAGCACCTTGCCCGGCCGCACTGTGAAATACGCGTATGCCAAGCGGTTAGAGCGCCCGACGCGGCCGCGCGTCTGATATAGCTGGGAAAGACCGAACCGGTCGGCGTCATAGATGATCAGTGTGTTCGCCATCGGGATGTCCAAACCGGATTCGATGATCGTCGTGCAGAGCAGCACATCGTATTTCTGCTGGCTAAAATCCAGCATCACGTCCTCCAGCGCGTTCTCCCGCATCTGTCCGTGTGCGATCGCGATTTTTGCCTCGGGCACGAGCTGCTGCAGCTTTTCATAGCAGCGCTCGATCGTGTTCACCCGATTGTAGAGGAAGAACACCTGTCCGCCGCGCCCGAGTTCGCGCAATATCGCGTCCCTGATCACGCTGTCCTGATATTCCATCACATAGGTCTGCACGGGATAACGCGCTTGCGGCGGCGTTTCCAAAACGCTCATGTCCCTGATGCCGACCATCGACATGTGCAGCGTGCGCGGGATCGGTGTCGCCGACATCGTCAGCACATCGATCGATTTTTTCATGTTCTTGATCGTCTCCTTGTGCCCGACGCCAAAGCGCTGTTCCTCATCGACGATCAGCAGACCCAAATCCTTGAATTTTACATCCTTGCCTAGGAGCCTGTGCGTTCCGACCAGCACATCGATCTCGCCATCCTGCAGCCGGCGCAGGATCTCGCGCTGTTCCTTCGGCGTAGAAAAGCGGCTGAGCACTTCGACGTGGATTGGAAAGCCCTCAAAGCGCCTGAGCACGGTTCCATAATGCTGCTGCGCGAGAATGGTCGTGGGCGCGAGCAGCGCAACCTGCTTGCCGTCCATGACGGCTTTGAACGCCGCACGCAGCGCGACCTCCGTCTTTCCATAGCCCACATCGCCGCAGAGCAGGCGATCCATCGGTTCCTCGCGTTCCATGTCGCGCTTGATCTCTTCCGTCGCCTGCAGCTGATCGGGCGTCTCCTCATAGGGGAAGTTTTCCTCGAACTCGCGCTGCCAGAGCGTGTCCGGCGCGAAGGCGTGACCATGACTGTGCTGCCGCTCGGCATAGAGCTGCACCAGATCAAATGCGAGCGATTTGACGCTTTCTCGAACCTTGTTCTTCTGCTTTTCCCATTCCCTGCCGCCCAGATGCGAGAGTTTCGGCGGACTGCCCTCTCCGCTCCCGATATATTTCTGTATGCGGTCGAAATGATCCGCTGGGACGTACACCTTGTCGCTGCCCAGATAGGCGATAACCAGATAGTCGCGCGTAGCGCCTTCGCTCGTCAGCCGCTTGATGCCCTGATAGATGCCGATGCCATGCGTCTCGTGCACCACATAGTCACCCGGATTCAGGTCGGTAAACGAACTAAGCTTTGAGCCTTCCTTCCTTCGGGCGCGCGATTTGACCGCCTTTGCGCCGAACACGTCGCTGCTGACCAGCACAGCCAGCTTCATCTTCGGATACTGAAAGCCGCAGGAGAGCGTCAGCGGATAGATGCGGCATTCGCCGGGCGCGGGCAACGCACAGCCCAGCTCATCCGTCTCTGCGATAATTCCCTCGTCCTCAAACGAGGCGCGTATGCGTTCGCCGCGCGCCGTGCCGCCTGAGAGCAACAGGATCCTCCAGCCATCCGCAAGCCATCGTTTGACGTCGGCGCAAAGCCCTTGCATCGATCCGCCGTAGCCGTTGACGCCAACGCCGTCAAACGAACACAGCAGCGTCGGCCTGAGCGATGGAAGCGCGCGCAGTATGCTTGACATCGCGACGATCGTGTGCTGTTTGAGCACGGCGAGCACATCGTCCCGCGAGAGCATCAGTGTCTCCTGTTCGCGCATCGCTTCGCCGCGCTCAAGGGCCGCTGTGTATGCCTGCGTAAATTCACCGCTACGGTGATTCATGCGTGCGAATAGCGCTTCTGGCTCGTCGAGCACGATGATGGGCCGGTTCATGTAGTCGCAGAGCGTCTGCGTATGCGGGTAGAGCAGATGGATGAATTTCTCCCAAAATCGGCTGCTTATGCCCTGCTCCAGCTGAGACGCGGCGTCTAGCGCCTTTTCGCTGAATCGCTCGAACGTGCGATTTTCTCGCGAAAAGACCTCGCCATCCTCGAGCGGCAGATCCGCCAAAGTCGCTTTGTCGCCCTCTTCCGATTCGGGATTCGTCATTGCGCGATGAAGACGCTTGAGACCCTCGCGCAGTGTCTTCGCGCATGCCTCGGCGCCTTTAAGAGGCAGCGGTGCCTCGCTGGCCGGCGGGATATCGACCTGCGTCACATTGGCGAGCGTGCGCTGACTCATCACATCGAACGAGCGGATGGAATCGACCTCATCGTCGAAGAATTCGATGCGCAAGGCGTTGAGCGCGTCCGGTGGATAGACGTCGACGATGCCGCCGCGCCGCGCGAATTGACCACGGCCTTCGACCATCGTTTCGCGCGAGTACCCCGCCGCAAGCAGGCGCGAGACGAGCTGATCGACCGGGAGCTGATCGCCAAACGCGATGCGGATCGTGTGCGCGTGGAACACTTCTCGCGGCATGACGCGATGCAGCAGCGCATCGGCGGGCGCGACGACAGCCTTCGCTTCCCCTGTGATGAGGCGCTGGAGCGTTTCAATGCGACGGCATGCGACCTCGCGGCTGGCGGCAACTTCCTGATAGAATGTGATTTCCCGGGCGGGAAAAAAGCTGACACCGCCGCCAAGCAGCGCGTTGAGATCCTCCATAGCGCTGGAGGCAGAACGCTCGCTATCGCAGATATAGAGCAGCGGACGACCCGTCTTTTGCGCGAGTGCACAGGCGATATGCGCTTTTTGCGCGCCATAAAGGCCCGATGCGGCGACGACAGCCCCTTCGCGGTTCAATTCGCGCAGCGCTTCTTGAAAAGGCGCGCTTGACTCAAGAGCCTCAAAAAGAAAGTGCGTTTGCATGGCATTTCCCTTTCACAGCGATCAAAACCGATGATTGTCATATTGGCGCGTTGGCCAGCCGCATGGCGCTGTCCAGTCCGTTTTTCGCGTAGTCCAGCACGACATCCGCCGCGCGTATGAAAGCGTCAAACTGGCTCTGCCTTTCCTCCGGCGTCTCATAATGCGAGAGCACAAAGTCAGCCAGATCCCAGTCCTCGGGCTTGGGCCCGATGCCGACGCGCAGGCGCGGGAAGTCCTGCCGGCCCAGCATTCCGATGACCGAGCGCATGCCATTGTGCGTTCCAGCGCTGCCGCTCGCGCGCAAACGAAGCTTCCCCAGCGGCAGATCGATGTCGTCGAACACGATGAGCAGCTGACGCATCTCCGGTTTATACCAGGAGACCAGCTCCGTCACGCATTGTCCGGAGAGGTTCATATAGGTCTGCGGCTTGACCAGGATCATCTTTTCTCCGCTGACGAATCCTTCGCCGATTTGACCGTGCATCGCGTTTTTCGTCAGGCGGATGCCCGTCTTTTCGCTGAGCACATCCAGCACATCAAAACCAACGTTGTGCCGCGTGCGCGCGTATTCCCTGCCCGGATTGCCTAGGCCCACTACGATGAGCATTTCATCCTCCCTATAACACTTGATCGCGCCCTTTTTTTGTGAACGCATGAAACGCGGGAAAGCCGCTTATGGCGTTCCCGCTCGATGGAGAATCGATTGTTCTTGCGCCGCGTCACCCGCTCTTCGTCTGTCCGCGGCATCTGTGTCATGCGATCGTTTTGCTTCCCATGCAGGCCTTTTCCGCGGCCTGCGCAAGCCATGCGGCCGGATGGACGTTGACGACCCCACTGCTTTCATCGGCCTCATCGATGATGAGCAGCGGCTTTACCCCCTCCATGCGCTTTTTTGTGGGCTCTTGCGTGCAGATCATCACGCAGATCCCCGTGACGGTGACAGCGAACTCGCGCATCATATCGACCATGCCGCGCATGGTCCCGCCCGCGCGCATGAAGTCGTCCACGATCAGCGCGCGCTGTCCCTCGCGCACAGCCCTGCGCGACAGGCACATCGTCTTCACACGCCCGCCGGTGCCGGACAGATAGTTGATATTCACGGCTGGCCCTTCATAGACCTTGCTGTCCCGCCTGGCGATGACGGCGGGCACGCCCAATGCGCGCGCGGTCATCATGGCGATGGGAATGCCCTTGGTTTCCATCGTGAGCACAAAGTCTGGCTCGACGCGATAAAACTGCGAGGCGATGATCGTGCCGATGCGCCACATGAGATCGGGCATCGCGAGCAGATCGGCGATGTAGACAAAGCCGCCGGGAAGCAGCCGTCCTGGCAAGGACAGCGTCTGCGCGAGATCGCGCACCACCTTATATGCGTCTTCCGGCGATGGGATGGGACGGTAGCGCACGCCTCCCGCTGCACCCGTCACCGTGTCAATCTGACCGAGATGATATTCTGAAAATACACCGCGCAGGATGTCGATGTCCTCGCTGAGCGTCGATTTCGCCGCGCCGAACATCTCGCCAAACGCGCTGAGCGTATAGATCTTGTTGGGGGATTCGACTAAAATCCGCGTCATGGCGGCAAGGCGTTCGTTGCGCCGGATGCGGTCCATGTACATTCCTCCCGAATATTTTTCCAAACGCGTCTTATTATAATTCAGGATTTCAAAGAAATCTAGCTTTTTGCGAACGATTTGGCAGAAAATGTCCACAGTATGCCGCAATCATCCTGAAGTGAAACAAGGAAAGTACAAATCACAGCATGTTCATGCTTCGGCATCCCCATACTCAAATCAAAATATAGAGGAAAGCAATCCGTAGGGAGCGGGAATCATGTAACGGATACATTTGTTTGAGTCGCTAATCATTTTACCATCTGTCA
>CAYUZP010000145.1:0-5012 GCA_964449655.1 uncultured Oscillospiraceae bacterium
ACCATTCAAACCGCATTGAAGCAGGGAGAATTTCAGCATACGGCAAGAGAAAATGAAGATCTTATCTGGCGGCGATGATCTGTGAACCACGCGAAAACCACCGTACAGCGAATAAAAATCTGCCATAAGATTATTGTGTTTTATTGTGGCCTGAGGAAATCGCTTCGCACCGATACAATGGCCTTTCCAAATTTCGTCGATGTTCATTTCTTCCAGTGGTTCGGCCATCCCATCCATATTGTGCTACAATCACCTGCGAAAAAGCCCCTCCCTTCCTGTAAGAAGCACACTGAGAAGCGGCTTACAAGAAAGGCTGGGGGTTAACGTTCTTTTCGATGACGTGTTTACACAAACCGTTGACGTGTTCCGTGTCGTTTGCGCTGTCAATCGAATTCAAGATATTTCGTCATGATATAGCCGCGTTTGCCGTCCGGCGTGACGACGCAGCACCAATCGAGTCCATAATCTGCCACACGCAAGAGCGCATCCAGTCGCACCCTGGCGATGATCTCGCCGTTCGTATTCCCTTTATCGCGCAGATTGACCTTATCCGTATTCACGGATGCCGTCAAATGCGTGGTGCTCGCCGGCGCGTCTAGCTTGTCCAGCTGCACAAAGCCAGTCTTGTCCTGCACGTCGTCGATGCTCAGATCCGGCCCATCCGCAGCCAACACGTATGCGTAGCCGCCTAACATGCCCAGCATGTATACACGGCTGCCTTGCGTGATTTCTACGCCCGAACCTGCGCTTTCCGATGTGTTCACGCGCAATGTCGCCTGTTCCATCACGCGGGCACGCTGTGGGATGCGGCCTGAAGATGTGACACCGGAATCGCCGAGCATGCGAAGCTGCGTCTTGAGCACATATCCCTTCACATCGCCCAGCATGATCTGCACGTAATCCGTCTGCGTGTAGTCGCTGACGCGAACCTGCGCGCCGGCACACAGCGCGCCCAAGCGATTGCCTTCCTTGTCCGGTGCGTCCAACACGATCACGGGAAGGTCGCCGTCATCCATCTGCGCGATGCCGACACAGGTGCCCGCAGGCGTCAAAGAGAGATCATTCAGCGCGATATATCCGAAATCTCCGCAATCGTATGCGCCTGCACCGCCTTCATAGGTGCGCACATAGACGTAATCCTCGGCCTCCGCAAGCACCTCGACCTTCATGCCCTCGCCCAGCGTCATGTAGCGCTGACCGCCGTCTGCAATGTCGCTGGTGAGCATTGCATCCCGCTTTGTCTGCATGAGCAATGGATAATATGGAACAGCGCTTCGCGCGACATCACCGATCGGCATGAGCTTTGACGCCTGCGTGTACTTGATCCAGCCGCTGACGCCGCCCACGCGCACGCGCTTCCAGTTGCCCTCGGTTTTGCCAAAGAGCGCAAAGCAAGCCGTGCCGTTCTTGATCTTCATGATGACCGGTGAGCGATCGTTGGCTTTTTCATAGAGCGAGACAGAACCGTCCACCTTTGTGCCCGCAACGATGGAGACTTTTGCGCTGCCCACCTCGGTGAGCACGTCAAGAGGCACATAGCCCTTCTGTCCTGCCGCCGTGGCGATATAGGCCCAATCGTCGATGATGCCGATGAGCCGCACATCGTCTCCCGTGCGCAACGCGCTCAGGCTTGTGGCAGTCTGGTCTGTCGCTTCAAGGAGCGGCTGTTCGGTTTTCCATAGACCGGTCAGATCGACCTGTGCCGCGCGGCAGGTGCCGAACATGCTGTTTTCACCGTAGCGCTGCACAGCCTCCTCCTTTGTGATCAGGAATTGGGTGGCCATGTAGCCGGTCATGTCGTCGATTTGAACATGGGTAAACGTGTCATTCTCAGGGCCAAGGTTGATCACCTCCGTGCCCGTATAAAACATGCCGATGACCGCGGCGTTCGTCGAGGGCTGCGCGCGCAGATTGAGCCGTTCGGGTTCGGCGATATCCTCCTCCTGGTTGTCAACGTAGAGGGTCGCGTGGCCTTCGCACAGCCCCACTGTCGTCAGCAGTACGACAAGCACGGCCAGCAGCACACATCTCTTGAGGTTCTCACTCATCGTTTACACCTCCATCTCTCACGGGTCTATATGAATATAACGCGCGTATAACAACATTTTATCCCGAAAACAGGAAACAACCTCACGTGCATTAAAATCTGCCAACGTAAACGGCAGAAGGCAGCCTGCGCGCGTTCAATCATGCGACAAGCTGTTTCGCGCCTTCACTGAATAAAGCGCGGTGCGAGGATGCGTCCATAGATTGTATTACGAGTATTTTTAAACAAAGGGGCAAAACCCATGACGCTTCAGCACTTTCAAAACCAGTCGTGCACATTTCCACTGAGCGGAGACGATGCGATCACGTTTTCCATGCTCTTATACATCCTCGGTCGTCCGTGCGACCACATATTCACCGATCGCAGGGACGTCGTGATCTGTCAGTTTGCAGCGAACCACCCCGTCTACATCTGGTGCCGGAACGCGTTTGATTCCGACGCGGTAACCGCCATTGCGCGCTGTCTGCTCGTACACTTCTCGCCTGAACGCGGCTTTTGCTATCGCATGAGTTACGCGCTGCTCGATCGTCTGAAACGCGACTCTCCCGAATTTAAAACGGTGCAGATTGAGACCGACATGCTCTCCTATGCGCTGAGGACGCTGAACCCCGTTGAAAAGCCGTGCCCGGGCCGCATGGCGCTCGCCACACCCGATCAGATCGATCCACTCGCCCCGCTCCTGCAAAGCGCTGAAATGGAGATGGCCGGACAGAACCTGCCGCTGAACACATGCCGCACGATACTCGCACAGCTGATTTGGGAGAGGAATCAATTCCTGTGGCTCAACGAATCGAATGAACCCGTATCGACCGCGGTATGCTACACATCGGCTCCCTATGCCATCATCAACCGCGTCTATACGCCACCGGCGCACAGGCGGCAGGGCTTTGCGCTCCATCTCGTCCACGCGATCTCGGCACAGCTGCTCGCGAAAAAGCTCACGCCCGTACTCCATACCGATGCGCATGACACCGCATCCAATGCGTGTTATCAGAAGATCGGTTATAGACGCGTCGGCAGCCTTTGCGTCGTCTCGGCGAGGCCTCAAGTGAAGTGTCCTGAAAAAAACGCGAGAACCTGAGTGCGGCTAAAACAACGGGCTTCACGCCATCTGCGCTATACCAGTCTCAGCGACGGACAGGCGTTCAGGTCAAGGCCAGCGATTTCTCCGCGCATGAGCCGGTAGTACGCAGCGCTGCCGATCATCGCGGCATTATCTGTGCACAGGACAGGCGGCGGCATGACGAGACGGATACCCGCCCGCTGGCACATGTCTTTCATGGCAGCGCGCAGGCCGGAGTTGCTGGCGACACCCCCCGCGAGGGCGAGCGTATCGGCGCCGGTTTCGCACGCGGCGAGCACGGCTTTTTCAGACAGTTGCCGAACGACGGCATGCTGAAAACTGGCGGCGATATCGGCTGCTGGCACGTCCTGTCCGCTCTGGCGCAGCTTGTTAACGGCATGGATCAATGCGGTCTTGAGACCGGAAAAGCTGTAGTCATAGCGGCCCTGTGTCTGCACGTGCGGCAAAGGCAGCGCATGGGGATCGCCGTTTTGGGCGAGCTGATCCAGCAGCGGTCCGCCGGGGTATGGCAAGTCGAGCACGCGTGCGGCCTTATCAAACGCTTCACCCGCGGCATCGTCCATCGTCTGACCGAGCAGCGTGTATTCGCCGTAGTCGTCTACGCGCACGATATGCGAATGTCCTCCGGAAGCGACGAGGCATACGAACGGCGGGATCAGGTCACGATGGGCGATGTAGTTGGCGCTGACGTGGCCTTCGATATGGTTGACGGGCACGATCGGCTTATCCGCCGCATAGGCGAGCGCTTTTGCCGCGGAGACGCCTATGAGCAGCGCGCCGACGAGGCCCGGACCATAGGTGACGGCGACGGCATCGACATCCGCGAGCGCCATGCCCGCGCTGCGCAGCGCCTCTTCGACGACTGGGATGATGCTCTCGACATGCTTGCGCGAGGCGATTTCGGGCACGACGCCGCCGTACATGGCGTGCAGCGGGATCTGCGAGGCGATAATGGATGAGCGCACATCACGGCCGTCGCTTACGACAGCGGCGGCGGTTTCATCGCAGCTCGACTCGATGGAAAGCAAGGTCGCGCTGCCTCTTTCGCGCAGTCGTTCTGTCTGATTTCTGGCCCTTTCCTGGTAGTTCATATCTGTTCCTTTTCCGTCAGGTTTCGATGGATCATGCCGCCGATCAGCGCGTAGAATGCGATGAGCACGGCGAGGATCACGGCGAACGTGCCTATGGATTTCAGCAGCACTTGCACGACAGCGTGTTCAAACAGCGATTGAGGCATCATGCGAATGAGGATGCTCGTATCCGGATTGAGCAGCCAAAGGTCATTGTCAAACAGTGCGCGATGCAGTGCGGAGAACAGATCGGTGAAGCCGCTGAAATGCCAAATCAGTCCGAGGGCAAGTGTGAGGATTGCCCATATGCCGATGCCGCAGAGTGCGCCGACGGCGGCGGGGACATGGCGCTTTTTGATGTTCGCGCCGGTCCATGCGGCGGCGACAGCGAGCAAACCGGCGATGCCCAAGCCGATATGCGCTGCCTGATTGCACAGCGCGATGAGCCTATGGACGTCTAGCAAGTGCTGCTGTTCACGTTCATTGAGAATAGGGAGGGCAAAATCCGCGGCTTTAGCGCGCATTTGAGCGGCGATTTCCTCTGCGAACTCCGTCTGTTCCGCGCGCGAAAGGCCGATATACGCCGTGACGGCATCGTCAGGCGCGTTGCCTTCGCCCAAGGAAGCGGCGACGGCCTCTCGGGAATCGTCGACATAGAAGGATGGATCTGTCGCGACGCTGTGAATGCTGCCAAAGAGCGCGCAAAGTCCGGCGAGGAATGTGGCGGCAGCGACGAGCAGTGCTGTGATTTTGGGCATGGTCTATCCTCTCTTCATATGGGAGATGGTTTTGGACGCGTATGGGAAATCGC
>CAYUZP010000146.1:0-4992 GCA_964449655.1 uncultured Oscillospiraceae bacterium
CGGCAGCTCGTCAATACGGCAGGCCCGGATGATCCTGCCTACCGGCGTGATTCTTGTGTCGTTCACGCTCGACAGTCGTGCCTGGCCATCCTTTTCTGCGGAAACGACCATACTTCTGAATTTCAGGATCTCAAATTCCCGCCTGTCCTGCGTGAGTCTGACCTGTCTGTAAAACACAGGCCCGCCATCCTGCAGCTTGATCGCCAAAGCGGTGATCAACATGATCGGGCTGGTTATGATCAGCGCGGCAAGTGAGAAGATGATGTCGGCCAATCGCTTGATCAATAAATACTCGGGGACGGGTTTTGCCCGCATCACGCGCATGACGGGAATGGTGTATGTCTGCATATGCTTCGCACCCGCCATGATGACATCGCCCACGTGCGGGAGAACGTAGAGCTCTATATCCCTCTCTACACAGAATTTCGCGATCCCATTGCGCAGCGTCGCCGGTATGCCGGAGACAAAAATCACCTGATAACTTTCGATCTCGCTTTGGATGGCTTGTATTTCCTTCGGGTTTTTGATATAGCGGTCGATGTTAAAACGTGAGTTCAGGTTTTCGATGCACTGAATCTTTTGCAGGTCTTCTTCATCACCGTAAATCACAACGGTATGCTTGGGCATGGATAGTTTAAAGCAGAGCTTATGCGCAAGGAGTGACCAAAGGGCATTCCAGACAAATTGGGCAGTCACCAGTCCTGCAAGGGGCAATATGCTGACCCAATACCAGCGAATCGCCACCATGGCAAAATAAGCCAGTATGTCGGAAAGGACGGTGCACAGAAACAGCGAGTAAAGCACTTCAGAGATGCGGAGCGTGTCGATTTGGTAAGCGTTATAGATGCGCGTGAGCCATGTGAAGAATACTGTATAACCGCCAATCAACAACAGACTGCGATTCAGACGCGTTCTTCCGCAATAAAACAAAGCCCAGCAACCGACAAACAGGAGTACATTGACGCCCACATTGAACATTTTAAAAAGGCGCAGGACCGTTTCATTGCGGCGTGTGATCTGCCGGCTGTGAGTGGTTTCGGGGTTTTTATGAGAATTCTGATGAGAATGCTTTGGATCAGGACCTGCCTGCATATCAGGCGCTCCGCGAGAACGGTCACTCTTCTCCACCAAGTTCGCCCAACTCCTTTGTAAATATCCGTTAAAGCTCTACCATATACATTGGGCTTATAGAGCATGATCTTATTGGCCATTATCCATTGTCATGAAAGTTATCATTTGCCATCCGGCGTTTTCTTTGTTCGCTTCGGTTTACGTATTCAGCATCCTGTCACGTGCCAGATCGTTGCCAAGCAGAAAAAAGCGGCGTATACAGAACGCGACAGCCGCCGCGACACATTTTATTCCTTCGTGATCACACCTGTTCGCAGCATGGAAAACATAAGCCGATATACGCGCGGCAATGCCGGCTTCCGGCTTCTCATTGACGAAAAAAGCCTTAAAACAATCCCTGAATGTCTAAAGCCGTGAATGCTTATTTTCTTATATCCAGTTCCAACCAAAAATCGAATCGTTTAACGCCCTTTTTTGTCCATTCTGACCATGTTTTCCATGGTGCGGATCAGTACAAAATAAGGGAGGAGAGTATAACCCCCCCCCCGACATTTTTAGCACTGGCCCGCCGTTTGATATCCCTGTTTCCAAGGTTCAGACCCATCGTATCTTTCCGCTGTCGGTCTGAACCATGAAAGCCGATATGTGCGAGTCCTTTGGCAGATTCATCATGAACCTTCAAAGCGCCTTTGCTGACCTGAAACGCTCAACCACCTGTTTTTTGCACGCCCGTTCCCAGTCCTACAATCGCCTAAATTTCGCTTCACGCTTTTATGCCTGTGCAATCTCTGCTGTCGGGAAACACACTGCCGATTCAACAGAATCGATCATGTCAAATCCAAGCCAAACCTTGATCAGCTTCTGTCCAAAGCGCACGGCGACCTGTCCGCTTCGTCCGCGTTTATCCACTTTAGTGATGAACCCCTCCATGTCCTTCAGCGGTCCGCTGACGATCCTCACCTGGTCGTCCTCACGGCAGGCCTTTGAAAAGCTCAAAAGGCCGTCGTACTGAAACAGCCATCGGGCAAACATCTCGTCCTGACCGACGAGCTGCCACTGACCATCGCCGTAATTGAGGATGCGGATCACATCCTGTCGGGGCAGCCATGAAAGCGACTGTGTTCCGCCGTCCGTCTTGAAGAACACATAACCCGGCAGGAAGATCTCCACGCTCTTTGATTTTACACCGCATGTTGTCCTGTGCTTTTCCTGTCTGGCGGTGATCGCATGGACACCGCTTAACGCGATTCGCCGCGCAACCGACTGCTCTTTTCCTGTCGGGCAGAACAAGCATCCGTAGGCTTCATCCATCGCTTTTCCCTTTCCGCGTTCCGTTTGGGCATAGCTTCGCCCTCCGGGCTCCCCAGCGATTTCCTTCCGCGTATGACTCGGCGCTCTAGGCACCGCTGAACCCTCAGCGTGTGTTTCGATTGCCGATTTTGATCTTGCCGTCAGGAAAATGGCGGTTGCTCTCTTTTCCCTGACTTATGCGATGCCTGCGATATCCTTAAAAGGCGGGGCATCCGCGTCGCGGCCCATCATGCGATCTGCCGTCTTTTCGCCATAGCGCGTGACAAGCACATCGTACGCCTGCGTCATCCTCGTGGGTCTTCTCACGGGATGGTGCGCATCCGAGGCTACCACATCGATCAAGCCTGCGTCAAGCAGCTTTCTCGCATGCCGATCCTTCCAGAAACCATGACCACCGATGACCGAGGTGCAATTCATCTGAAGCAGCACGCCGAGCTCGCGCTTTAGTTCTTCGCATCCGCGCACGTTCGATGCCAAGCAATCATAACGCTCCACATGCGCGAGAACAGGCAGACAACCCGTGTGCAGTATCTCAGCCAAAGCGCGCTGCAGCTCCTCAAGGCGGACATTCGGCATGAACTCCACAAGCACGTGATCTGTGCCTGCCAATGTTCTGACGCGCCTTTCACGCAAAAAGCGACATGTCGCCGGTGTGTAGAGGATTTCAGCGCCCGGCAGGATCTTGAGGTCGATCCCCTCGCGCTCGCACCGCTCGTTCATCTCGCAGCGCCGCTCCTCGTACAATGCAGCGTCAAACTGCTGTACACCGGGCGATACGTGAGTGGTTCCCACGACGATCCGCGTACCGTCCGCGGCTGCCGCGCGGGCCATCTCCATGGCAACTTGTATCGTCTGCGCGCCGTCGTCCATACCGTAGACCAGATGATGATGGATATCTATAAAGCCATACATCCTTCACACCCGCGTTTCAGCTCGACCTTCGCATCGGTTTGGTTTCAGTTTTGCTCTCGTGCCTTCCTTCCGACTGATAATAGTCTGTCTCGTAATGAGAGTAATAATATTGCTTGTAGTAATATTTCTTGTTGCTGTAAGAATCGAAGGTCACATTGTTGAGCACAGTGCCCAGCACGCGGCAGCCGGTTCGCTGAATCTGATGTACCGCGTCGAGCATCTCCCGTCGGCTGACCTGATTGTAGTCCACAATGAAGAGCACACCGTCGCAGTTCTTGGCGATCTCTGCCGCGTCGATGATCATGCCCACCGGCGGCGCGTCCACGAACACCAGATCAAACTGATCCTTCAGCCATTCAAGCAGCGCATTCAGCTTGGGCGACGTCAGCAGCGCGAGAGAGCTGTTGACCGTGCGTCCCACCGGAACCATGTACGCGCCTTCAATGTTCGTCTCATACAGCACGTCTTCCATGCCGCACTTGCCGGCCAGATAGTGTGTCAGACCCAGACGTTCGCTATCGCTATGGTGATGTACGCCAAATCGCGCCATGATCATGCTCTTGCGCAAATCAGCATCCACCAGTACGATGCGCCGACCCAGCTTGGCGAACGAACGCAACAAATTCATCGAAAGAAAGGTCTTTCCTTCTGACGCGTGACAGCTCGTGATGAGAACCCGGTGTACATCCTCTCCCGCAAAGGACAGGTTCGTGCATAGCGTGTTCAGGCTCTCGTTCCCGACATAGTCCAGTTCCTTGAACCTTGTAAACTCAATTCTTTTCACGCCTCTTTACCCTGCCTTTGCTTTTTTTCTTTCTTAACTGTCCCTCATCCTTGTCAAGGTTCGGAATGACCGCCAGCGTCGGCACACCGATATACTTCGTGATGTCATCCGACGTCTTGATCTTGTCATCCGTCAGGAAGCGCACCACGAACACGCCGGTCATCAGGAACAGACCCGCGGCAAAGCCCAGCACCGTGTTGAGCAGCTTCCTTGGGCTGACCTGTTCGAGGGGTTCCAGCGCGGTGGAGAAGATATTCGGCTCATCTGACGACATCGTCTCCTTGATGTAGCGCTGCGCGACTTTGGCGTACTCGTTGGCAATCGCCGTCGCCTCGGCGGGATCTTCGCTCGTCACCGTCACGTGCAGTATGCGCGTATCCGACGGGTTGCTGACCTCGATCATGCTCTCAAGCTCTTCATAGCTGTAATCGAGTCCCAGATTCTGCAGCACCTGCTCCTTGACTTCCCAGGTCGTGAACACTTCCTGATAATCGGAAGTCAGGTAAGAGCCGATCTGCAGATCCGACAGGTTGATCGCGGAATCGCTTGAATTCACGACGTACAGCATCGCCGTCGCCTCATATTTCGGCGTGATCACGAAGACCGACAGCACGAGCATGATCACAGCGCCGAACAGCGCCGCGGCGATGATGTATCCTACGCGCTCCAATAAATAGTAAAACAGCTCCACCAGATCGATTTCGATCTCGCCGTCTTGCTCCGGCTCGTTCTCAATCACTCGGGGTGGTCTTTGCATGAGACCTCCAGCTTTCTCCATGCGGTGCCCTCATTTCTCTCCCAATATCCGGCAAAGCGGACGGTCCCCCTTCCGCTGCCGGAACCCGGTCACTTTGAAGTAGATCAGCGTACCTCGATCCGTTTATGGATCATTTAGCAGCTTCGTCAGTTAAAAG
>CAYUZP010000147.1:0-4989 GCA_964449655.1 uncultured Oscillospiraceae bacterium
CCTTCTTGACCCTTCCTTCATTTTGCGCGTTCTGATGAAAAATTGATTTCCGTGGTCATCGGCGAATACGTCTGTACAGATTGCGCATTCTCCGTTATAATGGGACTACAACGCTCTTTGCCTGTCCGTGTGGACAGGCTATGAAAGGAACTGGAAAAGATGATCGAAAAGAGGATTCAATCGGGGGATTTGAGGAGCAGCGGGGATGCGTCACACAGGGGAACGGTGAGCGCAGTATTGCGGCAGACGCTTGATGCCCGCTGTGCGGCATGGGTGCGGTTTGCGCTGTGGCTCGTCGCGTGCGCTGTGTTCTATGCGTTCGCGATGCATGCGCGCTATGCCCGAATCGACGAATTTGCCGCGTATGGCGTCACGCGCATGACGCGCATCACAGCGCTTGCGTTTACCGCGATCTTTGCCGTGTCCTTTGCTGTGCAGCTTCACATGGGCAGGCGGCTGTCCCTCGGCGTGCAGATGCTGCTGGCGCTGGTCACGGGTGCTGTGCTGCTAGGTAAGATATCGCTTCTTGATTATGTCAGCGACGATTATGACATCTTCCTGAGCAACTGGATTTACAGTTATTCGCAGATGAGCATCCGCGAGGGACTAGGTACGTATATCGGCAGCGACTACACGCCGCCTTATCTCTACTTGCTGCTGCTGATTTCGCGCGTGCGCAATTTCCCGTGGCAGTATCTCGTCAAGGCGGTGTCGATCCTTGCGGAAGTGCCGATGTGCTGGGCGATTGCACAGCTGGTCGGTTTGAGTGGTAAAAAAGATGGCACGAAGCTCTTTTTCTATCACGCGGCATCGCTTCTGCCGACGGTTGTGTTCAATGGCGCGTATTGGGGGCAGTGCGACGCGATTTATGTCGCGCTGTGCCTGGCGGCGCTCTATTGCGGGATGACGAAGCGCTCCGCTGGATGCATGATCCTGTTCGGTGCGGCGCTCTCCTTCAAGCTGCAGACGGTGTTCTTCCTTCCTGCACTGCTGGTGCTGTGGCTGCGCCGCGAGATCAAGCTGCGCCACCTGCCCCTGATTCCCGCGGCATATATGGCGATGATGTTGCCCGCGCTCTGGGGAGGGAAATCACTGCATCACGTGCTGACCGTGTATCTCACGCAGGCAGGGGGATACAATTTCATCACGATCAACGCGCCGACGCTGTATCAGTTTCTGCCTTCTGGTGTGGATGGGGGCACACTGTATACCCTGTTTGGCGGGATGGCGATGGCGCTTGGCATGGCGGCGCTGATTGCGGCGTGCGCGCTGGTCTGCATGCGTCGGAATGGCATCACGCGGCAAAGCGAGCTGCTCTTCGTTTTGCTGGTGCTCGCGTCGGTGCCGTTCTTCCTGCCCAAGATGCACGAGCGCTATACGTTTGGCGCGGACGTGCTCGCTCTGGCATTGACGGCTTATGCGTCCGGAAACGCCGCGCTGCCCGTGCTGTTCGGGCTGGCATCGTACATTTGTTACACGGCGGGACTTCCGGGGGAAAACCTGATGGATCTGCGTTGGGCGTCTGTCTTTCAAGCGTGCGGAATCGTATTGACGGCTGTGGCACTTTGGCGGTCGCTGAACGGTTCCGGTCTAATTCGGCCTGACGAAGCGGATTTATCACAGCTGCGCGAACGGATGGAGGTGAACGTGTGATGGCGGAAATGCAACTGAAAGAGTTTATGCGAGATCCACTGCGCACGCTGATGGTGAAAAAGCTGAATGCGCGCGCCTCGGTCCTGCTGTGTGCGGCATCATGCGCTCTGTTTTTTGTCGGCGCATTGGCGATGAAACAGACTGTGCAGGCGGCATTGCTCGGCGCGGTGTGCATGGGAGTGCTGCTCTGGGGCGCGTATGCAGCTCTACGGGATGGCGCGGAGACGATGGTCTGGCTTTGCACGGCACTGCTGTGCGCTTTGGCGATTGCTGCGCATCTGGCGATGCTGGACATCGAGCCTGGTCGTTACACCCATACGCTTGCGCCGATGCTCGACGATATGTGGCATTATGACCTGTTGGGCGCGATGGCCTGGGAGGAAAACAGCTGGAGCGGCGTGTATCTGATCGTCTGCGGCCTGATCTCGCGGCTGGAGAACTTTTCCCGGATGGAAGCGCTGAAGCTGTTTGACATGGCATGCCAATGCCTGTGCGGCATGGCGGTGCTCAGGCTTGCGCTGCTGCGTGGGGCGAAGGCGCATGGCGCGTTGGCCGGGATGTTCGCGTGCGTGCTCGTGCCGACGATGCTGCTCAACGCGGGCTGCTGGCTGCAGCCTGATGCGACATTTGCGATGTTCACGCTGTGGGGGCTTTTCATGCTGCTGTCGGATCATCCGCTGTCCGGATGTGTGCTGTGGGGATTGGCGCTTGGGACGAAGCTGCAGAGCGCGTTCCTGTTTCCGCTGCTCATCCCGCTGTTCATGAAGGAGAAGGTTTCGCTGCGGCACTTGATCGCGCTCGCGGCGACGACGGTGCTCTGTCAGGCGGCATTTCTGCTGGATGGACAGGGGATCGGCGGACTCGTTATGCGCTACAGCAGACAGATTGAAGCCGCGCAAGAGAGCATCGGTTTGGGGGATCACGCGCCGGGCGTGTTTGGGCTGATGAAGGTGGCTTCCGTGCGCGAGTTCAGCGGCATGGGACTCTGTTTCGGCGTCGCGGCGGCGCTTTTGACTGCGTTTGCCTTCGTGCACGCGCGTGGCGCGCTCAGCCCGGAGACATGGATGATGGGCGCTTGGCTGCTTGCCGCGGGTCTGCCGCTGGTGCTGCCGCAGATGAACGCGCGCTGCCTCTATCTGGCCGGTATGTTGGGATTTGCACTCGCTGGAAACGTCCGGAGAATGGTCGCCTGCGTGCTGCTGGAATTCGTATCGCTGTGCGGGTATATGGCGAGCATCTTCTCAGCGGAGTTTTTGCCGATCAGCGCGTTAAGCCTGCTGGCGATCGCCGCAGCGCTGCTCATCGCGCAGGAGACAGCGGAACTGCTGAGGGCGGGAAGTGGGGGAGAATTGAATGCTGGACGCGCTTGACGAGCGGCTGCGCAAAGCGCTGCTTGGCGCGTCGCCACGCGCGGGACAGGCGGTTGTCGCGCTGTGCGCGCTCATCGGCTTCGCGTTCGTGCTGGGCACGCGGACGTTTGCGCTTGCAGACGACGCGGTTCTCATCGTGCTGCTCTTTAGTGTGCCGTTTGCGCTGATGCTCGTCTTTGCGCTGCGCGCTGTTCGCGGCGAGGGCTTGTTGCCAACAGCGATGGTCTGCGCGGTCTGCGTAGCGGCGATGCTGATGCGCGTCGCTTTTGCAGACCACTCTTCCGGAGACTTCGATCTCTACCTGAGGGACTGGCTATCGCGTTTTGCGGCGGGGTCCTTTGAAGACGGCATGCGACAAAGCGTTGGAGAATACAATGTGCTCTACCAATACATACTTTTTCTGATCACGCGTCTGCCTGTGCCAGGGCTATATGCCGTGAAGGCAGTATCCTTTATCGGTGACGCGCTGTTGGCGGGGGCGGCCTGCCGACTGTGCGCGCGGGAGGGAAGGACGGGCGCGGTCGCGCTGTGCATGCTTCTGCTTGCGCCGTCAATCGCGCTCAACGGAGGGATGTTTGCGCAGTGCGACAGCCTCTATGCCTGCTGCAGCCTGTGGGGACTTGCATTTGCGCTGGAAGGGAGATCTGTGCGGAGCGCAATATGCTTCGCGCTTTCGCTGGCGTTCAAGCTGCAGGCCGTCTTCCTGCTGCCCATCGTCCCGGTGCTCTGGGCGGGACGGAAGCTGCGTATTGTGGACATGTTGACCTTCCTTGGCACGCTCGCGTTGTGTGCACTGCCTGCTCTGCTCGGCGGAAAACCCTTGAGGGAAATCGTAGGCATCTATCTGTCACAGACGGGACTTTATACAGCTCTGACGTACAACGCGCCGAATTTTTTTGGGCTGTTGAACACGACGGGGCTTGATGTATACGCCTATGGCCTGTTCGGCATCGCGCTGGCACTGGGCTTTGCAGCCGCGCTGGTTGCGTGGGGCATGCACCGCGCGCAGACGCTTCAAACGGGAGACGTGCTCAGGCTTTCCTTGCTCCTTTCGCTGTTTGTCGTGTTCTTCCTGCCGCGGATGCACGAGCGGTATTTCTATCTGGCAAACGCGTTGGCGCTGCTCTGCGCTGCACGGGACAGGCGTTTTTTGCCTTGCGCGGCGCTGATGGAGCTTTCGATGATGGCCACGAGTTGGGACATGGGGCTGCCGCTAGCCGCTTGCTCAGCGATGACGCTCGCAGCGGGTGTGCTCGCAGGCTGCATCAAAACCGAGGAGTCTCTGCTGCTGCGTGATACGGAAAAGTGAGGAGGATCTGTCAGTTTAGCGAGGGAACACAGGCGATGGGGTCGGTTCTACTTCCAGAAGCCATAAAAGTAGGATATACTGAAAGCATGGAAACGAGAACAGAAGAGCTGACAGATTGATTGAAGCGGTCCATAGGCGTACAGGATTGCACAGGCAGTTGACACACTGGATTCAAGTGTGGGTGAGCAGGGGGACAGCGGAATGCGTTCGTCCACTTTACAATGCAATCTGTGAAGGGATAAACAGCATGATACATGCTCACAAGCGTAAGGCCAGAGGATACCACATCTTCCATGGATTTTTCGACATGGTCTATCTCATCGCTGGCAAGTTCTCCATCGCCTTCCCAAATCCGTTATGATCATTTTGAGTAGAACCAAGTCACCAGGACGAACGCATGAATGAATAAATTGTGAACAAAGATGAAACATCGTCTTGAATTTATGATAAAATCGTAAATTGCAATAACAATTTGAACACTTGGCTTCTTGAACTTTGAAAGTTGGACAATCCATAGGGCTTCATTGGAGATGTGCTGCTTGCAGCCCTTGATTGCCTTTCAGTATAAGAAGTGAGCAGACAGTCAAGACCGCCGCAGGCGTTCGTCAGAGGTAGTCTTGACGATCTGCGAACCTACGCTATCTTAAGCTGCAGCTG
>CAYUZP010000148.1:0-4907 GCA_964449655.1 uncultured Oscillospiraceae bacterium
GTTTCCGACGTTCCGCCTGCCTTCATCCGCCACTGGCGGCGGCAGGCTCCAGTCCCACTGACGGCGGCAGGCTCCAGTCCCGCCCAACATACTTTTCTACTTTTGCCGAAACTTATGGTCTCGCGGCTTTGTGGGTTTTAACAAGCTTTGCCAAGCGCTAATCTCTTAAACCGCATGAAATCGAAAATGCTCTAGCGAGTGGTTCACTCCTCAATGTCACAAGGCCGAATCAAGCGTCAGTGTCATGCCGCTTTGAAGCGAAATCTCCCGGCCAAAGGCCAAGAGCGTGCCGCTTGCGCCCTGCGCGCGGACGGTCAGCGTCCGTCCATCATAGCGAAGGGATACGCTGCCCTGGTGACCTACGGGCAGCTCGCAGTCAAGCGACTTGAACCGCTCAAGGCGCGGGGCGAGTGTGAACACATCGCGCTGCCACTTGAGGCCTATAAAGTGCCTTGACAAGAGGTAGATGGGGTTTGCGCCCCAGGCGTGACACAGGCTCTTGCCAAACGGATCGCCGTACATCGCGTATTGCGCGTCGCCCGTGACGCTCGGGTCAAAGTCCTCCCAGAACGTGACCGCGCCGCGCGAGAGCATGCCGCCCCAGGTTTCGCGCAGGGCGTCCATCACCTCGTCCAAATGTCCCATCTCGGAAAGCGCGTCCAGTTCAAAGAAGCGAAAGTAAGGCGTCGTGATCGGCGGAATATCGCCATTGAGCAGCACGCTTTGCACGATCCGCTCGCGTTTTCGTTCATCGGCCACGCAGCAGCGCAGCGCGAACAGGTTCGTCTGCCGCGAGATATGCCCTCGTCCCGAGGTGAAGCTGTCGATATACGCGCCGCGCGTCTCGTCCCAGAACCACTCGTCGATCCGCTTAAGGAGCGCTTCCTGTCTCGATTTGCAGTCCTCGGCTGTCACCGCATCGCCCATCTCTTCGGCCAGGCAACAGACCGCGCCCAGCGCGCCAAAGAGGAGCATCTGTTCCGCGCCGACGGGCCCATCCTTATCGATCTCCGCCCAGTCGACATAGGTCCAGTCCTGCTTACGGCCGACGATGAAGCCGTGTTCATCCGTCTGTCCCACGCAAAGCGCGAGCAGCGCGCGCACGCTGGGATAGATGAAGCGCAGAAAATCCAGATCGCCGTAGGTTTCAACGTGTGTCTGTACGCCCATCAGATAGAGCAGCGAGTAATCGACGATGGTGTTGATGTGCGTTTTGACCGGTTCGCCGGGGCGCAGTGCGGTGAGCGTGCGCCGCTCGATGTCCGCGTCCGCTGTCAGGTAGCGGTTGATGAACAGGCACTGATAGGCGTCACCGGCCCATATCCACTGGTCGCGCTTGATGCCGTCGATGAAGAACACGTCACTGCAGCGCAGAAACGTCGTCTTTGCCACATCGAATATGCGATTGAGCAGCGGATCATCGCAGGCGAAGCGCACCCTCACGGGGATGTCCGTGAACTGGTGAATCGCGCGAAGACAGACGCGCTCGCCTGGGATGAACACGCACCGCACCGCGCAGCGCGGGCACAGCCCCTGCTCGTCCGGCGTGAAGAAGTGAAGGCAGTCATGCCCCGCGAGCGCTTCCGCCTCGGACTCGCCGCAATAGACCGTCATGCCTTGAAGGCGCTCCGGGCTTGCATTCACCTGTATGCGCGCGGTCAATTCCGTCTCAAACGTGTACAGAAATCCGCCATGCGTATTGGTGACGCTCACGGGATCAAACAGGCGCTCGTCATATGTCCACACGGAAGGGTCCTGCAAAGGGCTGTCATAGCGCGCGCAGCTTCCGGCAGGGACGGGCGGCGAGGCATAGTCCTCCACCGTAAAGCCCTCGTTTGAGCGGATCGTCTCCCCTTCTACATAGATAGTGGGAAACGCGTCGACGCGGGCGCAGTGTATGGACAGGCGAACCTCTCCCGCGGGAACGGCGATTTCGCTGCCAAACGGATACTTGTATTCACCGACAAGCACATAGCCCACATCGCGCGAGTACACGCGGAATGTCTCGGGATGTGCCAGATAAAAATTTCTCCTGAAGGTCACGCGGTGGTGAAAACCCTCGCTCTTCCAAAACGCGGGCCAGCCGTATTCGCGCTCGACGCGGCTGAAATTCTGCTTGAGCGCGTGATATGCCTCAAAGTCGCCGGGATAAAAGAGCCAGCGGGCGTCGTTCATATGGACATCTCCCATCTTTTAGGCGTCCTCCAGCACGGGCAGAACCGCCAAGGTTTCTCTGCCGGTCTCGTCTGTGACCATGACGCGCACATCGCCGCTCTCCCCAGCCCTGATGACGGCCTGCGCCTCGCCGTAATACGTGTTTGTGTGATCCAGCGTGTAGTTGCCCTCGACATACGCGTTGGCGCTGCCCAGGCCCAGCAGCGTTCCGCCCGAGACGCGAACGGTCAGCGTGTGCTTTTCCATGGGCTTGAGCACACCCTGCGCGTCCGTGTACGCGAGATCGATGAATGCGAGATGGCCAGGGCGCACCCGCGGCGATTCGGGTTTCACAAAAAGCACGGTCTCCTCGCCCGCGGTGATCAGCGAGCGCTTGCCCAGCGGTTTGCCGTCCGCGTCATAGGCGATGGCGGTCAGTTCACCGTCCTCGTAGGGGATCTCAAACACGGCGCGGCACTTGCCCTTGAGCTTTTTCTTTGCCACCACTTTGCCGTTGACTTGAAGCGATACGGACGCGGCGCGGGCGTAGACCTCCACCGTCGCGCGCTTGCCCGCGCAGCCGCGATAGGACCAGCTCTCAAGCGCCTTGGTGAGCTGCCAGCCGGTCAGCGTGAGCTTTTCCGTCTGATACACGGGATTGACCGCGATATATGGGCCGGGATCGATGTCAAACGCCACGCGGGTATAGGCGGCCTCCGCGCGCGGGTGGCCCAGCAGATCGACGCGTCCGTTGCCGCCGGTCATGCGCGTCTGCGGCGCACCGTCATCCAGGCGGTAATCCGCGTATTCCGCGCAGCCGTCGCCCGTCTCGCCCAGATAGTCCATGCCTGACCAGACGAAATCGCCCAGAAGGCGCGGGTTCTCGCGGGATAGTTCATAAAAGCTGTACGCGTCCTTGCAGAACGTCTCCGTGCCCAGGATCAGCCGCTCGGGGTATTTTTTTAGATCATGCTTGTAGCGGAACAGGCCATAGTTGTATCCGGCGATGTCCATGGCGGCAAACGCGTCGCGCGTCTTGAGATCGCAGGGCGGGAGCGTCGCGCCCCACTTCATGAACGTATCCCCGACTTTCGCGGCGAGCGCGTTGTAAAAGGCGCTGCCCACGGGCTTTTTCTTTTGCTGTGCTTCCTGCGCGCGCGGCTTTGCCTCCTTTTCCGCCTTCTCGTCGGAGTACACGCCAAACCCTATGGAGCTGAGGAAGTTGAAGAATATGTTGATGCCGCATGTGACAGGACGCGTGGCGTCGCATTCGTGCAGATGGGAAACCATCTCCCGCGTCAGCTCGATGCCCTTAGGCTGCGCCGTCTCGGACACCTCGTTGCCTATGGAATAGAGTATGACGCTCGGATGGTTGTAGTCCTTGTCTGCCATGTCATTTAAATCCTGCCGCCACCAGTCCATGAAATAGGGCACATAGTCGTATTTCGTCTTGTGAATATACCAGTGATCCACGTATTCGTCCATGACCAGCATGCCCAGACGGTCACACGCGTCAAGCAGCGCTTTGGAGCACGGGTTGTGCGCGGAACGGATGGCGTTGTAGCCGCACGATTTGAGGATGCGAACCTTGCGCTCCTCCGCCTCGGGAAACGCGCAGGCGCCCAGTAACCCGTTGTCATGATGGATGCACGCGCCCAACAGCAGCACACGCTGGCCGTTGAGCGTGAGGCCGTCCGTGGGGTTCCATGCGAGCGCGCGTATGCCGAAGGTCACATGGGCATCGTCATCGGCGAAGGTCACGCGGCAGGTGTACAGGTTTGGATGATCGCAGTCCCAGAGCGCGGCATCGGGCACGCGGACGGTCAGCGCGCATTTCCCGTTCACGCTCTCGCCCTGCGCCGAGACGACGACGCGCTCGCTGCTGCAAATCCGCGCCGTCACAGCGCCGTCGCCGCGCGTGCTGACGTCTATGCGCACCTCGCCGGAGGAAACGTCTGTCGTGGTGACGCGCACGCCGTCATGGAGGATGTGCTTTTCCCCGCCCGTCCACAGGCTGACCGGACGGTAGATGCCGGCGCCTGAATACCAGCGGCTGTTGGGCTGTTCGGCATTGCGCGCGATCACGCGGACGCTGTTTTCCTCGCCGAGCTTTACCATTTTCGTGATGTCCACGGTGAAATTCGTGTAGCCGTAGGGCCTAAAGGCGGCCTGTTCGCCATTGAGCCACACCTCGGCGTTGCGGTAGACGCCCTCAAATTCGATGAGCACCGTCTGTCCCGCCCAAGCCGCGGGCGCTGTGAATGTCTTTTCATACACGTAGTCGCGGCCCCGATAGTAGCCCGTGTTGTTGGCGCCGGGGCTGTCCGGCACGCGCGGCTCACCGATCATCGCGTCGTGCGGAAGCGTGACGCTCTGGCCCGGCCCTTCGTCCGTCAGCGCGCGGAAGGTCCAGCCGGAATTGAAGTCGATCTGTTTCAAGCGGATTCAGCTCCTCTTTAAGCGCTGTCAGTGGATCAGTTGTGATGGTTCATGGGAGAGAAAGCGTGGGGGATTGCAAGGGTGGATTGAGCGCGATTAGTCAGTTATACAGGCCTGTACCGTGGGCGGGTGGGTGGGAATCTGGAAGCCACATCCGAGTGTCTGTTGCCTGGAAAGATTTTTAGAGATTGTAGTGTTTGAATACTGGCTTGCAGGATCACGGCTGTGCGGCGTGTGATGCGTGATATGATATGCAAGGAACGAAGCGTTTCCTACATCGCGGATTTTTGCTCTGCAGACCCCACCCCCCCCGC
>CAYUZP010000149.1:0-4866 GCA_964449655.1 uncultured Oscillospiraceae bacterium
AAAGGGCCTGTCCTTCTCGGGGCAGACCCTTTTCCCATGTTTTGCCTCTTTACTTAAGCGCCCTGTCAGCCGAGCATCGCCCGAAGCGCCTGCCGCAGCCGCGCATTTTCTTCCCGAAGCCGCGTGTTTTCCGCCGCGAGCCGCGCGTTGTCGTCCGCGTAGTCCTTGTCTATCTGCTCAAGCAGCGCCCGCGCCTCTTCTCTTTGCGTCTCACCGGACGCCTGCGCCGTTTCCTTGGCCTGCCTGGCCTGTGCGCGCCATTTGTAGAGCGTCACCGTGGAGATGCCCATCTCGCTGCTGGTCTTGCCAACGCCTTCCCGTGCGATCATCTCCAGCGCTCTCGCCCTGGTTTCGTCTGTATGTTTCATGTGAATCCCTCATCTTTGTCCCTTGCTTCATAATACCATGGATGAGTCGATTATAACAAATATTAAATCCCGACGCAATGGATAATTCGTCCTTTTATGAAATCATTGGGAATCAGTCAATGAGAAGAAATTAAGCAATCCTTTTCGTGGTTGGCGCTCCGCCTGCCTCTTTTTCGCCTCAGGCGGTCTTTATCCCAGCCCGATCCTTCCGCTTATTCCGCGCATCGCCCTGTGTGTGCCGTCAGTTGTTGACAGAGCGCTTCGCTGTTGCTATTGAGGCGCAAAAACCGGCACTGTCAACAAAGAGACGGCGATAAGACCGGGAGCCATGGTTGAAGGCGCTTCCCTGGCCCAACTTGTGGTGATTTTGATGTGTTCTGTGTTCAGCACAAAGCCTTCACTTTTTGTCTTTTCCGCACGATACCGATCGCCATAGCGACGCCGAAGGAAATGAACATACGCGTATTTCCAAAGACCGTCACGGCGATTTGAAGAATCGGCCTCGTTTGCGCCAGCAATACGCTGAACGCATACACAAAAACAACAGTCCGTGTAAAACAGTAGGAAAGCATTTGATACGCGATGTCATCATGCCGCCGACCCATGGGACGCAAAAGAGAGCAGACAATAATATCGATGCCGTGCGGCTTTCAGCAAACGGTCAATGACCCAGATGTAAAACAGCGTCACGATCAGCAGCGTTATACGTTTCCCCTTCGCTATGTATGGCGCGATATACACAACCATAAACGGGAAAAGCAGTTTTTAAACTTGTGTTCGATCAGCTCCCGATAATACGGATAACTTCCCTATTTATGTTTTGTCGTGCAGCGCGCGCCGCTCACCAGAACCGCTTCTTTTTCATGATGAACAGACACACGCATACGACCAGCACGCTCACGACGATGACCGCGGGATAGCCGTATTTCCACGATACCTCCGGCATGTCAAAGTTCATGCCATACCAGCCCGTCACGAGCGTAAGCGGCAGGAAGATCGTGGTGACGATGGTGAGAATCTTCATGATCCGATTCTGCCTGATGTCGATCTCGGTCTGAAACAGCTCACGCACCTGCAGCGCGTACTCCCGCAGCATCTGCGCCTCGCTTTGAAGCCGGCCCACGCGCTTTTCGACGGCATGCAGCGCGCGCAGTTCCTCCGCCGTGAAAATCTCGCCCTCGTTTTCCTGCAGCGCGTAGGTCATGTCCTCCATCTGCGTGTAATAGCGCGTCCAATGCGCGATTTCCTTGCGCACAGCCGTCATGCGCGGTGTGAAGCTGTCAAAATCACCGGCCAACGCCTGATCCTCCAGCGCCGCTAAAGTGTCCTCCAATTCCTGCAGGTGGTGCAGGTCCTTTGCGAGCAGCCATTCCAGAAACTCGCACAGAAGACTGCCCGCGCTGTACTCCTGACGCGCGCTTCCCCATTGCTTTCGCACGATCATCGAGCGCGCCATGCCCGTATCGTCGCACAGCACGAGACGCGTGCGCGTCAGCAGATACCCAAAGGCCATGGGCAATCCATCAAACGTCTGCCTGGGCACCACGATCGTGCCGCACAGACAGCCATGCCTCATCTCCGCCTTGCACACGCGGGCATCGCGCGCGGTCGGCGTGTGGTCAAGCAGCGCGTCGCCGTTTTCCTGCATCAGTTCCTGCGATGTGATCAATATCAGCACGTCGTCCCCGTCCCCCGCCGCGGACAGCTCTTGAAGGGGCAAAAGGCCCGACGCGATGCGGTAACAGTTCATGCGTTCCTCCCCATAGCCTGGTCAAGTCGCGGGACTCCGCGCGCAGCGACGCTATGCAGCGCTTTTCCCGCTTTCAGGGCAACAGACACGCCCATGTAGCTCGTCCGCTCCCACCCGCCCGCCCGCGCGGCAGGCTTCCTTCCCGCCTGACACTTTTTTGTCGCTCCCCATGCGCCGCGGCGCTTTCATTCCCAAGGCCCTTCCCCGCTTTCGCCCGGGGCCATGCCCGACTCCCTGAGCGCCGCGCCGATCAGCGTGCCGTCAAACAGCCGCACAAGCCCCCTAAAACGGCTGTCGATCAAAAGCAGCGTGCCGGTGTCCTCCGCCGTGCGTATCAGCCTGCCCGCCGCCTGGATCACGCGCACAATGCCCGGCCAGGTCATGCACAGGAAAAAGCCGTCCTCGCCCATCGCGTCGTAATAGCCCCGCATCGCCTGCACACGCGCGTCCGGCTGCGGCAGCCCAATGGAGACGACGATCACATTCTTCAGCCGCTCCCCCGGCAGATCGATGCCCTCTGAAAACGCGCCGCCCAGCACCGCGAACAGCGCCGTCTGCCGCTCGTCCCCAGAGCCGTCAAACGCGCCCAGCATCACCAGCCGATCCTCCTCCGTCATGCCGCGCGCCTCGCAAAGCAGCCGCGTATTTTTCGCCTCTTCTCGCGCGCTGAGCATCTGCCATATGCCCGCCATGTACGAATAAGATGGAAAGAATACGATCGTGTTCCCCTCGTGCTCGTGAAGCCACCGCCATATCAGCTCGGCAACGACGGGCGCCGTCCGCTCCCTCGCCGTGTAGCGCAGATCGACGGGCTCTATGCGCGCCGTGAGCTGCCGCGGATCAAAGGGCGAGGAAAGCATCAGGCACGCGTCGCCCTCCTCGCTGCCCAACATGCACTTCGCGGCCTCAAACGGCGCGAGTGTCGCCGAAAAATAGGCCGTCCCCCGCGCCCGCCGCGTCAGGCCAAAGATCTCCTTCGACGCGTCTAGGCACAGCAGCGATAGCCGCGCCCCGCGCTCCTCCCGCGCCACCACCACCGCGTAGCGCGCATCAAACCGCCCCGCGGCATAGACATAGCGCGTCGCCAATGAGAGCGCGTCGAGCGCGCACTTCCCCGCGCCAAGATTCGCCTGCGCGATCTCCAGCACGGCCTCCATGATCCCCAGCAGCGCGCGCGGTGGCGCGTCAAGCCGCCTTTCCTCGCCCGGGCGCAGAGAAGACGCCGTCTTTTGCACCACCCTGAGCACCCCGGAAAGCGTGCCGACCAGTGCGCCGATCCCCGCCTTCGCCGCCTCACCCCGCAGCGCGCTCACTTCCTGCGTGTCCACCACGACCGAATACGCGTCCCGCACGCGCGGGGGCAGCTGATGCGCCTCGTCCACAAGCAGCGCCGCGCCGGGCATCAGCGCGTCCACCGCCACAAACGGATCAAACACATAGTTGTAATCGCAGATCACCACGTCCGCCAGCGCCGCCATCGATAGCGTCAGCTCGAACGGACATAGGCAGTGCCGCTGTGCCAAACGAGAAATGTCCTCGCCGGCATACAGCCCCGCCCGCTGCACCGCCTCCAATAGCGCGTCCGGCAGCCTGTCATAAAAGCCCCGCGCATACGGACAGCTCTCCGGTCTGCAGTCGCGCTCTTCCTGTGGACAGATCTTGTCCTTCGCCGTCAGCTCGACCGTGAACGCCCGCGCGCCGACCTGCTCCAGCCGCCGCATCGCCTGCAGCGCACTGAGCCTGCCCGTCGTCCGCGCCGTCAAAAAGAGCGCACGCGCACAAAGCCCCTGGCGCATCGCGTGCAGCGCAGGATACAGCGCCGCCATCGTCTTGCCTATGCCCGTCGCCGCCTGCGCAAACAGCCGCTTGCGGTCCCTGATCGCGATGTATACATTTCCCGCAAAGCGCCGCTGCCCCTTGCGATACTCCGGAAACGGAAACGGCATGTCCAAAATGGACGCATCCCGCTGCTGAACGCGCAAGAGCTTCTTTCGCTCCCACGCCGCCGCGGGCGCGCACAGCGCCTCAAATTTGCCCTTCAGCGCTTTCGCGTCCTCAATCCGCTCGTAAGTTCTCAGCACTTCGCCGCCGCTGCCTACGTACAGCACGCGCAGCACGACGCGCCTCAGCCCCTCGCTCTCACAGAGCATGTGCCCGTAGAGCGCGGCCTGCGCCATGTGGGCCGGAATGAGCGGAGCATCCGCCGCGCCCAGCTTGATCTCCTCGATCACATAAAGGCCGTCCTCGCGCATCCACAGCCCGTCGACACGCCCGCCGACGCGCAGCACGAGATCCCCTTCCTCGTAGTCCGCGCTGAGCGCCGTCTCCGCGCGGTAGCCCGTGCCCGCCGCTTGCTGCTCGCTCTGCCTCGCCCTGTGCGCCGCGACGCCTTCCCGCATACGCTGCATCGCGCCGGTCCCGGGCATCAGGTCGCTCTCGTGCAGCGTCCTCTCCACGACAGCGCGCACACTGATGCGGATCACCATCTCAAACGCCTCTTTCGTCAGGATCGCGTCATTTCACGTCCGATGTCTCCTTCTTTCGTCTTTGTTGCAGAATTTCCTTCTTTTCCGCTTTGGTTTTGACATTTTTATACACCTTTATTCACCGCCCGCCCTTTTTTCCCATACTGTCTTTTGTCCACGCGCGTTTTTCGCCATATCGAGTAGGAGATCTTCTCTCCCCGCTCACACCACCATGCGTGCCTTTCGGTTCTTTATTTATATTTCTTTTATCCATATTTCTTTA
>CAYUZP010000150.1:0-2842 GCA_964449655.1 uncultured Oscillospiraceae bacterium
CAGTCTAGCAGCGCTGTCAAGTGGCATGCGGATATTCAAGGCGGATACTGACCATAAGCTTGAGGAGAAGGGTCTTCTGAAGAAACCGTCTAGAATCGCAGAGGAGCAGCACGATCTGCGCGCTACATGAGACACGGCATCCTCCGGGCAAAACGCCCTGTGCCTGAAGGTTGAATTTCCAATTTACACCAAATTTAGGACTTGACTAGCGCTTCTATTCCTGCCATTCTATTATTCCCTAGCCGATTTTGAGGCTCAGCTCTCTATCCACAATCACCGCTCCAACAGCTTACCGATGAGACCCTTTCACTGACTCTCCCCTATCGATTTCGCTGTCCAATATGTTTGACAAACCCACAAACACGGCGGTATGATTTTTTAAAGAATCCTTGTAAAGGATGGAATTTTCCTGTATACTATACACTGATCCATTGAGATTTCGGGTCTTACGGACCAGCGCAGGGAGGTTTCAATTCATGGAATGCAGAATCAACAATGAATTAGGACAAATCACCATCAGCGAAGACGTCCTGCTCAAAGTGGCAGGCTATGCTGCGCTGGAGTGCTATGGTATTGTTGCAATGTCTTCAAAGCGCGCGAAGGATGGATTTGTGGAATGGCTTGGACGTGAGAACCTGACCAAAGGTGTGCAGATTAAGGTGACTGACGATGGAATCGATATCGATCTGTTCATCATCGTCGAATATGGTATCTCAATCGTTGAAGTCTGCAACATCATCAAATCTCAGGTCTGTTATAAAATTGAGAACATGGTGGGCGCTAAGGTGCGCAAGGTGAACATATCCGTGGAAGGTATCCGTGTTTAACGGGAGACAGGAGGCGAATGACTTGTCACAGCAAACGATTGACGGGCTGCTCCTGAAAGAAATGATCATCGCGGGGGCCAACTTGCTCGAAAAAAACCGCGAGGCGATCGATGCGCTGAATGTCTTTCCCGTGCCGGACGGCGATACGGGTACCAACATGTCTTTGACGATGAGATCGACTGTGCGCGAAATCGCAGCGCACGATATTCCCAGTGCTTCCAGAATGGCGGACATGGCTGCCCGCGGCGCATTGAAAGGCGCGCGAGGCAATTCCGGTGTCATCCTCTCGCAGATCCTGCGCGGTTTTGCGCGCGGTATTGAGGGCAATGCCAAGATTGACGCCCAGCTCTTCGCGAAAGGTTTGCGTGCCGGCGCGGACACAGCGTACAAGGCGGTTATGAAGCCCAAAGAAGGCACGATTCTCACTGTGATTCGCGTCATTGCTGAGGATTCCGCGCGTTACGCACAGAGCAATCCGGACAATTTGAAGGACTTGCTTGACAAGGTCATCCGCAGCGGCGAGAAAATATTGGAAAAAACGCCGGATATGTTGCCGGTGCTGAAACAAGCGGGCGTCGTCGATTCCGGCGGGCAGGGCTTGCTCACCGTGCTCAAGGGCTGGCGCGCTGCGTTTAATGGTGAGAAGATCGAGGAGACGGTCACACACATTCAGGACGCTGCTGCTTTCGATTTTGACGATGACCATGACGCGCTGGAGGAAATCAAGTTTAAATACTGTACCGAATTTATCATTCAAGACATGAATCCGGGCGTGACGGAGGATGACATCAACCGGTTTCGCACGCGTCTTGCGCGTATTGGCGACTGCGTCGTGGTGGTAGGCGACTTTTCTTTGGTCAAAGTGCATGTGCACACGAATGACCCGGGCAAAGCGCTGCAATATGCATGCGAGTTGGGCGAGCTGATCAATCTGAAGATCGACAATATGGCTGAAGAGCGCCGCGAGCGCATCAAAATGGCGGAAGCCGCACAGCGCGATGCCGAGCAAAAAGCGCTGAAAAAAGGCGAGGATGAGCGGGAAGATTCCGAACATGAGACGCTGAAGCAATACGGCATGGTTGCGGTCTCATTGGGCGAAGGCTTCTCTAGCATCTTCAAGGATTTGGGCGTAGATTACATCGTCGAAGGCGGGCAGACGATGAATCCGAGCATCGAGGACATTTTAGGCGCTGTGAATGCAGTGGGCGCGAAAACGGTATTTGTGCTGCCGAACAATTCGAATGTGATTTTAGCCGCATCACAGGCGGCGGAACTGTCCGAGCGCGAGGTCGTCGTGCTGCCGACGAAGAACGTGGCGATGGGCATCGGTGCCGTGATTGCTTTCAATTCAGAAGCGAATACAGAAGAGAATCGCGAAATGATGGCTCAAGCGGCGGAACAGGTCAAGACGGGTCAGGTGACATTTGCTATCCGTGATACGGTATTCGAAGATAAGGAGATCAAGGAAGGGGACATCATCGGCATTCACAACGGTAGGATTGAGGTCGTCGGCAAGGACATCCATGACATTGCCTTGGAATTGGCGAAGTCGGTCGTCGAGGATGGCGATTCATTGATCACAGTTTACTATGGCGAGGATATAAAAGAGGAGGACGCGCGGACGCTTGGCGGAGAAATATCAAAGATGTTCAGCGATTTGGATGTCGAGATTCAGTATGGGGGACAACCTCTGTATTATTATCTGATTGCGGCTGAATAAGAGATAGGATTTGAAAAAGCGCGGGCAGGGCGACTTGTCCGCGCGGATTTTTATTTTGAAAACCCGCTGGAATTGAGCTTTTATTTCTCATTCCTCATGAAAGCAGGAGTGTTCCATGCGTCCACTGAAAGAGATCCGCGGCTTTGGCCCTGCCAGGCTGGAAGCGCTTGCCAAGCGCGGCATACAAACCTCGTTTGACTTGATTGAACGACTGCCGAAAGACTATCATGACGCGACGCAGCCGATGTCTCCGGCGCAGATGACAGAGGGAGTGCAGGGCTGCTTTGAAGGCTAT
>CAYUZP010000150.1:2852-4786 GCA_964449655.1 uncultured Oscillospiraceae bacterium
CTATGTGATCGGCAGACCTGTCTTGCACCGTGCGCATGGTATGCAGTGGGTCAGCGCGACGGTAGCAGACGAGTGTGGGCAAGTGCGCTGCATGTGGTTCAATCAGCCATGGATGAAGGACAAGCTTCTCGACACGCAGCGCGTCACACTCTATGGGTGTGCAGATCGTAAAAAGACGGGTGTTTTCGTGATCAACCCGACAATGGAGCAACACGGCATCATTCAGCCCATCTATGCGCCGGTGCCTGGCGTCGGACAAAAACTGCTTCGTGATGCGATACGCCTGTTGCTAGAGGAATACGATGCAGAAGATCCCCTGCCACAGCGTCTGCTTGAGCGCTACAGACTGATGGGACGCCGCGAGGCATTGATTCAGGCGCATTTCCCAAACGACACAGCTCAACTTGCACGCGCAAAAAACAGGCTGTCTTTTGAGGAACTGCTGCTGTATCAGACGGCAGTTTTGGACGAAGCGGGGGAACGTCGCCACACAATGCCGCTGCCGGTCGAAAATGCCTGGATTGATACATTTTGCGGGAGCCTGCCTTTTCCTTTGACAGATGCACAGCGTCGTGCTATCGGCGATATCGTGAATGATCTGCGTGATGTACGCGCAATGGCCCGCATGGTGCAGGGGGACGTCGGATGCGGCAAAACTGTCATCGCATTTTGCGCGATGTACCTGTGTGCGCGAGCGGGTGGTCAAAGCGCGCTGATGGCTCCGACGGAGATCCTCGCCGTTCAGCATTGGAACAGCGCGCAGGAGATCCTGCGTCCGCTCGGCGTGACCTGTGGGCTCATCACAGGACATATGACTGCAGCAGAGAAGCGCCGCGCCCGTGAAGCCGTTGCCTGCGGGGAATGGCAGGCGGTCGTCGGCACACATGCGCTGATCTCTGAAGGCGTCGAATTTGCCAATTTGACCCTCGCCATCACGGATGAGCAGCACCGATTCGGCGTACGTCAGCGCACGAGGCTGGAGGGCATGGGCGATTCGCCAAATGTGATGGTCATGAGCGCAACGCCGATTCCGCGCACGCTTTCACTTGTGCTCTATGGAGACCTTGATATCTCTGCCGTCGACGAGCTTCCACCAGGCCGCAAGCCTGTGCACACACGCATTGTGCCAGAGGAGAAGCGCGATGGAATGTATGGCTTCATTCGTGATAAAGCCGCACAGGGACAGCAGACCTACGTCGTCTGCCCGTTGATCGGCAGGGAGGACGGGAACAGCGAGTCGAAAAGCGCTTGCGAGGTTTATAGTGAACTAAAGCGCAGTCTTGCACCGCTTAGGGTTGGGCTGGTTCACGGACGTTTGTCAGGGCAGGAGAAAGAAGAAGTGCTCAGTCGATTTTATGCCGGACAGCTCTATGTGCTCGTCACTAAGACAGTCATAGAGGTCGGTGTCAATGTTCCAAACGCGACAGTCATGGTGATCGAAGGAGCAGAACGCTTCGGTCTTGCACAGCTTCATCAGCTACGGGGACGGGTAGGCCGCGGTGCACAGGAAAGCTGGTGTTTCCTGATGGCCGAGCCCAATGAACGTTTGCGCACACTGGTATCTACGAATGATGGCTTTGCCATCGCGCAAAAGGATCTCGAATTGCGCGGCGCGGGTGAGTTCTTTGGAGAAAAGCAGCACGGAGAGCCTCGGATGCCGGCCGTAATGCTTGCCGGAGATAGCAGGCTGCTCGCGCAGACGCGGGAAGCGTTGCTCATGCTGAAGCAAGACGACATGTGGGCGGAAGAATGGCAGAGGGTTCGTAAGGCAGCGAAAGAAAAATATGGTTATATCGGCAATGCCTTTGGACGTAACTAGCCGGCTCTCAAGTGAAGCATGGGTGCCTGAGTCCTGGCAGAAAGAAATAAAGGCTCTCCCCCCGATTGAGTGGATGGAGGCATTTTAGAAGGGCCGATGGACAGCAAGCTGTAGC
>CAYUZP010000151.1:0-4768 GCA_964449655.1 uncultured Oscillospiraceae bacterium
ATCTAGGCAATGACAAAAACGATGAAAGAGATAGGAGGCAAACAAAAATGAGCAAAACATGGTTGATCACCGGTGTATCCAGCGGCTTTGGTTATGAGATGACAAAGCAGCTGCTCGAGAAAGGCGACACGGTCATCGGCACAGTCCGCAACGCCGCAAAGGTTCAGAAATTGATCGACGCGTATCCGCTGAACTTTGACTGTCAGATCCTCGATGTGACGGATGTTCCCGCGGTACAAAAAACGGTCGCAGACGCGTTTGAGCGGCACGGCCGCGTGGATGTGGTGGTGTCTAACGCAGGTTATGGGCTGTTCGGCTGTGCGGAAGAGCTCACCGACGAACAGATCGATCACATCATCGCCACAAACCTGACCGGGTCCATCCAGCTGATCAAATCCTCTATCCCCTATATGCGCGCACAGGGCGGCGGACGCATCATACAGATCTCCAGCTACGGCGGGCAGGTCGCGTTCGCGGCCAACTCCATGTACCACGCCACGAAGTTCGGCATCGAGGGTTTCTGCGAATCTGTCGCACAGGAGGTAGCGCAGTTTAACATCGGCGTGACCATTGTGGAGCCCGGCGGAGCGAGGACTGAATTCCGATACGGCAGCGCAAAGGTAGCAAACCTGATGCCGGAATACGAGAGCTGTCATGGTTTTCTCAACATGCTGGACGCCACCAAAGGCTTAGCGCCGGGTGATCCGGTGAAGATGGCACAGAGGATCATTGAAAGCACGGATAAGAATCCCGCGCCGCTGCGCATGGTGCTGGGTTCACAGGCGCTTGACGCGACGCTCACAAGGCTGAAGGAACGCATCGCCGATTATGAGGCGCAGAGAGAGCTTGCGGCATCGACAGATTTTAAGGCATGATCTCATCACGCGGGAACGACAAGAGGATCATTTTCGTCCATAGCGCTACGTCATCGATGTTCTCGCTTCAATCCTCAAGCTCCTGCGATGCCTCTGACATCTTTTCCAGCTTGCGCAGCCGATGGTTGACGCCGCTCTTTCCGATTGGCGGGTCACAAAGCTGCCCCAGCTCCTCCAAAGAGGCATCAGGGTTGGCGAGCCTCAACTGTGCAATCTCCCGCAAGGCAGGCGACAAACTGCTCTCCTTCGTCGTCGTAAGCAGCCGCTCTATGGCCTCAACCTGCCTAGACGCAGCCGTGATGGCTCGATTGACATTCGCGCTATCGCAGTTCACTGCGCGATTGGCGTTGTTTCGCAAGCCCTTGCGTATGATCGTATTCTCCATCTCAAAGCGGGCATGCTGCGCGCCGATGATGCTGAGCATGTCGGCAATCGCGCTCAGATCTTTGAGATAGACCAGCGTCACTTGACGTCGTTTAGCTGTTTTCGCCTCGAGTTCAAAGCGGGCGATGAGCCGCACGAGCGCTTGCGCGAAGGACTCGTCATTCAGCGAAAACTCTAAATGATAGGATTTTTCGGGATCGGTTACAGAGCCGCTCGCCAGAAACACACCGCGTAGGAACGACCTCCTACAGCACTTGCGCACAGTCACCTCTCGAGGCACGCCGCGTCGCTGTGTCACGTCGATGCCGCAGCCCTCGAGCACAAAAAGCGCTTCATCTTCACGCACCTCGATGCGATAGGTATTGCGTCCACCCAATCGCGCATGTCCAATCGTGACCAATTCAGGCTGGATATCGAATACGTCACGCAGCAGCTTGAAGGATCGCCGCGCAACCGCGTTGTTTTCTGTCTCGATGGACAGACGCCGACCCGCGTTTCGACTCAGAACTAAAGACCCTGCTGCCGAGACGATACCGCTCAATTCAGCGAGCAAGCAGCATACGCTCTGCGGTTCATATCGGCAAAGCTCTTCTTTTGTCTCGGATGAATAGGACATGCCGACCCCTCTTTTCGTCCATTCACAGCGGTGAACAACACGTGCATATGCCTTGTTTTCTTTCTTCAGTGGATCGTCATGCTGCATCTACATCGCGTGCCTGTCTTTTCTGCCCGCATGGCCATCTTCTCGATGAGATCAGGGAAATTGAGCTCGACGTTCTGTTGAACACGTCGAGCTTCTTTTGCATCGTCAGCGATTGTGCCTATGGTCAGTGCGTCCCCACATCTGGTTCCGGCAATGCCATGGCCGAGCCTGCCGACGGAATGAGTCAGTAGCTATGGGAAGTGATATCACGAAGGCGGGGCAACGAGCTCCGACCTTTGATCGCGATTTGATGCTCTTTTGTAGCGTGATTTTTGAAGATCGATGGATAGCTGCTGAGGCATAGTCACGTGCATCCCCCTAAAACTGCTCATAGATGAACGCTGCCTCATCAAAGCTAGGACCCCAAACGCCCAATATCAGCACGGCGAGAATCCCGATAGCGAGGATCAGCCAGCGCACGGGCAGCCTGCGCGTGACGATCCATTCCCGCACAGAAACGCCCTGTTCCTGCGCGAACGATATGGTGAACAGCAACATCACCGCGATGCAGATCACACCAAAGTCTGCCGGGGACAAGCCAAGCGTAAAAAGCGTTCCCCCGAGCTGACCCGCACGAAAATCGGTGAACACACTGCCCATCATCCGCAAAGCGTCCGACGCATGCGCGCAACGGTCGAAGAACCAGCCGATATTGACGATGAGGAATGTGCGCAGAACGCGAAAGACGTGGAAGCCCTTGGAAGAGGTCAAATTGGGCAAGCGCCTACTGAAGCGCTTGTACAGCGGCTCAAGCAGCGCCGACAGCGCGAGTATGCAGCCGTTATAGTGCCCCCAGATCAGCATGTTGCTCGTCGCGCCATGCCAAAGCCCAACCAGCAGGAATACGAGCAAATTGCCCAACATCGCAGGCAGAACTCGTGCGACTTCGGTACCTAGGCGTGCTTTGACCACTTTGGAAAGGCGGTTCATGGGCTTTGTCAGCGCGAACGGATAGAACACATAATCGCGCATCCAGCTGCCCAGGCTGATATGCCAACGACGCCAAAAATCACCCAGAGATGTAGCGAAATAAGGTCGCCTGAAGTTCTGTGCCAACCGGATGCCGAACTGCTCCGCAAGTCCCGTGACCAAATCGATTCCGCCGGAGAAATCGCAATACTGCTGCACCGCATAACACAGCACGGCCAGCACGTTGATCGCGCCGCCATAAACTCCCGCCTGCGCAGAGAACACCTCATCGACTAACGGCAGCAGCCTGTCCGCGATGACCAACTTCTTCAGCAAGCCCCAGAGGATCAGCAGAAAGCCGCGCTGAAGTCCATCCGCGTCGATATCGTGAGGCTCAACAAGCTGCGCAGCAAGCTGGTCATAACGCGCGATCGGGCCCTGTAGGAGCTGTGGAAAAAACGACACAAAAAGCGCAAACTTGAACGGATTGCGTTCGGGGTAAACTTTTCCGTTGTACACGTCAATCAGATAGCCCATGGACTGAAACGTGTAAAAAGAAATGCCCAGCGGCAGCAGCAGGCCCAGTGGAGAAGCGCCGAACAGACCACGCACATCGTCTGTGTACTTAAGCACGGCAAGTATCGTAAAATTGAGCGCTAGCACAGCGATCAACACTGTGCGTTGGCGTCGCTTGCCCAACGCACGGATGCGTTTTTTACCTTCGCGCATCAGGTCTGAACTTGACTGTAGCGTCGCCTCAGTCGCAGAAGCGATGCGCGCGATCACAAGTGCGCCTAGCCATGTTGTACATGTGGTCAGCAACAGAAACGGCAAGCCGCTCAGGCTTCTCGATGCGTAAAAGCCATAGCTGGCAACAAGCAATATCACCCAGCGAAAGCGACGAGGACAGATGTGATAGATCCATACGCAGACAAAACCATAAGCTAAAAACATAAACAGCGGCATAGCAAAATCTACCTAACCTCCTGCAGCATTCGCGTTGCACAATGGATCAATGGTCAATCGATTTTATCATTCGCCAATGGAAAAGTCAATCTTCGCTTGGGCTTCATGGAATTCAAAAAGAGCCGAAGGCGCGAAGTCTCGGTTCTCTTGTCGCTATTTCTGTTACAGGTGCAGCTGCCCTCACCATACATCGAACCACACCGAATCGCAGGTGTAACGCGTCATAAAGTCCGCCGCCTGCACGCGCACCAAGTAGGTGCCTGCCGCAGCCCATTCAAAGTCTGCATACATGTCATTGGTATACGTCCTGTGCATCGCAATCTCGCCGCGACCGTTGAACATCCAGTGATGGTACAGAGACAGCCCTTTCCCGCCCGTGACCATAGGCACAACGTGCAGTGTCTGTCCGATCTGATACAGCGGTACGCTCATCGCTACATCGAGGATCCGCACAGCTGATGTGTATCAGAAGCGATTTGCGTTTCTAGCTGTATCGCTTCCTCGAACTTCTCGGGAGTCATTTCGGTTACCGGCTCAGCATCCAGTATCAGCTCCGGCGCGGTATCGGTGAATGCCTCTTCTGCAAGTGCTGTGGAATACGCGTGAACATCTTCTAGGGCCTATACGCCTGCTGTCGCGCAGGCGATGGACAGCGACAGAGCCATGTCACAAGCGTACCCATTTTTATCTACCGTTTCATATCAACCCTCTTGCCTTGCAAAAGCGAAACACCTGATCACTCCGGACATTTCGTTCAAATGTTTTGACACATTCAAGGCGTGTTTTGCAATACTTCCCAAAATAATCACATTCATTTGATATGGCTTTTTCTATTGCAGAAACGTTCCAATTTCCACAGATTTCATTCAGGCTTCCACCCAAACCAGCCGTAACACAATCGCTCCAACCTTCCGTGCAAACGCCATGGATG
>CAYUZP010000152.1:0-4759 GCA_964449655.1 uncultured Oscillospiraceae bacterium
AAATACATCTGTAGGCGGATGATTTCATTTTTTGTGATGGATACTCGTCGCGATATGAGCGCATATGGGATGTCTTTGGGCTCGTTCAGTGCTAAATAGTAATCATCCTTTACGCTCTATGCACATCTCTTGCATGATTCGAATCCGTGGAGGGGATAGACATGAAACGCATATTTTGCTTACTTTCCGCTTTGATCTGCATCGCAATGCCGACGTTGTCCATCATGGCCGAGACGCTGGATATCACGACACTTGTTCCGATAGCGCGCGAGGGCGAGGCGGGCCATCCTGTGCCGGCAGCGCTGTACTGCGGACCGACGCAGGGCTCTTATCGTCACGACGAGATGACGATTGATCTGAGCGAGCCATATGTATATTTTGGGCAATATGACTGTTGGGCGATGGTCGCTTGCGGCACGCCCGAGGAGATGGGCGCTGTCGGATGGATCGAGGCGGCAGCGATCGACGCGCCCGAAGAGCCACAGCTTTCATTCTTCGACGCATTTGCAGCGATGATCGAAGAGGATACGTTTCTCACCGATGAGCCAAGCGCGGCATCACCTGCGCGGCTTTTCGAGCTGCCGCGAGGCGAATGGGTGACGATGCTCGCGCAGTACGGCATGTGGGGATATGTGCAGTGCGAACCGGAAGCTTTAAATGGAACGCCGGTGCGTGCCTTCGTGCCGTTGAGCGCGATATTGTAATCCTTGTCGATCGACAAAAATCATATGTCTAAGATTGAAAATGCAAATATTACGCCGAGAGGGTTCGCTAGGCAAACCAGCGCATGATACGATGATTCCTGATTTTTATGCATGTACGATGATGGTCATGCCGCTTGCGATATCTCCTCTTCAACTATAGCGACGATTCGCCGCCTTAGCATGAACAGGGCGGCATTTTTTTGCATTTTTTCGCTTTCACGTAAAAGGCCGTTGTGCTATAATGTGTTCTTGTGTTTATGTGTATCATAAGATGAAGCGCGTCAAAGGAGGCTCTTTCATGCCCGAACTTCAAACCGACATTCACAGTTCTGACGAGCTGGCGCGTGAAACCGCGCGGCGACGGACATTTGCGATCATATCGCACCCGGATGCTGGCAAAACGACGCTGACCGAAAAGCTGCTCCTCTATTCCGGCGCGATCCGAACGGCGGGTTCGGTCAAGGCACGCAAGAGTGACAAGCACGCTACCAGCGACTGGATGGAAATCGAAAAACAGCGCGGCATCTCCGTCACATCATCGGCGATGCAGTTTGAGTTCGACGGCTTCCATATCAATATCCTAGACACCCCCGGCCACCAGGACTTTTCTGAGGACACCTACCGTGTGCTTGTCGCCGCGGACAGCGCCGTCATGCTCATTGACGCGGCGAAAGGCGTCGAGGCACAGACGATCAAGCTCTTCAAGGTCTGCCGCAGCCGGGGCATTCCCATCTTCACGTTCGTCAACAAGATGGACCGTGCGAGCAAGGATCCGTTCGCTCTGATGGAGGAAATAGAACAGGTTCTGGGCATTCGCGCCTGCCCCGTCAATTGGCCCATCGGAACAGATGGCAACTTTAAAGGCGTCTATCATCGCGATACGCACATGGTCGAGCTTTATGAGACCGGCGATCACGGCAAAACACGCGTGGAAAAGCAGGATGTGCCCCTAGATGATCCGCAACTCTCCGCTCTGCTTGGCGAGCGTCTCTACAGCCGCCTGATGGATGAAGTCGATCTGCTTCATGTCGCGGGCGAACCGTTCGACCTTGAACAGGTTCGCGCGGGCACGCTGACGCCCATGTTCTTCGGTTCCGCGATCACCAACTTTGGCGTCGAGCCGTTTCTCACGCGTTTTCTTGAATACTCAACGCCGCCCGCACCGCACGAGAGCGATCAGGGTATCGTTGAGCCGGACGATCCGGATTTCTCGGGCTTTATCTTCAAGATTCAGGCGAACATGAATCCCGCGCACCGCGACCGTCTAGCATTCATGCGCATCTGTTCCGGTGTGTTCACAAAAGGTATGACCGTCTGGCACAGCGGTACAAACAAGCCGCTTGCGCTCAAACAACCGCAGCAGTTCATGGCTGACGAGCGCGAGGCCGTTGAGACAGCCTATCCCGGCGACATCATCGGCCTGTTTGACCCAGGCGTCTTCGCTTTAGGCGACACGCTCTGCACCGGCAAACACAGACGCTATGCCGGCATCCCGGTGTTTGCGCCGGAGTTCTTCGCCCGTGTATCCAGCGTCGACAGCCTCAAACGCAAGCAGTTCATCAAGGGCGTTCTCCAATTGAGTGAAGAAGGCGCGATTCAGACATTTAAGCGCCCTGGCATAGGCTTTGAGGAGATCATCGTCGGGGTTGTCGGCATGTTGCAATTTGATGTGCTTGAGCACCGCCTGCGCACCGAATACAACGTCGAGATTCACCGCGAGCAGCTCAATACCCGTTTCGTCCGCTGGATCGTGTATACGCCCAAACCGATCGAACAGCTCAAACTTTCCAGCACATCCTCACTGGCGCAGGACAGTCTGGATCGGGATGTCATACTGTTTGAAAACGAATGGTCCATCCGTTGGGCGCTGGAAAACAACGAGGGATTAAGGCTCGCAGAGACCGCCGCAAGGAACGCCTGAACCGGCGATGTGAAGTCCGCGAGCTTAAAAAAGCGCGAAGCTGCGTGCATGCCACTCGCTTCATGCAAACAGCCTGAAAAGAAAGAAGGTCTTCCATTGAATACTGTACGTGATCATATCCGAAACATCGCCATCATCGCCCATGTCGACCATGGCAAGACGACATTGGTCAACGAGATGCTCAAGCAAGGCGGCGTGTTTCGCGAGAATCAGCAGATCGCTGACCGCGTCATGGACTCCAATGACATCGAGCGCGAGCGCGGCATCACGATACTCGCCAAGAACACGTCGGTCTACTATGGCGACGTCAAGATCAATGTCGTCGACACGCCGGGCCACGCGGACTTTGGCGGCGAGGTCGAGCGCGTGCTCAAAATGGTCAACGGCGTGCTCCTGCTCATCGACTCCTTCGAAGGGCCGATGCCTCAAACCCGCTTCGTGCTCCAGCATGCGCTTGCCTTGAAACTGCCGGTCATCATTGTGATCAACAAGATTGATCGTCCGGATGCGCGCTGTGAAGAAGTCGTCAGCGAGACGATCGACCTGATGATCGATCTCGATGCCGACGAGAGTCAACTGGACACGCCGATCGTCTATACCAGCGCGCGAACCGGTACCGCCACCTTGGACATCAGCCAGCCTGGCCGCGATCTGCGTCCGCTTTTTGACACCATCCTCAAATACATTCCTGCGCCAGAGGGCGACCCAGACGGACCTGCACAGATGCTGATATCCACTGTTGACTACAACGATTTTGTCGGGCGCATCGGCATTGGCTGCATCACGCGCGGGACATTCAAGCTGAACACAGCCGCTGTACGCGCCAACTACCTAGACAAGTCATTGTGCGAACAATTTCGTCTGAGCAGTCTATTTTCATTTGACGGCTTGAAGCGCGTGCCGGTCGATGAAGCGTCTATGGGCGAGATCGTCGCGATCACGGGCGTTGAGGACATCATGATCGGCGATACCATCTGTTCACCAGACTGTGTCGAACCGCTGCCTTTTGTCAAGATTACGGAGCCGACGGTCGTCATGACCTTCTCGGTCAATGACAGCCCATTCGCTGGGCGTGAAGGCACTTATGTGACATCCCGCCATCTGCGGGCACGATTGATGCGCGAACTGGAAACAGACGTCTCCCTGCGCGTGGAGGAGACAGAAACGCCGGATGCGTTCAGGGTCAGTGGGCGCGGTGAGCTGCATCTGTCAGTGCTGATCGAGAATATGCGCCGTCAAGGATACGAATTCCAGGTCTCAAAGCCCGAGGTTCTCTACCATTATGACGAAAATGGCCAAAAACTCGAACCGGTCGAGAAGCTGATCTGCGATGTGCCAGCCGAGTATGCCGGCGCGGTCATCGAGAAGATCGGCCGTCGGCGCGGCGTGATGGACAACATGTCCGGTACGGATCGCGTGCGCCTCGAATTCACCGTGCCTAGCCGCGGCTTGTTCGGCTATCGCAGCGAATTTATGACCGACACGCGCGGAGAAGGCGTCATGAGCTCTGTGTTTGATCACTATGAACCCTATAAAGGCGAAATCCCGCATCGCAATGTCGGTGCATTGGTCTCGACAGAAACGGGAGAAGCGGTCATGTATGGGCTGTTCTACGCACAAGAGCGCGGCACGCTGTTCTGCGGCCCGAACACTTCGGTCTATACCGGCATGATCGTTGGCCAGAATGCGCGCTCCGGAGACATCGACGTCAACGTCTGCCGCCAAAAGCATCTCACATCCATCCGCAATGCGGCAGGCGCTGAAACGGCAATGAAGCTCGTCTCCATGCGCACGCTGACGCTGGAGGAGTGTCTCGAATTCATCGATGATGATGAGCTGTTGGAGATCACGCCGAAGAGTCTGCGCATGCGCAAACGCGTGCTGGAGACAGAGCTGCGCAAAAAACTCGCCGCAAGGAAGAAGGACAAGAACGCATAAGCAATCGTTTCAAAGTAAGCGCTCCATATCATCACGTGGAGATATACAGATCGTCGAATCGTAGAATATCAGATGCCAGAAATTAACCTTATCAAATCAGTCAATGAGGGCATCTGAATGAAACACGCTAAAAGAAAGTCAAACAGCTCACCTGGTCACAGAATGCTGCCAGAGCGGCGTGAACGTTTCATTACTG
>CAYUZP010000153.1:0-2008 GCA_964449655.1 uncultured Oscillospiraceae bacterium
GTCCACTTTGTGATGTTGCTTGTCTGTGGATGATATTCCCCTCGCACATAGATGACATCATCGCGTCAAATTTTTGCACACCTGTGTTCAGTTTTAGTTTGGCACTTCACATCCGCCTGCCAGATGTCTTTTTGTGCAGTATTTCCTTTATAATTCGGAAAGTTTAACGCACAAAAAATATAATAAACGATGCGAAAAGATTTGCAGAATTCTCTTCAAAACAAAATGGAAGATCAGTATGCAAAAATAAGTTGAAATATTCAGGACATTCTCATTGATCGTTTACAAATTCATTTGAATAGCGTATGGATTAATCACCTGCTCCTCGTCCATTCTCAGCACTCTTGAACGACGACATCACTTTTTCTGTTATTTAATAGGCTCTCAAATTAACGAAAAAGGCTGCTTCTCATGGTAAAGCCATTTGGAGACAGCCCTTATATTCGTCAATTCATTTTCATCTGCATCTTCAGAATGATTCCTTAGAGATGTCTGTTCCGAAATACGCTTCGGAAACACGAGTGAGTTCACCTTCTTTGGCAAGCTCAACCAGTGCCTGATTGATCGCTTCAAGCAGGCTGGCACTGTCATCATCTTTACGCACAGGGATGCTGACGCGCGACGCTTCTTCTGTCAGCGCGACAACTTTCAAATTTGCATCAGGATGTTCGGTCATGTAGTCATAAAAGGACAGTTCAGCGTTGAGTGTCGCATCTGCACGACCAAAGAGCACCATCTGCAGCGTCTCGTCGAGTGTGTCAACGCCGACTGCCGTGGCACCGTAGCTTTCGGCAAGAAGCATATAGGTGCTGGCGATAGAATTTGCCGTGTGTTTGCCTGCAAGATCTTCAAAAGTATGAATGCTATCATTGTCTCCGCGAACGATGAGCGCTGTGCGTAGATAGGCATAGGGAGTGGAAAAATTGTATTTTTCGGCACGCTCATCGGTCACCTCAACGCCATTTGCTGCGATGTCATAGCGCTTTGAATCCAGGCCGGCAAAGATGCCATCCCAAGGGGTCTCAGCAAATACCGCCTTCACACCAAGCTTTTCAGCAATCAACTTTGCAATTTCAATGTCATAGCCGACCAGTTCGTCATGATCATCGTGATAACTCCAAGGGCGCCATGTACCTTCCGTGGCGATGATGATTTCTCCTTTTTGTTGTATGCGAGCGAGCAGATCACTTTCCTCTGCGATAGCCATTGCGCTGCAAATGCACAATAGCGTCAGCAGGATGCAAAGAAGCTTTTTCATGAGAAGCATCCCCTTTCAATTTGGTGACAACAGGATTTCAATTAAACCGTTTAAAAGCTGTTTTAGAGTTCAGCTGCCTAAATTGACGGTCATGAGAAATGCACGTGTTCGCTCTTCTTTCGGATGATCAAAAAATGCCTTGGCTTCATCGGATTCGACAACGACACCATTTTCAATGAACACAACATGATTAGATACATTGCGAGCAAAGCCCATCTTATGGGTGACGACGAGCATGGTCATGCCTTCTGCCGCAAGCTGTCGCATGACAGCAAGCACTTCGCCGATCAGTTCAGGATCGAGCGCTGATGTCGGTTCATCAAAGAGAATGATCTCAGGCTGCGTTGCCAGTGCGCGAGCGATGGCGACTCGCTGTTGCTGCCCACCAGAAAGCTGCATTGGGTAATGCGTTGCGCGGTCTGACAAGCCAACTTTTGTGAGCATCTCTATACCGATTTCTTCCGCCCGTGCTTTGGGCATTCGGCGTGCGACAATTAATCCTTCGGTGACATTTTGCAGTGCGGTTTTATTGAGAAACAGGTTGTAGTTTTGAAACACGAATGCGGTCTTATGGCGCAGACGAGCGATATCCCTGCGCGATGGCCGAGCAAGGTTAAAGTGCTCGCCGTCAAAAAGCATTTCGCCGCTGTCAGCGGTTTCCAGAAAATTGATGCAGCGCAGAAGCGTTGTCTTGCCCGATCCGCTTGGACCAATAATCGCCACGACATCGCCTCTGTCTACTTGCAAACT
>CAYUZP010000153.1:2018-4719 GCA_964449655.1 uncultured Oscillospiraceae bacterium
GAAGAGCAGGTAGATCAAACCGACTTCGATGTAAAGCGCCATCGGTTCGTATGTCCGCGCAACAATGCGCTGCGTTGCCATGAACATCTCCGTAACGGTGATGTTGGATGCAAGCGATGTGTCCTTGACCATTGAAATGAGCGAATTGGAGAGCGGTGGAAAAGCGATGCGAAGAGCTTGCGGAAGCACGATGCGCCGCATGATCTGCAAGTAGCTCATGCCAACGCAATAGCCTGCTTCGATCTGACCGACGGGAACTGCCTCGAGTGTCGCGCGAATCGTCTCCGCGCAATATGCGCCTTCGTTGATCGAGAAGACAATCAGCGCGGAAGGAAACGGATCGAGGATGATGCCAATCGAAGGCAAACCAAAGAACACGACATAGAGCTGCACGAGCAGGGGAGTGCCCCGAATCACCCAGATATAAAACCGTGCAATTTGTTTGAGTACACGTATGTTTGCAAACTGTACCAACGCCGTAACGACCGCAATGATCATCGCGAAAAAGAACGAAAGCGCTGTCAAGGGAATCGTCATCGTTAGACCGGGAATCAGGATCTTAGGAAATGAATCTATTAAAATGTCCAGAAGCCGTTCGCTCATGCATGCGACACCTGTCTTTTCATTCAACCGCTCCTCGCTCGTCTTATATCGCTTATCGTTCGAGAGTGACGGATTTGTTTTCACAAAGAATAACTAACCACTTTCGCAGACATCTTTTTCGACACCCACATTTGGCTAAATGAAGGCGATTCTGCAATGGCGTGCCCGAAAAGTTGTTCTATTGCGCACTGCCTGCTTTAACTTTTTGTACAGGAGTTTAGTGCGCTGTATTGTTCATCACTGACCGGTTCAAGCCACTCGTTGCTACCATGATCGCCGGGAACCTCGATAGCAAGGTGTGAAAACCAACTGTCCTGTGCAGCGCCATGCCAGTGCTTGACGTTCGCTGGGATGTTGATGCAGTCACCAGGCAACATTTCAACGGCAGGCTTTCCCCACTCTTGGTAGTAACCACGTCCAGCGACTGCGATGAGAATCTGTCCTCCGCCATTGTCCGCGTGATGAATATGCCCGTTGTTGCGGCAACCCGGCTCAAACGTCACATTGGATACGTTGACCTGACTGGTCGAGATTGGCGCAAGGTAGCTTTGCCCTACAAAAAACTTGGCATAGGCGTCGTTTGGCGTGCCGATCGGGAAGATCATGTCAGCGGCATGTGCTGCCTTTGCATCTTCCGCGGCGGTATCGTCTGTCCAGATGTCTTTTGCCATGTTGAGCACAGCCCACCCTTTGGGCCATCCTGCGTAAAACGCGACATGCGTGATCGCTGAAGCGATTTCTGCTTTTGTGACGCCATGCGCTTTCGCATTTTCCAGGTGAAATTTGAGAGAAGAGTCCGTGATACCGGAAGCCATCAACGCCACAACAGTGATCAGACAGCGGGTCTTTATGTCGAGCGTCGGATCATTCCAGTTTTCGCCGAAAAGCACATCGTCATTGTAATGCGCGAATTCCGGCGCAAAATTGCCAAGCTGTTTGCGACCAGCGGTCTGCACGATTTTTTCATGTTTCACAATAGATACCTCCGTTTATCTCATGCCAAGCAGTTTTCTTGCACATGCAAGCGTGATGCTGTAGACTGTCAACTGTGGAATGGGGATACCTGCGTCCCGCATCGCATTTGACTGCTTTTCGGTCACCGACGTGTACGGATAAATACCGAACATGAAAGGAAAGAAAGCATAGATGAAGGATTCGATCTGCTCCGATGTCATGTCAGGGAAAAATTTTGAGAGGCATGACCGTATCGCCTTCATCGCGTGTCCATATGCGATCTTGAATGCTGTCAGGCGTTCAGGACGGCTGCTAGCTTCCATGTCGTAGTGATTCATCGACATGATTTTAAGCAGCTGTACGCGCCGCTCCAGCGAATGCGCGAGAGCGTCTGCGAAGGCTTCACGATTCATTGTATCGTTTGCGCGCATCAGTTCTTCGAGTTCGCAGGTCCACAGTTCATATTCCCGTTCAAGCAGTGCGAGGAAGATCTCTTCCTTATTGTGAAAATAATTGTAAATGGATGTGCGGGTAAAACTGGTTGCACTGCCGATGGCTTTGATCGTGATCTCTTTAAAACTCATCGTCCGATAGAGCTTTTCACAAGCGTTGATGATTTCCTCACGGCGCACATGGGTTCTTTCAGGTGATCCCTTCGGCATAACAGCATCCTCATTTCATGCATTGTCTTTCAGCAAGCGGACTATATCACAATTCTGACGCAATGTCAACATAGAGTTTAAGTCCTTACGATGGATGCAAGACGCATCATGATGGATCGGTTCGCTCCATGATGTCAAACCGCAATGGCAGGCAATTTATAGGGCAATACCGCACAAAAAGACATCTGTCAGGCGGATGAGTTTTACGTCAGCTGCGATTGCAAATGGCGGAGGATTACTGGGCGTAAATCGAGAAATTTGCAAGAAGCGGATGGCGGAAAAAACACCACATGACACCCCGCCTATTTGTGTGGTGTTGCCTTAAGTCTATGACACAGAAAATCCGTAACCGTTCCATATCATCACGTAGAGATATACAGACAGTCGAATCGTAGAATATCAGATGCCAGAAATTAACCTTATCAAAGAAATGGACTTCACTCCATGAAGTCAATGGGAGGCATCTGAATGAAACACGCTAA
>CAYUZP010000154.1:0-4685 GCA_964449655.1 uncultured Oscillospiraceae bacterium
GTGATGATACCGCCGGTGAAGGAAAACCGCGACTCTGAGAGAAGGACGGCTTGACAGGATCATGAGAGCAGATATCTCTCCGTTACCGGAGGCGTTCGACGATGATTTCTCGGATGTTGACGATGATTAACTGAGCGATTTCGAGCATGACGTTGATGTTTAAGACTCGGTCAGTTGTATTGTGCTGGATTGCTAGGCAGGATTTCATGGCAATCCAGCACAAGAGCCGTAAAGCATTCCTCTTCTACTCCGGTTCGCGCCGTCAGCCACCGAGATAGGCGCGACGGATATCATCCGATTTGATCAGCTCCTTGCTCGGCCCCGATGCGGTGATCACGCCGTTTTCCAACACGTAGGCTCTGTTCGATATGGACAGCGCCATGAAGGCATTCTGCTCCACAATCAGCACCGGTACATGCAATTCATGGTTGATGCGCTCAATGATGTCGAACATGTCATCCACAATGACGGGGGCAAGACCCAGCGAGGGTTCGTCAAACATGATCAGCTTCGGTTCGGCCATCAGGCCGCGAGCAATCGCGAGCATTTGTTGCTCGCCACCGGACAGTGATCCCGCCAACTGATTGCGGCGTTCCTTCAGTCTGGGAAAAAGGGAAAACTGCTGCTCGAGCATCTCATTCATCTTTGCCTTGGAATACTTCTTGGTGAACGCGCCCATCTCCAGATTCGTCTGTACGGAGATGTCCGGAAAAACCAGTCTGCCCTCCGGCACATAGATGATGCCTTCGGCAACAATCTGGTGGGTCTTGAGTTTGGTGATGACGCGCCCCTGGAAGCGAATGGTTCCGGCTCTGGCCGTGCGCAGGCCCATGATTGCGCGCATGGTTGTGGTCTTTCCCGCACCGTTGGAACCAATCACAGACACAATTTCATCTTTGTCGATTTCCAGCGTCACGCCGAAGAGCGCCTGCACCTGGTCATAGTATACATCGATATTTTCCACTTTCAATACGGGTTCGCTCATGTTTCCACCGCCTTATATCTCTGTCCAAGATAGGCCCGGATGACCTCGGGGTCGTGCTGAATCTGCGCCGGACTGCCCTCGGCAATCTTTGCACCAAAGTTGATCACGGTGATATCCTTGCTGATGTTCATGACTACGTCCATATTGTGTTCGATCAGGAACAGCGTCTTGCCCTCATCGTGCAGTTTGAGTAAAAAATCGATGAACTCGACCCGCTCGCTGGGATTTAACCCGGCTGCGGGTTCGTCGAGCAGAAGAAGGTCAGGATCCATCATCAGGGCGCGGGCTACCTCCAGCACCTTTTTGTTTCCGTAGGGGAGGTTCCGAACCATCTCATCCTTGATGTCATAGAGCCCCACATAATCCAGGAGCGCTTCGGCCTTTTCCTTGAGCATCTTTTCTTCCGCGTTGAAACGCTTGAAAGCAAAGATGCTGGGAATCAGGTCGAGTTTCGTAAGCTGGTGTCCGCCGACCATGACGTTTTCCAACGTCGTCATCGTGTTGTACAACTTGATATTCTGGAAGGTCCTGCCGATGCCCAGACGGGCAATCTGGTAGGTCGGCATGCCGGTGATCTCTGTGTTCTTGTATACAATCTTCCCGGAAGTGACGGGGATGACGCCTTCGATCATGTTGGTGGTGGTCGTCTTTCCCGAGCCGTTTGGCCCTATGAGTGCATGAATGGAATGTTCTTCAACATTCATCGAAAGATTGTTGACAGCGGTCAGACCTCCGAACTTCTTTGTCACGTTTTCCAGCGTCAGCATGGCTGCCATATCACTTTACCTCCTTCACGGGGGCCTTCGGCGCATTGCCTTGTCTGCCATTGCCGGTGATGCGGGCGAATAGCTTCTTGATCAGCGGCCACAGCCCATCGGGCACCAGAACCGCCATGACGATGCAGACAGTGCAGAACAATATCCAGTAGTAGTTTTCGAACTTGCGCAGAAGTTCGGGCAGCACGGTCACAATCGTCGCGCCGATCAGATTGCCGGGAACCGTTCCTATGCCGCCGATCATCAGCATGGCGACGTAGTTCTGGGAATAATTGATCGTAAAGCCGGAAGGATTAAGGTTGGTATTGTAGCAGGCATACATGAAGCCGGCAATCACTGCGTAAACGGCCGCGAGCGTGAACGCTTGAATCTTCAGCTTGGAGATGTTGATGCCGCTCGCTTCCGCCGCTTCCACATTGTCGCGGATCGCCTTGAAAGCGCGGCCCCATTTCGAGTAAACGACGCGGAAAGCGATTGCCACTAGCACGACACAGAACACCAGATTCACATAGAACACGCTGTTCTTGTCCTCCAGGGGAAACAGCCGGGTGACATTGTAAAACCCCATGGTTCCGCCCGTGATTTCATCGAGGTTCGCGATCAACAGGCGCACGATTTCAGAAAATCCGATCGTTGTGAGGGAGAGGTAAAAGCCCTTCAGCCGCAGCGAGGGATAGCCCAGACATCTGCCGATGGCAAAGCCGACGGCGAGCACCGCAAGCAGCGCCACCCAAGGAATCCACCCATATGTGGTGGTCAGTATGCCGTAGGTATATGCACCCATCGCCAGCATACCGGCCGTCGCCAGGTTCATTTGACCCGTAAGCCCTGTGATGAAGTTCAGCCCCGTCACCAGCACGATGTTGTACAGCAGCATGTTCATGACACTCTGCACATAAGTGTTGGAGACGCTGAAGAACAGACAAAATAGCGCAAGGAAACAGGCTACCGCGATTGCGATGAGCAGTGGCTTCTTTTTCATGTACATTTCCTCCTCACGCCTTCTTGGGTCGAATGATTCCGCCGGGTCGCACCAGCAGGAAGATGATCATCACGGCGAATGCTACGACGTCCTTATAAACCGTGGGGAAGAACAGCACGCCGAATTGTTCCAGCAGGCCGATCAATATACCTCCGATGATCGCTCCGTAGTAACTGCCGAAACCACCCACCACGCCTGCACAGAAGCCTTTGAGTGCCGCAGCGGTCACCATACCGGTGCTGACGTTGTAAATCGGCGCGCAGAGTATGCCGATCACGCCGCACAATGCTGCAGACATGGCGACCGTGATGTTTATGGAGCGGGTGACATTGATGCCCATCAGCGCCGCAGCCGTCTTGTTCTGGGAAACGCAGATCATCGCCTTGCCCGTCTTGGTAAAGCGGAAGAACAGCTGAAGTCCGGTGATGATCAGTATTGACGCGCCGATTATGTAGAGATAAGACTCGGTCAGCACCGAGGAACCGATGTTGATGCTCTTACGCAGGAAGCCCTTGACGGAAAATGGAATTGGTCCCCAGTACAATCGCGCAAATTCGGTGATAATCCGGCCCAGCATCATGGTGCCGAACATAGCATAAGTGATGAACTGCAGGTTTCTGAGCGGGTTGAGCACTATGCTGGAAACCAAAACACCAAACGCCGCCATTGTGATGATCGTCAGTATGATAGCAAGCCAGAATGGCAGATCTAAGGCCTTGACAAAAGTGCCGCCGAACAAATAAGCACCCAGCACAATGAAGCTCTCATGCGCGAAATTGACAAGTCCTGTCGCGTTGTAAATCAGCGTGTATTCCGTAGCCACCAGTGCATAGATAAAGCCCATGGCGATGCCTGTCACAACGAATTGCAACAGGTTGACATTTGCAAATATACTCAAGGACACCATTCCTCCCTTCAGCAGTTTCGGCTCACCGGTACCGGGCGACCCTGCGGAGAGCGAAACAAACGCCTCGCAGAAGTTGCAGTTTCGCAGGGAATAAAGAGCGCCGCTACCCTGCCGTCAGGGTGGCGGCGCAAGGTTTCGCCGTTCAGAGTATCATTATTCGCCGAAGCCCAGCTCTTCTGCCAAAGAAACGGAGCCGACTATGGTGGGAACCAAATCGTAGATCTTCGCGATGGAGATCTCATAGATCATGTTAGTGTACGTATCGGAGTACACGGTGCCGGCCAAGGTCTCCAGGCCGTTGATGGAGGCAAGTGCGTCGCGGATTGCGGTGGGATCGGCAGAACCCGCTGTCTCCATAGCGTGCAGCAAAATGTTACAGTGGTTGTAGTAGAGCGCGCCGCTAACATCGGGCACGATATCAGTGCCATACTCGTCATACCATGCCTGCGTGAAAGCAGCGGGGAGTTCACGTTCATCCGTAGCGGAATAGTCGCACGCGCAACCCCAGCCTTCCACCCACTCAGGCTCCATCATTTCCAGAACCTGCGTTTGAGCCAGAATCGGGTTCATGTAAACGATCTGATCACGCAGGCCGGCTTCTTACATCGCTTTCGCCAGCGCAGCAGCGGCGATGTCATGCGTGGAAGAAACCCAGGCGTTGCAACCTGCGGCAATGGCCTTTTGTACATAAGAGGACAGATCTGCATCGTCCTTGTTGTGGTAATCCGTGTAGAACTCCACACCGTGCTCAGTAAAGTACTGTTCGTAACTCGCGGCAGCAGAAGTGCCAGTCTCATCATTGGCGCAGACGATGCCGACCTTCAAGCCGTCCAACGAACCGTTGGCGGCCTCATAGTCATCCATGAGAGCCTTGCCCAGAATTAACACGTTGTTGCCGTCGTCGCAGCGCGCACGCCAGAGCCAAGGATTTTCTAGATCATCGATAGCAACGGAAGTGGACGAGTTGATCAACGGCACTTCTATAGTAAACGACAAAAGTAAATATACATTGACATAGTACGCTTCATGTGATAC
>CAYUZP010000155.1:0-4643 GCA_964449655.1 uncultured Oscillospiraceae bacterium
TGTAGCCGCATCCGCGCCAAACAACGTCTTGCCTGAACGCGCAGCGCATACGGTTCACGCTCCTCTTGAATGCCCGATTCCCTGATAAGCAGGGACACTGAGGCAATCAGAGCGCTGGAACAGTGCAGTCGTTTCAATACATTTGCCGCCGCATTCCACGTATCCGCTGTCTCCCCCGAGAGCAAAGCGGCCCATCTGAGTTCGAGCTCCGGCGGCACCAGGTCGATGAGACGCACTCCGCCATGCTCGCGCCAGTTCCATTTAGGGATGCATGCGTTCAACAATTCAATGGGCAAATAGCGTGCAGGTCTCGCGCTGACCAGCAGCTTATTCATCTCCTCCTGTATGCGTTCCACGGAAACGCGCGAGAGATTGTCGCGAAGAGCCAACGCGGCATGAAACGTGTCATCATCAAGCGCAAACCCCAACCGCGCACCAAACCGGAACAGGCGCAAGATGCGAAGCCCATCCTCGGAGAACCGCTGTATGGGATCACCAACCGCGCGCATCACGTGAGCCTGCAAGTCGCGCTGACCGCCAAATGGATCGATCAAGCCTTCCCGCCCATTGTATGCCATCGCGTTGACGGTGAAATCACGGCGTGCCAGGTCATCTTGAAGTCTCGCCGTGAATGACACGCTGTCGGGATGCCGCCCATCGGAATAGGCGCCCTCCGTTCGAAACGTCGTCACCTCGAACATTTTGCCCTCTTCGCGAACCGTCACTGTGCCATGCCGAATCCCTGTTGGGATACATTTTTCCTCACCAAAAACGCGCAGCACCTGCTCCGGTTTCGCGTCAGTGCAAATATCCCAGTCGCTTGGCGTGCAGCATAGCAGCATATCGCGCACACACCCGCCGACCAAATAGGCTCTAAATCCCGCCGTATGCAGCTTTTGCAATACAGTCGATGCCTTAGGTTCAATCACAACGCAAGCCAAACGATCCTCCACTTTCTCTCGGCAGACGCTTTTTTGATACGCTGCCAGTCGACAGTTCTGAAGCGATGCGCAGTATTCACGCGGCACTTCGCTTTTCGCATAGTGTTCTGAAAATAGCGTCAACTCATCAATCGAATTCATCATTTGAACCACGCTAAAAACTGGCTCATCCGTGCGGGAATACGACGATCAACAGCCATTTGAAATCTTCTAGCGCATACACGGCATGTGGAATCTTCGCGGGCATGATCAATGCCTCGCCTGCCGTGCACACATGCTCAACGCCGCCCACGGTAAAGCGACCTTTTCCTTCCAAAATGTACACCATCGCATCGCCTTCCGAGTCGTGCGTGCCAATCTCCTCACCTCTTGAAAAAGCGAACAGCGTCACACTCACCGCGTCGTTTTGCGCCAATGTTTTGCTGACAATCTGACCCGGTTGTACCGCGATCTCATCCGCGAGCGTCACAACCTTTTCGTGTTCAATATTTTTGATGAAATTCATATTATCCCCTCTTTGCGGATCGCGTCCAATATTCACTCAAACTCTCCCAAATTGTTCCATCCGGCGCGCGTGTCGACACCGCGGAAAACAGTGAACTGATCACGGCTTCCTCCGTAGCCTCCACAGCAGCGAGAAAAGCGGTTTCCAGCAACGGTTCGGCGAGCGTTTGACGGCAGAGCACAGCACATTTTGCCTCATGCGGCACACGATTTGCCGTTGTGAAGCCGATCATCACATCGCCGCTGCCATGTCCATAATACGAGCCGCATCGCGCCAATCCCGCGCCGCACCTGCGGAGTATCCTGCCCAGCTGTCGATCACTCACCGGCAAATCCGTCGCCAATACGACCATGATCGATCCCTGGTCATTTGTACCTTGAGAGCAGAGCTTTGCCCCTCTTTCACGCCGCCGTTGCAGGATCTCAGCACCGATCCTTCTGCCACAAATCGTCAGTTCGCAGAGCACGCCATGGTTGCTCTGCACAAGCACGCCAAGCACATAATCTTTGCCGCCAACACGCACAAGACGAGAAGCTGAGCCTATGCCGCCTTTCAGCCCATGGCATATCGTTCCCGCGCCCGCACCAACGCATCCCTCCATAAAATCTATGCTAGCGCTTTTTATCGCTTCCCGAACATGTTCCTCACGAACCGGTCTATCCAGTATATCGTTGAAATACGCATCGTTGCATTCTCCCACCACCGGATTGATCGATCTCATCTCGATTCCATCTTTTGCGCATTGTTCGGCCATATAGGAGATCATCGCGTCCTGTACGATGCCGACGTTCAGCGTATTGGTCAGCGCGATGGGCGTTTCCAGCGTCCCCAGTTCGTTGATCTGCACCAGTCCCTGTGTCTTGCCAAAACCGTTGAGCACAAATGACGCCGCCGTCATCTTGTCACCAAACACATTATCCTCGCTCGGCAGGATCACCGTCACGCCTGTGTGATGCCGCTCGTCGCAAATCGTCGCATGCCCAACCCGTACGCCAGACACATCGGTGATCTTGTCCAATTTTCCAGAATGCAGCATGCCAATACGCACGCCAAATTCATCAACGCACTTGCTCATTTTGCACAGTTCCTTCTTCTGCGCCAATCCCCGTGACGCTGCGCACATACTGCGCCGCAGCTCCAGCCGCTTGCCGCTCAGAATCGGTCAGAAAATCCGGTGTATTCTCCGCATCCACCACGCGATAGATGCCTTTTCCTTCCTCTTGCTGATAAGAGATATAGATGGGCACGCAAGTCAAAGCACCCAACGAGACCCGTCGCGACGACGTATCATATTCGATGGTCAAACGCGCAATCATGCCGGCTGCATTCTCCATTGCACGTGAATCGGTGAGCAGACTTCCTAGCGAATAGCAGACCACCGTCTCATATTCAAGCCCATCAGCACGCGTCACGGTCAACCGCTCTGTTTCCTGCACGATGTTGGGATGAGTGCCAAGGATCACATCGGCACCTGCTTCTGCCAGCATTCTTGCAAGCGCACGTACATCCTCTGTCGTTTCCTGCTTGTTCTTGGTTCCCCAATGTGGCATGACGATGACCACATTTGCACCCGCCATCCGTGCATCAACAACATCTTGTGTCATACGCTGTGCATCGATCAACTGCACTGCGCCGCGTTCGTCATTGTTCGTCCGCTCACGTCCCTCGTCGCTCAGTCCATAGGTATAGGCGAGCACTGCCACCTGTATGCCACCTACGGGGATCATCACATTGCTGGACGATAAGCCGGTCTGATCGATACCCCGAGAGATCAATTCGCGGGCGGTCAGCTCCAATCCCTCGTAGCCCTTATCCAACGCATGCTCGGTAGCCAAAGAAATCATGTCGACGCCGCTTGTACGCAGAGCATCCAGGATTTGCGGGGGTGTGTTGTAGTTTCCATATCCCATCTCTTCGCCAGCAACGGTGGTCTCTAGGGTCGCAAGCGCCAAGTCCGCTGTGCTCAACACATCGCCAAGTCCCTGAAAGATGGGGCTGAAATCAAAATTCCCTGCTCCGTTTTGCGCCGATGTCCTGACGGTTTTGGGAGCGTAAAGCGTGCCTGCCGCGGCGAGCGTGAACGAGTAGATCGTCTGTTCAGCTTCCTCTTCTCCCCCGTCATTCGCAACAACTGCGTCTAAAGATGGCAATGGACAAAGACTGGCTGTTGGAGCGGTTGATCGTGCGGGTTCAAGTGTATACATGGCCTCTTCAGGAATGTTTTGAATAGGCTGATTTTTCTGCTGGTGGACATCCGTTCCAGCGATTTGCATCAAAAATATCGCACAGGCAGCGATCACCAGCGCCGTCAACAGGAGCATGAGCAGGCTACCTGGCGATATGCCGCTCCGTCCATCCTTTTTCAAGCAACATCACTCCTAAAGCTGGCGCTGTGAATACATCCTGATTTAAACGCATCCCTGTATCCCATTCCGCACGCATGCATAGACTGCATGATAGATCTGGGCGGAAAATCGCATGACCAATCACCATATAAAAACAGGATGCACTCGGTGACTGCCGAATGCACCCCTCTTTCGCAGGATCAGCCCTGGGCGGGAGCGCCCACCGGGCAGTTCGCAGCGCACGCGCCGCAATCGATGCAGGTATCCGCGTCGATCACATACTTGCCGTCTCCCTCACTGATCGCGCTCACCGGGCAATTGCTCGCGCAGACGCCGCAAGCGATGCAGTCATTTGAGATCACGTAAGCCATTCTTTTCACCTCCTGATCTAACTGGAATTCCTCGCTTATTTTAACACGGCTCAAGATGAAATGCAAGTTTCTTTTCCGTATTTTATTTGCTTATTGCAATATATAATGTTGTTTAGTGTAATATATGTATATTTTATTGGTCCATTCATTAAAAAACTCACGATTCTTTATTTTCACTTTTTATGTTATCAAACACTAACGAAAAAAATCGTTAACAGTTTTTGCAAACTTCATTTATGGTGGCGCGCCGGCAGGTGCATGAAGGTTTACTCTGACAGCTCGTTCGGCGATGTCACTGTGTGATGACACACCGAGAAGAAATGCGCAGGCGCAAATAGTCTCAGATAGGACGGATAAGCAGATAACGCAAAGAACCTGCGATCTCGACTCAGGATAACTGCATGAATGAATAAATTGTGAACAGAAATGAGACATCGTTTTGAACTTATGATAGAATGAAAGAAAAAGGCGCGTTTCATTC
>CAYUZP010000156.1:0-4623 GCA_964449655.1 uncultured Oscillospiraceae bacterium
GTTAATTTCTGGCATCTGATATTCTACGATTCGACTGTCTGTACGTCTCTACGTGGTGATATGGGCGGTTACCCTGTAAATGGTTTCTGTTCGTCAGGTCAGAGGTTTACCTGCTGGGTTAGTATCTTCCCCCGCATCCGGCTTCCTGCAGATTCCACGTTACCGTGAACTCCTTGCCTTCGACTGTATCCTTCCCGTTGCCGGACAGATTCGGGTCTTTCGCCCGTTAGAAACGTGCGCCGCCGGGCGCACGCAAACAGGCGCGTAACAAGAGCGAATTGTTCTTACATTCCTTCTTTGTTTCGCGCCTGTTATAGCACTTGGTGTTTTCACATATCGAGATCCACACAGTGATGTCACTGCAAGAGAACGCCTTGGACACCGAGAAGATTTGTGAGCGCATCAATCAGTGAGCGCGTCGGTGTGACGCAAAACTGTGGTTCAGCACGATATAGGGCATCACTGTTCAGCAGGTGAATCGTCACAGGAGTTTGCCCAGGATATCGTTTAAGAACGGGGCGGATAAAGCTAACGGCGCTCTCAGATGGAAGTAGTAGCGTAAGTAGATCGCCTTCAAGTGCGCTTTCAGCAGAAACCGACGGCGCGCAGGCAAATGTTTGCGATTTTGGTTGCGGCAGCAGCTCAGGCGATGCGAAAGAAACATCGGAGACTGCGTTAGGATGTGTTGCGCTGATCAAATCCGCATTTTGTTCCATTTCAGTGTTGTTGGGCAGGGGTTCCACTGCGTCCAGCAACAGTTTCACATCGACATTCGCCTCTTCCTCCTCGCGAAAAGACAACCTGCCGGAGAGAATCACGGCGGTGTCCGTCACGAGTTCCGTGCTCACCCGATCCAGTACTTTCGGAAAGACGAGCGATTCAATGGTGCCTGTCATGTCTTCCAGCGTGACAAAACCCATCAGACTGCCTGCTTTGGTCGCTTTTTGCCGAAATTCGGTGAGCATGCCGCCCATTCGCACATGCATGCCGTCACGGGACAGCCCATGATCGGGGCTTTCCAATAGGTTAGCGATTTCAGCGGTGTTCATGGTCAAACGGGAGAGCGCTTCCGTATAATCGCTCAGCGGATGGCCTGTGATGTACAGACCTGTCACGCTTTTTTCAAGATCCAATTGCATGCGCAAGGTATATGGAGGTATGTCGGGCAGAGCGGGATGCATGGTTTCCAGCATGCCGTCTTCAAAAAGTGACATTTGACCTGTGACATTGTTCCTTCGCGTTCGCGACGCGCCGTCCATTGCTGCCTCATATACAGCCATGAGCTGTGCGCGGTGAGCGCCTGTGCAGTCGAATGCTCCTGCAAGGATCAGTGCTTCGACAACGCGCTTGTTGACCAGATCGGAACTCATTCGCTCACAGAAATCATAGATGTCTTTGAAAGGTCCACCTTTTTCGCGCGCGGCGATGATCGAATCGATCGCCTTGTCGCCACAGGATTTGATCGCACCGAGCCCGAAGCGTATGCCTAGCTTTCCATGCTCATCGAGTCCAACAGAGAAGCGCCGTACGCTTTGATTGATGTCCGGCGGAAGAAGCGGTATGCCATTCTTTCGGCAGTATTCGGAATAGCCGGCAACCTTGTCGGTTTTATCCGATACGGAATTGAGCATTGCCGCGAAGAATTGAACCGGATAATGTCGCTTGAGCCATGCGGTTTGTACAGCGACGACAGCATAAGCCGCTGCATGGGATTTATTGAAAGCGTAGGACGCAAACGCTGTCATTTCATCGAAAAGTTGATTGGCGATTTCAGCGCTGACGCCACGTCGAACTGCGCCAGGCACTGTGACAACTCCGTCTTCGACAACGCCATTGATGAATGCATCGCGTTCCTTCGCCATGACGTCATGCTTCTTTTTTGCCATTGCGCGGCGCACAAGATCACTACGGCCATACGAATAGCCCGCCAGATCACGCACGATCTGCATGACTTGTTCTTGATAGACCATACAGCCGTAAGTGACAGAGAGGATGGGCTCTAGCAGGGGATGCAGATAATGGATGGATGAGGGATTGCGCTTGCCTTCGATGTAGCGCGGTATGGACTCCATAGGACCGGGACGGTAGAGTGAAATTGCAGCGATGATATCCTCGAAATTCTGCGGTTTCATGTTCATCAGAAATGATCGCATACCACTGGATTCAAGCTGGAATACGCCATCTGTTTCGCCTTCAGAAATCATGTCATAGACGGCTTGATCGTCGAGCGGAATCTGCTCTGATGTCATATCAACGCCCACATCGCGCATCATATCGAGCGTATCGCGGATAACCGTCAACGTCCTCAAACCGAGGAAGTCCATCTTGAGCAGGCCAAGCTTCTCGATGATACCCATCGGAAACTGTGTAGTGATCACATCTTCGTTGCGCTGCAGCGGAACGTAGTCGGTGACCGGTTTGTCGGTGATGAGAACGCCTGCCGCATGCGTAGATGCATGGCGCGGAAGGCCCTCGAGTGCGCGGCTGATGTCGATCAGACGTTTGATGCGGGGATCTTCATCATACCGCATACGCAGCTCCGAGGAAAGCGTCAGCGCGCGATCGAGCGTGATATCCAGTTCGAATGGTATGGATTTCGAGATCTGATCGACTTCTGCATACGGATAACCGAGCACGCGCCCAACGTCGCGCACCACGGCTCGTGCAGCCATCGTGCCGAATGTGATGATTTGGCTCACGTGATCCGAGCCATAACGCCGGATGACGTAATCGATAACTTCTTGTCTGCGCTCGTAACAGAAATCGACATCGATATCGGGCATCGAAACGCGTTCTGGATTCAAGAAACGCTCGAAAAGCAGGTTATATTTGAGCGGATCAAGCTGCGTGATGTGCAGGCAATAGGCAACGATAGAGCCTGCGCCGGAGCCGCGTCCAGGACCGACTACGATATTCTGACTACGCGCATAACGGATGAAGTCCCATACGATCAGAAAGTAGTCCACATAGCCCATCTTTTCGATGACGCCCATCTCATATTCTATTCTTTCACGCGCCTCGGGTGTTATGGGCTGATAGCGGTCGGAAAGGCCTTCTTCGCAGAGGCGGCGGAAGAGTGAGCGGCTTGTCTCGCCCGGCGGTGTGGGAAAACGGGGCAGTTTCGTTTCGCCGAACGTGAAATCGACATGGCAGCGCTTGGCGACTTCCTCTGTCCGCGTCACAGCATCCTTACAGGATGCGAACAGTTCAAGCATTTCATCTTCGCTCTTCACGTACAGTTCCTGGGTCTGCTGGCGCATGCGATTTTCGTCATCGAGCGTTTTGCCGGTTTGAATGCACATGAGAATCTCTTGGGCATCTGCATCCTCCCTGCGTAAGTAGTGGCAGTCATTTGTGGCAATCATTGGAATGCCGGTCTGCTCGCTGACGCGCATGAGCAGGGGGAGTACAGCTCTTTCTTCAGGCAGTCCATGATCCATCAGCTCGATAAAATAGTTGCCTTTTCCAAATATCTCCTGCATCTGCAGTGCGTGGGTACAGGCATCATCGAAGCGTCCATCCAACAACAGCCTGTCCAGTTTGCCTGATAGGCAAGCGCTAGAAGCGATAAGGCCGCGTGCGTGCTCGCGAAGACAAGCGAGGTCGACGCGTGGACGATAATAAAATCCGCGCGTCCAACTCTCGCTGACCATTCGAATGAGGTTCTGATAGCCTTCCTGCGTTTCGCACAGCACGATCAGGTGATTCATGGTGCGCAACCCTGTTGCAGGGTTTTTTTCATCCATATTTTCGCACGTGTAGATTTCGCAGCCGATCACAGGGTGAATGCCGCGTTTTTTCGCTTCGATGTAAAAATCGATCACGCCGTACATCACACCGTGATCCGTGATAGCGCAGGCATCCATGCCTAGTTCCTTGACACGGTCGAGCAGCGGACCGATGCGGTTCGCGCCGTCGAGCAGGCTGTATTCGGTATGCAGGTGTAGGTGTGCGAAAGCCATTTGATCCTCTCCTTATTCATCGGCAGCAGGTTGCTCGAACTGAAGCGTCAAAAGTACGGGAAGAATCTCGCGTGCTGAGACTGGCGTTTCAATGATCAGCCGCCATTGCGCATTCCAAGTTTCATAAGAATGCAACGTGCCGCTATCCTGCAAAAACTTCTCGCTGTAGCAAATAAAACGCTGTCCACCAAGCGTGCGCATGCGTACATCTTTGTATCCCGCTTGGACAGCGAACGAGACGAGTTCTTGATCGGTATAGTCATCGATCTGATCGCCATATGCATTGTCATAACAGAATAGATACAATGACTGATCTGATAGACTGCCTGCAAAGCGCACATCATCGTTGGAATCATATGGAATCAGCGTACATCCGTTCGGAATGATCAGCGAAAAACCATAGGCAGACAGATCAAGGCGTTCTCCCTCCTCGAGCGGAGTGATCGCATTCATGTATCGATCATATGCACGAAGCACAAATACGATGCCGCACCCTAGAAAAAAACATACGACAAGCGCAGCGAGATATGAGAGTGCGGACGAGGCTCTACGACGCAGCCTGTGTGTTTTCGCGTCATTCTCAGGAGCTGCTGTTTTCTCTTCTTGATTCATACAGGTTCTCTCCAAAGTAGGATTAGGATAGAAAAAGCTTGTCTATTTG
>CAYUZP010000157.1:0-4617 GCA_964449655.1 uncultured Oscillospiraceae bacterium
TTCTCTGACGGGAGCAGATGCAAGTGCCAAAGGATGGCAAAGGCGAATGGTTTGAGTGTGAAAGATGATTTGGTCTTCCTGCTGAATATCAAGCCGCATCCAAGGTATGGTTCAATAGAATGAATTTCCTGCTACAACAAAACATTTCAAGCAGATTCCTTGCTCAGTTCATAACAAGGAATCTGCTTTATGAATACCGTGAGTTTGTGAAGCGCTTACCTTACGTTCATACTTTTATCGCCGTGAATAATTCAGGTTTAAGTTGGCGATTTCTCCTATTAATCTCTTGAAACGCTTACGGGTTGATCCTTCATGAAATTAATGAATGGGTTTTAATGATTGCCGAACGTTTAAAGGATAGAGATCAGGAGTTAAGACAGGATATGTCTAGGTTCACTTCTCATTGTCTTTGCTTTTCCATGCTGTTATGCGTCATGGTGGATAGCTTTGCAGTGTATCTCCGGTATTCGCTTGCTCGGCACGTCATACTCTTCCGGATCGATGATACACAATTGCCTGTAAATCACGCTGCGCATCTCCATGGCCGGAATAAGGCAATACTGCTCAAAATCCTCCTGTGTGATGTCATCAGGCGACTGTACATGAGGAAAGAGCAGCTTCAATAATGCGGTACAGATTCGCTTGATCGCGGTCATATGCCGCTTATCAGCAGAGGATGGGTAGTTGATCATTCGATCGACGATTTCCGCATAGCTCAAATCGCCGCGCATCTCATGCAGTACCTCCGCGAAATACTCCGTGTTAATTGCCCAGCCGTTTGCGATCATGCCTGTTGTCATGCGCGGAATCTTCCAGCCTGGAATAAAGCCATGGAAGCGGTCGAGTGTCGCGGATTCGCCGAAAATCTCACTGATGTGCTCGACCATGTTCTTGTTGATATCGAAGCGCTCGGCATTGATGTTGCCCAACACGATCACGCCAGCGTCTGCGGAAAGCGACGCATCGAATCCCTTGATTTCGCCAAATTCCATGTAATGCTTGAGTGCCTGCTGGATCTGCCCCGGCTGCTCGAAGGTGATCGACTGCACCTCGTCAAAACCGACAAAGTCAAATCGCGTCAGTAAGCCGCCGGTCTTTTTCGCATTGTCATAGATCAGCGATGCGCGCGAAACCGTACCTCCGCTGATGAGCCAGCCGCGTTTGCTGATCTTCTCAAAGACATAGCTCTTTCCCGTTCCCTTGGGTGCCAATTCGATCAAATTGAGCCGCTTTTCGATGAACGGCAATAGCCTGCGCAGGAATATCAGCTTCATCTCCTCGCTGACCTGTCCATGTTCGTCCACGTACCCTTCAGGTCTGTAGTCCACCGCGCTGATGAGCACGTCGATCCATTCATGAATGTCGAACGATTGCCGCGCTTCTCGATAGAAGTCGAGATCGATTTTATATGGACAGAAGGGTTGATAGTCGATCATGTTGATCACGCCCTTCGGCTTTGACGCACTGCCCTCCAAAGCCCATTCCAGCTGTACGATGCCCCAATTTTCGCTCTCATGCAGCAATGTCGCCTGCCAAGCCTCAACCACATCCGGCGAGACTACACCGCTCGCGCCGCCACGTGAACCGCCAAAGTCGGGCAGTTCAAACAGCGTTTTGCCGGAACGCACATCGACAGTCACTCGCACGCGTGCCAAAAACTGCACTGTGTCGCCGTTGATCATTTGAAATTTGTAATGCTCAAAATCGTCGCGGCCTGGGATGTAACGCTTGATGTAGCGGCGCACGCTGTCGTAGTCGATCTCGCCAGCATCGTCTGAAAACTTCATGACGATCCAGTCCCGCATATAGGATGGAATGCTGAGATTGGAAAAATATTCGCTGCGTTTTGGATCTTTGAGCACGACCATGTCGGCAAAGACGTTTCGAACCTTGTCTTCAAGCGTTTGATCCATTTGAATTCCTCCATGATCTCGGATGAGTTTTGTATGAACGGATTATAGGATAGCTGCTGTATTGCGCGGAGAGAGCAGGGCATAGGGATTTATATTTGATTGAAGCCTTTAAACGAAAGAATCTTCAATGTGGTCCACAACGACTACAGAAAAAGCGTGCATCCCGCTTCCCGAAACTCTCGAATTTTGTCCTGCAGATCCGTGATGGTGCAACCAAAATTCTGGGCCATGCACGACAGACAATAAAATTCCTGCGTGTCCGGATCGATCAGTTTTCGCGAAAGCGCCACTTCATCTTTGGAGAGCGCTTTCTCACAGTCAGTGCAAGTTATAGCTTTTTTCTTGTTGCCCGATTTCATGCCGTCATCCTCATCTTCACTTTTATCGCATTGACATCGACTGAAATTGTTTTCGTGAACATCTCGCACGCGATGATTTGTCAAGTGACGGATGTTTTTATACATTTCCGATCAGAACGGGTCGTTTTCCCCAAGTGCCGGCACGATTTCGATCGGTTCTACGCGTACCAGATTTCCATCGGCCACGACGGTGATCTCAAACGACTTTGCCCTGTTAAGCTTCAAGCCGACGAAGACCAGTGTCCAGATTTTTGAAGGAATGCTCTGCGAAGTGCATTGCGCTGTTTGTTCATTGAGATGGGCTTGCACGACCTTCACGGGTCGAGAAAATTCGATCTGACACTTCGCTTTCCTGCCTGCGATCTTGACAGAACGATGAATCCACTTCGCGGTCAGCAAAACAGGTTGACGGTTTTCGACTGTGATCACCGGTACGAGCATCTCCTCGGGCGTTGCTCCGCCATGGATCTCGCCATAGACCGGCATATCGTCTGCCGCTCCCGCAGCAAATCCAGACTGCGTAAAGTGATCATAGTTGCGAAATACGAGATACTGTGCGCCTTGCTCGTCTTTTGTGAGGCAGCAATCCGGCGACGTGCTGCTTATTTCAGTCCCGCTGCTCAGCAAGCAATATCGCCCATGGCTGCCCGACACGGCGTTTGGCGGCATGGGCACGCCCTCTCGGTTGTGAAAAAATCGCGCTGCCAACCGGCTTGTTCCATGATCGCCTGTGATCAGCACGCGCCTGTGCTGCTTCAGCTGTTCATTGACCCGTTTGGCGATCTGTTCAAAGACGCCAAACTGTTCTTCGATGCATGCGTAATAGTCCTTGTCATCTACAGCACCCTTGTGCGCCAACTTGTCTAGCTGATTATATTTGCAATAAGACTCATTCATCTGAACCCATTGATTATTGAATCGTGTTTCGGATGGAAGCTGAGAGCGAACGACGCGTGTGCTTGTCACCTTGCCATTGACGCAAATCTGTTCAAGCGACCACTGAAGCAGCGGCATCCATTCCGCGCCAAGCGCGTCGATCCACATGACTGATGTCTGTGTATCTGCTGCTTCGCTCAGCACTGGATAGCGCAGGTCATAGTTGTCTGTCACGAAATCACCAAAGTAGCGCTGTTCATCATCCGGCAGCGTGTTGGCCAGCTTGTGAATCTTATACTTTTTAAAATAGTTTTTAAGATGTTCGTCTGGATACTGATCACTTAGGTAGGCATCGAGGGCAGGGTAGAGCGTCTTCCATTTGGGATACGCGAGCGCGTCCTCTGGACTGATGCGAAGCCATTGGCCGAGCAGATGCAGCAAAAAGACGCGTTCCTTGGCGCTGTTTCCTCGGAGAAAATCAAGACGCTGTTCAAACGTGGGCAGCTCATCGAGCGCGCGCAGATAGGCGTTGTCACGTTCCAGCTTCATCGCGTCGATCAGCGATTGCGATTCCTCAACCCACTCGGGACGGCAAATATATTCCTTGAATATGGCGGACAGGATATGGCGCGAAAGCGCGTCGGGCTGCTTTGCCTGTTCGATACAATGACAGAGATAAGAAGAATCCGGATGCTTTTCATACCAGATGAACACGATTTGCCTTTGACCTGGGGACATCGCGCTCCATTTGCTCATCACGTCGCTGGGCTGAAACGTGTGGACATTGAGCGCGCTGAGCATGGCATCGTCGATCGTCCGACTGCCTTTAAACACGGCGTCGAGCAGACATTCCTGCGCGTCATGCGGGCAGTTTTTAGCGTCTAGCATGGGTTGACCGTCGAGATATTCTTTCAGAAGATCGAGCTGACTGCACGCGGCGCGGACGCTGATGCGCTCGTTGATCGGCGTGACGTATTTGGCGAGCCTGGTGAACAGCAGCTGATGACGACAGGCAAAATCCGGGTTTGCCCAGAAATCCATCCATTCCCGCGTACCGGCAAAGACTCGGCTGCCGCTTGGCGCGCGCTGCGTGATGGGTGTCCGCAAGGTTTCAAATTCGGCGGAGATCACCTGTACAGTGAGCTGCGCTGCGCTGCCATGTTCGATAGACGCGTCTTGATACAACTCGCAGAGATCATAGAAGTCAAAGGCTTGACGAACATTGCCGGGATCGGCCAAGCCGAGTGCCGAGCTCTGCCACAGTGACTCGCAGTCGAGCAGGGGAATGAGGATGTACGTTCTCGCGGTTCCTGGCCGAAAATCGAACACATGCCGCCAAAGATTGGTGAAACGCCGCGTGGTGGCCTCGCTCTCGTGGAAGAGCCGCAGGTATTCGCTCACCCCCGGAAGGAGAAGATTGCGGTTTTGATATTCAGGCCGCGTGAATTGGGTGTAATCCGGCATGAGAT
>CAYUZP010000158.1:0-4367 GCA_964449655.1 uncultured Oscillospiraceae bacterium
TCGTGGTGTGCTTAGCACAGTCAACTTTTCCTCTTGGATGTCTGCAGTCCCGTAAGCTGCATTTTGTCTCAATGGACCTCCACGGAAAGTGTATACACCTGCATATTTGGCGTACTGATCTGGATCGCTAAAGCTCACAGTTGTTTCGCGATCTGCTTGTGTTGCCCGTATGTTGTTTTCCACCACAAACCCACTGCCATCATGTATCCACTGGGCAGGTTCACTCATCTCCACGGCGTTAGCAACGGCAATCGAATAGGGTGTGGGTGCAAGCGTTGGTTCTATCGTGGGTTCCGGTGTCGGTTCGGGTGTCGGTTCGGGTGTCGGTTCCGGCGTTGGTTCTGGCGTCGGTTCGACTGTTGGCTCAGGTGTCGGCTCTGGTGTCGGTTCCGGCGTTGGCTCGACTGTTGGTTCAGGTGTCAATGTATCATCGGATGATTGTAAAGCTGTAGAGGACGTAATCCACTGTAGCGGATCGAGCACTTCTTCTTCCTCTGGTATCGCAGTTGTGCTGGGAATGACATTTAATGTTGGTGCGGGAGTTACATTCATCTCATCAAGCACAGGTATAGGCGTCTGGGTAGGCAACACCATCGTATCTTCCTGATCGGCCAACTCATCGCGGTTTAAGCCGGTGAGTTCACGGCATCCGGTGAACATGTCCCGCGTATCCTGTGATGCATCGAGATTCAGCGCATTTACATCTAACTGAGCCAAACTTGCGCAACCATAAAACATATATGACATATCCGTCACATGAGACGTGTTGAAATGACTCACATCCAGAGCGACGAGTTTTGAACAGTTTTGAAACATCGTGCTCATATTGGTTACACGGCTCGTGTCAAATCCGCTGATGTTCAGCGTTGTTAAACCGGAGCAGTTGTTGAACATGAAAGACATATCTTGCACATTAGGCGTGTTAAATCCGCTCACATTCAAAGCGCTCAAATTAACGCAGTTTTCAAACATCGCGCGCATACTCGTGACGCGGCTCGTGTCAAATCCGCTCACATCCAGCGATATTAAATCCGAACAGTTGTCGAACATGGCATACATATCTGTTACGCTAACTGTATCAAATCCGCTGATATTAAGCGTAGTCAAACTCGCGCAATTCTGAAACATGGAGCTCATATTCGTGACGCGGCTTGTGTCAAATCCGCCGACGTCAAGCACTGAAAGCGCGGAGCAGTTCATGAACATGCGAGACATGTCCGTCACATTCTGGGTATCAAATTCGCTGACATCGAGCATGATGAGCGACGTATCGCCGCTGAACATGCCTGCCATATCATATACTTCCGATGTATAGACGCATCCATTGAATGCGATTGCAATCAAATGATCATAGTTGGAAAACAGGCCGCTTGAATTTTCGTTCAGACTGACGCCATTATTGCCTGCAATATACAGGTCGTACAGCTCACCTTGCCGCACTGCCCAGGCAAGAACGCTGCCATCTCGACTTGCTGAAACATCCCAAGTCCCTGGACCAGCATTTTGAAGCGTTCTAAGGAATGAAATCGTGCGTACCTGCGAACGTGGGATGCTGCTGCCCAGCACAGTTCCTGTTTCACTCCCCTGTGCATCAGCCATCAGGACGGGTGCAAAGCTTTCGGGCGATTCCGCCAACGCCATACTTACCATCGCGCCCAACACAAGCAATGTAGTTAGGACAGCCGCGTAAAATACATGCGCTTTTCTGCGGAACCGGTCATGTTCCTTCATGAATAACCCTTCTTCCTTCAAAAGTAATGATATTCAACATATATTTATTGTATGATATATATCATAAAGTAGTTTATAGATTATTGAACGTCGACAAAACATACCGATCCATTTGCTGTTCCTACGACGATCTGATTTTCATAAGCCGCCGGTGATGATTGTATCGCGCTTCCCAAATTCACGGTATCAATCGTACTGCCTGTGTAGCCATCCATCAAGCGCAGCGTGCCGGTTTCATCGCCCATGACCAAATAACTCTTGCCGTCTTGTCGATACAATGCGACGGGAGAGGAGATTGAATCGACGTACAACGGCTGACGCCAGACCTCTTCGCCTGTTTGTTTATCGAGTGCGAATACAATCGCGTAGAATTCCTGATCCTGACCGTCCTCATCAACGTGATTGACATTGAAGATCACCAGATCGTCGATGTCCCCCTCGCCGACAAGCGGAGACGCCATTAGCCCTGCATAAATCCCTTCCTCAGCGAGCGCTAAATCATACTTGCCGTAAATATCGCTTGTACACTCCCAAAGAAGTTCGCCGGTCAAAGCGTTCAGCTTTACTAAGCGCACTTGGCCACTTTGGGCTGAAATGTTGATCACATTGCCCGCATAGAGCGCTACGCCGCCACCTTCTTCACATTCTAGAGAAACGTTCGTGCACACGCTATCTCCTATATCAAATGCCCAAATGCATTTCATCGTGTTCAAATCCACACATTGAATGATACCGCTCATATCGCCAAAGAACACATAATCGCCATAGGCCGCAGCACTTGCTTGTATACCCTTTTGACCATCCCGCACGTTGGTCTGATATCCATAGGCGACGACTTCCGGCTGAAGCGACAGTGTTCCATCCGGAGAAAATTCCGTGTTCATGGATATGGTGTAAAGCATGCCATTTTCCGCGGTGTAAACCAGTGTATCCGAATGGGTTTCCACCAACGCCGACGAGGAAATTACGCCGCTTGGATAGGTCGCAAATTCATCAATGCCCGATTGAAATGCGACGACCGATTGATCAATCAAGTTATATGTTCGCATGCCGATGATGCCGTCATAACCCGCAGCGGTACTTGCTGTCTGTCCGACATACAGCAGCGGATAACCGAATGGATTGACGCTGGCTGCCACGTCAATAGGCAGCCCGACATTGATCGGGTCTCGCGTCGCCTCTTGCGTATCCAAATTGAAGAAATAGATCTTTCCATCATCTGACGGATAGATGACCTCCTTGAGCGGTTCATATAGGTTCATCATCTCGCGAATGTTCTTGTACCAATTGATGATCACAGGCTGGCTGCTATAACCAAAGCCGATGTGATTTTCATCAAACGGCGTCGTGAACAGCGTGTTGACCACATGTAACCGCTGCTCATTGATCTGTGCCACACCATATGCAGCGTTTTGACGAAGAGGCCCGCCACGATATGTGAACACACCTGCGCGCGTGGCATACGATTGCGGATCGTCAAAGCTCACGCGTTCTGCACGGTTGGCTTGCGACGCCCTAGCACCGCTCTGTATCGCGAAAGTGCCTTGAATCCATTTAGACGGATCGCTCGATTCCGTCGCTCTGGCTGTTGATGCGCGATAAGGCGTAGGGGTAGGCTCAGGAACCAGCGTCGGTGTGCTCACCACTTCAGGAGAGAGCGGGGCTTCAGACGTATGTTCAACCGTAGGAATAAATGTGCCCTCGGGTGAACTTTGGCTTTCTTCTATCCCCTGCCATACATCCGGCGTCGGCGTAACTGAAGGCGGCAATTCATTCACGGCTTCCACGGTATTCAAAGGCTCCGTCGTCGTGCCGCCAGGAATTGCGCTCTGGAAAGAGAACGGTTCATCTGTGAACACAGGTTCCAAACTTGGCAACACAGGTGTTGTTCCGGCGGGAGTGGGTTCGGGCGTCACTTTGCGAATTTTGTCTATCAGAGGACTGACTGCTTCTTCTATCTTTGTCGGGATATTCATCGCGTCAATTTTAGCAAGCAATTCATCCTTCTGTTCAGGGAATACGATCCATCCCAACACGATCACGACCGCGATTGCCAGTAGAAGAAAGATCAGGAAAAGGAGACATCCGTTGTGACCACGCTTTCTCTTTTTTTGTCTCTTTTTCTTCGGGTTTGAAGAATGATCCTTGCCGCCGTCATCCCTGTATCTTTCGCCATCCCTAGGCTTACTTTTCACGGAATCATGATACTGTGCTGAGTCTTTTTGGGACGCAAGGGCTTGCGCTTCCAGCTGCAATTCCCTTTCATATTCTTCCATCGCTTTTTTTTGAGCTGCTGCACGCCGTCTGACAGGTTGCTGCGTTGTATTCTTTTGATCGTCCAAATCATGCACCTCATTTCAGACATATTACTTTGAACATTATACAGGATTTTTTTCAGTTTCTCAATCCTATTTTTTAAAAATCCGTCATTCCCAATCTTTTATTTTGAATACAATCGTCTATGATATCATTTATATAGGGCTGACATGATGATAAAATATCTCCTAAGCATATACACATCAAAAAGTTTCACGTTATCTGAATTCATACCATACTCTATGCAATACGGAAAAGCAAAAACATTTCTCGATGCCGTTTATAGCTCATCCGGCAATGACGAATTTTTACTTGTCGCC
>CAYUZP010000158.1:4377-4596 GCA_964449655.1 uncultured Oscillospiraceae bacterium
CTCCTGTATCGCCCATCTGACTGTCATCCTTACTGTGATTGTGTGCAAGTTTCTTTGGTCATTGAAGATGGCTTTCAAGGACTTGTACCCAAACCAAAACAGTTTATCATGTGGCAAATGGTATCTATCACACTCTTCCGTATTTGATCCATCAGATTTAAAATGTGATATAATTTGATTTCCTGCATTTCTTAGGCAATACCGCACAAAAATACATCT
>CAYUZP010000159.1:0-4295 GCA_964449655.1 uncultured Oscillospiraceae bacterium
GACACCTGTCCCCGCAGCTTTGCATCTTATAAGCTTGTTACAGCCCCTGCTGCGTGGGCGGGAGGGTGGGGAAGGACGAGAATCGGCAAAAGTGTCTGTTGCCTGATGAGCCAGTTCAAACCATAACGCAGCTTGTCGATGAGCCCTGCCGGAATCCGTGATAAGCATAGGTAAGCAGCGTTTCTTTCATCGCCGCTTTTGCTCTGCGTGCCCCACCACACCCGCCCACTGGCTTGGTCAGTTCTATCGCGGCTAAGGTCCCGTTGCTTTGCAGCTTTAAACAAGGTTCGCTGAGCACGAAGATTGTTTTTTCATGTCAAGTAAGTTATACAGACTTGTCACGTGGGCTGGGTGGGACCGGAGTCCGCCGCCGTCTGTGACGGAAGCAGGCGGACGGAGCGTCGGAAACTGAAAGGAGCGCTTGCGCGACTATTCAGTTTCCCGGATGGGGACGGACGATTCACATCAGGGTGTCTGTTGCCCGATGAGCCAGTTCAAACCGCTTCGCCTGTGCCGTGAGTCGGCAGACAATAAAAAACAGGGCTGTAATCACGAAAAGTCACAGTCCCCGTTCCGATCCCCTGTTCAAATCATCCGCGCACCAACCCGCGGCGGTATTCCGCGTTGAGCTGCGCGATCTCCTTTTCACCGTCGATGTACGGGCGGTAGTATTCATCGACCCTGCCGCCGCCTAGGTTGTCACAGCCGTTGCAGCCGTCACACGCGCCGCCACACGCGGACAGCGCGCTTTGTACGATGCGCTCACGCTCCTCGCGCGTCGTGTCCTTGATCAGTATCGACATGATTTCCTCCCTTTTATTTATGCGGTCATTGAACATTGAGAATATCGCCTTTCTTCATGTTGTGACCCTATTATACGAAGAACTGTCCGTTGCTGCAGGCAATGCATATTCACATCAATGCGGTTCAGCTTGTCATTGCGGCAACAGCTTGGCAAACTGAAATTTAATCGACGATTCGTACGTTAACAGGCTTCACCGTGATATTTCCGCCGCCCTTCACGGTGTACCATTTCCCCTTTTCAAGTTTAATTTTCTCTGATATGCCATGTGTGATATACCCAATCGTATATGACTTCCCGGTTTCAATATCGGTGAATTCCACGTCCGTGTCCGCATCGCCGCGCACCTGTACTGAACCATAGACAGGCTGTATCTGCTCGGTTTTGAGTGTATTATCGTTTAAATCATTGGAGAGTTTGAAAGTATGCGCCTTCTGGAACCCATTCACAAACAAAACTGTAAAAACAAGCAACACGACAATCGCAATGAAGATCAATGGTTTCTTTTTCATATGATCCTTCATTCAAATTCCGATGGATAATCCTTGCACCCTCTGACAGTGAAATGCACCCCCTAAACAGATTTGCATCCCCCTGATTTTTAAGCGGCGAAGCTATCGCTCAATCGTATCAAACGCTGCGCTTTGATTTCTGTTCAGCTTTCCGCCGGCTCGTTTTTCGGGCGGCGGTTTTTGGTGAAACGCGAGATCTGCACGCTGATCTCGTAGAGCAGGTACATCGGCAAGGCGAGCATGATCTGCGATACGACATCCGGCGGGGTCAGTATCGCCGCGATGACAAATATCCCGAAGAACACGAATTTTCGCCAGGACGCGAGCTTCTTGTAATCGACCAGACCGATGCGCGTGGCCATGTAGATGGCGACGGGCAACTCAAATACGATGCCAAACGGCAGTATGAACGAGAACAGGAAGCTGACATATTTGTCGATGGAGAGCATCGGCGTGGCCAGATTTTCGCCCGCGACGAGGAAGAAATTGAGCGCCAGGCCGTACACGTAGCGATAGCAGAACACGATACCCAGCAGGAACAATCCCAGAGCGACGAAAAACAGCACGCGGAACACGCGGATCTCGTTTTCATAGAGCGCGGGCTTGATGAACAGCCAGATCTGATAGAATATGAACGGACTGGCCAGCACCACGCCCGCGATGAGCGAAACCTTCAGCTGCGTGATGAGCGCCTCGCTGACCGCCGTGTAGATGATCGTCACGCCGCGCGCTTCGATGGGCTGTGTGATGAAGCGCATGATCGGCTCACGCAGCAGATAGAACGACACCACAAAGCCCACGAGCAGCGCGATGGCGCACGACACGAGCAGCTTCCGCAGGGCGAGCAGATGGTAAAGCAGCGGCTGCGTATCGGCATTGACGCGCGCGTCATGCGCTTTGGCCTTCTCCTGTTTTATGGTTTGTTTGTCTTTTTTTACAAGGCTCATTCGTTCGTCCTCCCGTTTGGGCGCCGCGGTCACTACTCAAAAAGCCGCTGATGCGCACAGCGGCTGTCTCTGTACCCGGTCTCGCGCGAAGAGCGACGGACGGCGCGCGCCCGCCGCAAATTCATCATTCCGCTTTTGCCTGGTTTTCCTCTTCCTCGGGCTCCTTTTTCTTGGCTTCCTCGGGGTCATCCTTCACAGCGGTTCTGAAATCCTTGATGCTTTGGCCCAGCGCTTTGCCCACGCCCGCCAGTTTGCCGCCGCCAAAGATGACCAACGCCAGCACGATGATCAGCAGAACTTCCATCGTTCCTATTCTCATGTCGATCCTTCCTCCTGTCGCTCATCCATGTTTTGCTTGTTTGTGTGATCCGCCTCAGCATCGCCGGAGACACCGATGTCCGCGCGGCTCATCTCCTTTTTGATGCCGTCCAGATCCATCGCGCGTCCGACGGACTGCAGTCCATCCTTGATCTCGCTCTGCGTCTGTTTGAGATCCTCTTCGATGCCCTTCAGATTGACCTCGTCTTTGACGGTCTTCAGCTCCTTTTCGACATCACTGCGCGCCTGCTTGAGATCATCACGGATATCGAGGTCTTTCATCTCCTTGCGAATCTCGCGATCGACGTCGCGAATCTCGCTGGTCACCTCATCAAAGCCTGTCTCCCGCTTGATCTCCTGCAGCATCTTTCGCAGATACCGCACGAAGCGCCCCAGCGCACGCGCGATTCGCGGCAGGTCTTCCGGACCGACGACAATAAAGGCGATCAGAAGAAGCAGGATGATCTCCGTGATCCCGATATTGAACATGTCCTCCTCCTTCGCACCGAGGGATATAGGATATTATAGCGCATGCCCCAAAGGTTTGTAAAGCGATTGCCCAAAAAAACCTATACGGGTTTGATTCGCGGTCAAAGCAGACTGATGTTCGCCGCTTTCTTTTCATCACCCGTCATCCTCCCGCGCTGTGTGACATCTCCGTCGCCGAAACCATGAGCCGCAAAAAAGGCGTCGCGATGGCATGACAAACAGTCTCCGCTATATTTATGTATGAAAAAACCGAACCGTATGCCGTGTTCAGATCCTTTTCCCGATTTTTATGCAAACTTCCAGTCCCCGCAAAATGCTAAAAGCGGCCAACAAGCTTGATTTGCCGCGGAGAATCCGATATAATCATATAAAAGCGGCGCGGAAAGGACCCGTGCCGTGTGCGTTAAACGATTGGAGGAGTGAATATGGCTCGTGTCATCACATTGGGCGAGATCATGCTTCGCCTGAAGAGTCCCGCGCTTGAGCGCTTTTTCCAGAGCCCATCGCTTGAGGCCACGTTTGGCGGCGGCGAGGCGAACGTCGCTGTCTCCCTGGCCAATTACGGCATGGACACCGCGTTTGTGACCGCGCTGCCCAACAACGATATCGGCATGGCCTGCATAAGGGAATTGCGCGGCTTTGGCGTGGATGTCTCCCATATCAAGCTGACCGAGGGCCGCATGGGCATCTATTTTTTAGAGACCGGTTCCAATCAGCGCCCGTCCAAGGTCATATACGACCGCGCGGATTCGGCCATCGCCAAGGCGAGCGTCGACCTGTTTGACTGGAAACAGATCTTTAAAGGCGCGACATGGTTCCACATCACAGGCATCACGCCGGCCGTATCGCAGTCCGCGGCAGACCTGTCCCTATCCGCGGTCAAGGCGGCAAAGGAGATGGGCCTCACCGTATCGTGCGACCTCAACTATCGCAAGAACCTGTGGAAGTACGGCAAGGAAGCCAAAGAGGTGATGAGCGAGATCACGCGCTATGTCGATGTCGCCATCGCCAACGAGGAGGACTTCCAAAAATCCCTGGGCATCTCCGCCAAGTCAGACGTCGAGAGCGGCGAGCTTGACCGTGACGTCTACAAGAAGATCGCGCAGACGGCGATGGCGCTGTACCCCAATCTCAAGACCGTCGCCATCACCCTTCGCGAATCAAAGAGCGCGGATACCAACTATTGGGCAGCATGTATCTATGACGGCAAGGAGTTCTACGTCTCCC
>CAYUZP010000159.1:4305-4566 GCA_964449655.1 uncultured Oscillospiraceae bacterium
GATCACGGACATCGTGGACCGCGTGGGCGGCGGAGACTCGTTTGGCGGCGGATTGATCTACGGCCTCAACACGTATAATACGCAAGGCGAGGCGCTGGAGTTTGCCGTCGCGGCATCCTGCCTCAAACACACGATTTCAGGCGATTTCAACCGCGTGAGCGTCAAGGAAGTCGAGAGCCTGATGAAGGGCTCCGGATCTGGGCGCGTCGAGCGCTAAAGGAAACTGCCCCGTGCATGCGGGGCAGCGTTTTTTTGTTCGGG
>CAYUZP010000160.1:0-2166 GCA_964449655.1 uncultured Oscillospiraceae bacterium
AACTAATTAGTGGTTAGTAGCTAAGAACTAAACTAGGCACTAGGAACTAATTAGTTAATTAGTGATTAGTGATTAGTTACTAAGAACTAAGAACTAAGAACTAGGAACTAAACTAGGCACTAGGCACTAGGCACTAGGAACTAAACAAGGAAGCGGCGTGAGAAGGGCTTGGAATGTGTCTTCACGACAAAAAGCCCCCGGCAGGCGAGGGCTTCGATGGTTTATAAGGGCCTAGACGCGCGGATAGCTAGAGGAGTGGAGGGGAAAGGAAAAATGGGCCGGCACCAAAACCAAAACACGCGCTGTGCCGAGCGGACATGTACAAAGGCTATGAAGCGTCTCTCAGGCGGGATCTGAGGACAGCGTTTCCCTGCTTGTGCGTGACCGCTCAGACCGACATGGGACAAATCTGAAAAAATCGTGTGAAACAGGGGACATTCCGCTTTAAAAGATGGTATAATGCGATCAGTCGGCAAATCCTGAAAATGCGCGCATTGTCCGCGTGGGATCGCTCTATCGGGGCTTGCGCATTCATCGCATCGAAAACCGGAGGTCTCACATGAAATATAAACTGAATGTTCTCCTCAGCAAACTGGTTCCGATCGCGATCGGCATACTGTATTTTCTGGTCTATCGTTTCGCGATGCTCGTTCTGCTGAGCATACTGCTGTTCCTAGGCGACCTGTTTGAGCCTGTCGCAAAGCTCTACAGCGTCGTATTCGGCTTTACCGTGCTGGGCATCAGCCTGATCGACTTCATCTATCCGCTCATCAGCTGCCGTATCGTCATCAAGCTGGACAGGTTCACCGCGCGCAAGAGCACCGCATACACGGAAGACATCAGCAGGAAAGCGCGCGTCGCCACAACGGCATTCATCATCGTCTATCACGTCTTCGCGGCGGCCTACGCGATCGCGCAGAACGGCTTTCAGTATACGTATCTCACCGAGCAGATCCCATACATCCTCTTCGCGCTCGGGATCAGCGCGTCGTGACGCCGCGTGCAGAGCTGCCCACAATGAGCACAAGGCCTTGAAAGACGCCAAAACCTCTTTCTCATGGAAGAAACGCTGGCAAAAATCGATATCTTTTCTGTGGTGAACAATCTCGATTTCCGCGCTTTGAAAATGGAACTTTCTCCGCCGGTCACCCGTCCATGCGAAGGAAGGCGGCGTTTCCCGAACTGGGGCGGAACCTGCCTAGCCGCAAATATTCGCGGTCCGCATGAAGCGCGGCATTCGGTGTGAAGAAAAGCGGAAATCGGAGGACAAGCAGCGAACCCATCCTTCTAAACGCCAACCCTTACGGCGCGTGCCACGTTTGCATCGCGTATAGACATCGACCCACCCATGCGATCTCAACCCGCAAAGAAAGCGCAAAACATGACACAGCAATCAAAAAGCAGCGCGGAAACGACGCCTCCGCTGCGGATCATCGCGCACATACGAACCGATTTTCCCGAGAAATTCGGCGTTCCCCGGCAAAGCGGACTCGTCCCTCAAGCGGATGGACGCATCGTATTTGAACCGGCGCTGCGCAATCCCGACGCACTGCGCGGCATCGACGGCTTTTCGCATCTTTGGCTGATCTGGTCGTTCCACAAGGCGCAAAGAGCTGGATTGAACGCGACCGTGCGCCCGCCCAGGCTCGGCGGCAACACGCGCATGGGCGTATTCGCGACGCGCTCGCCCTTTCGCCCCAACGCGCTCGGATTGTCGTGTGTGCGCCTCAAGCGCGTCGCATGGGACACGCCGCAGGGCCCTGTGCTCATCGTCGGCGGTGTGGACATGGTCGATGGCACGCCCATATTCGATATCAAGCCCTATCTGCCGCTCACCGACTGCCATCCGGACGCCCTGGCCGGATTCACCGAGGATACCGCACCCCACACCCTTCGCGTCGTCTTCCCGCCATCGCTTCAATCGCGCGTCGAGCCCTGTCGCAGGCAAACATTGATCGATTTGCTCGCGCAGGACCCGCGTCCATCGTATCAGCGAGATCCATCACGCGTGTACGGCATGACATTCGCGGGCTGCAACGTGCGCTTCACGGTCGATCAGGATGTGCTGACCGTGCTGGGTGTACAGCGGATGGACGACTGTTCATTTGAGACAGAGGACTCTTCCGACATGCGCTCAGGTCTATAGCCACTTCTAGCGATGATTTC
>CAYUZP010000160.1:2266-4528 GCA_964449655.1 uncultured Oscillospiraceae bacterium
CAGAGGACTCTTCCGACATGCGCTCAGGTCTATAGCCACTTCTAGCGATGATTTCGGCTCCTGCCCATACGCGGGGCTCCAAAACCAGCCGCGCTGTGCGTAAACGCTTAGCGGACATCCCCACGCCCTTCCATCCCATCTATGCAAGGAGGTATTCGCCCATGAAGGACATCAGCGTCTGTCGTGCCGAACTGGACGCCATCGACGCGCAGCTCGTCAAGCTCTTCGAGGCGCGCATGCACGTCTCCCGCGACGTCGCGCTCTACAAATATGAACATCACCTCGAAATCCTCGACGCCACACGCGAACAGCAAGTGCTCACCGAGCGCGCCCGCCAGGTCGACGAGGACGCCTTCCGCGAACCTGCCGTCGAGCTCTTCAAGGAGATCATGCGCCTCTCGCGCGAGGAACAGTATCGCTTTCTCGACGCCCGCTGCCAGACCGATCTCGTCGCCTACTGCGGCGTGCCCGGCGCGTTCACGGAGAGCGCAGTCGTCGGCTTCTTTGGCGAATGCGAGCGCAAGGGTTACCGCACATTCGAGGATGTCTTCTCCGCCGTCGCCTCCGGTGAAGCCCGCTACGGCGTCGTGCCCGTCGAAAACTCCTCCTCCGGCTCCATCGACACCGTGTACGATCTCATGGGCAAATACGCCTGTCACATCGTCGGCGAACAGCTCGTGCGCGTCGAACACTGCCTGCTCGGCCTTCCCGGCGCGCGTATAGACGATATCCATACTGTATTTAGCCATGAACAGGGCTTCGCGCAGTGCGACGCCTTCCTCGCCGGACACCCCGATTGGGTCAGAACGCCTTACTTCAATACCGCCATCGCCGCCCGTCACGTCGCAGAGCTCGGTGACCCGCATAACGCCGCCATCGCCTCCCGTCTCGCCGCCCGGCATTATGGTCTCTCCATTCTCGCCCCCGACATCCACACATTCAGCGGCAATCACACCCGTTTTTACGTCGTCAGCGCCTCGCCCCGGCCCATCGGCGTGCCCGATAAGGCGTCCATCACGTTCACCGTGCGCCACGAACGCGGCACATTGATGCGCGCGCTCTCCAGCTTTGTCGCCATGGGCATGAACCTCACGCACATCGAATCCCGTCCGCTGCACGATTCCAACTGGGAGTACTGCTTCTATGTCGATCTGATCGGCAACGTCTCCAGCGACAATCTGCGCATATTGATGGATTCGCTCAGCGCGGATTGCGAGAACTGCCGCCTGCTCGGTTCCTATCGCGCCGCAAAGGAGGAGGACGATGCTTAAACCGCTCTTCCTCATCGGCATGATGGGCTGCGGCAAGACCACGCTGGGCAGGGAACTCGCGCGGCAGACCGGCGAGGCGCTGCTCGATCTGGACGCGGAAATCGAGCGCTTTGAAGGCCGCACGATCCCGCAGATCTTTGAGCTGTCCGGAGATGCAGGCTTTCGCGTGTGCGAGACAGCCGCGCTGCGCCGCGCACTTGCGCTGCCCGCGTGCATCGTCGCGACCGGTGGCGGCATCGTCACGCGCGAGGAAAACGTGTGTCTCATGCGCGAACACGGCCTCGTCGTCTTTCTGTGCAGACCGCTTGAACACATGATCGCAAATGTCAAGCAGGATCACCGCCCCAACCTCGCAGGGGATAAACGGGAGCGCATGCGCACGCTCTACGCGCAGCGGGAACCGCTCTACCGTGCAGCCGCGCACATCGCGTTTGATAACCGTATGCCGCCCGAGCGCGCGGCGAGGCTGCTGCTGAATGAACCGCTGATCCGTGAAATCCTCTGAGCGTTCGGCCCAATATCCGCTCCTCGATCGGCCCACAGCGCTCTTTTGCATTTGCATCCTCGTTAAGCTTTATTGTTTTTATGGCATGAAAAAGACCGCGAAGCCGCGGTTCAGCCCTGCATCGTGGGCGGGTGGGTGGGACACGCCGAGCCGCTTCGCACATGTCTGTTGCCTGCAAAGCCTTTCCGAAACCGAGCAGTCACAACACAGCCCCGTCCCGTGGGCTGGTGGGTGGGACATGCCAATCCGCTTCGCACATGTCTATTGCCTGCAGAGCCTGTTTCTTCCGCGCTGCCTGCAATCAACAAGACATTCGTTGTCGTGCTAGGCATAAAAAACGTGGCTTTTCAATCCTCGCTGCTTTTTGCTTTTCATGCCCCACCCGCCCGCCCACAAGCTTTTTTGATTCTATCGCAGCATTTGGATTCGCAGCTTTGCAACGTTTCCGATGATTTGCGTTTATCGCGAAGCAAGTTTCCTCTTGCG
>CAYUZP010000161.1:0-4426 GCA_964449655.1 uncultured Oscillospiraceae bacterium
CCGGCAAATGCAATGACAATCCTGTAAGCCATGGATACATCCATCTCTCCGGATTGCATGATCAAGAATCAAGTGAACAGCTTTATGCCTATAGACCTTGACCTCTCTCAAGACTCCGCCCCGCACGCCATTTGTGATAAGATGCATAGCCGTCCATCGTCCGCATTCTCCGCAATCCGCTAAACATTCGTCGATACCGTTTTGAAATGACAACGAAGAGATGAGCAGAGTCATCATGCGCTCTGTCAAATCCCATGTCCATGCGATATTGGTTTAAGAGGCAGCAGGCTGCTGCGTCACAGCAAATTCTGTGCGCACTAGGCGCATCCAGAGCGGAATATATAGCGCCAGCAAGGCGACAAATGTCAGTGCCCAAGAGATGGGATAGGAAAGCATGAGACATGCGATGCTTGGATGGGCTGCAAAGACCGTGACGACCCAAAGGATTCGAAAGACACATGAGCCGAGCAGCGAAACGATCATCGGCAGCATGGAATATCCGATGCCTCTGAGCGCACCGGTCATGACGTCCATGATGCCGCAGAGAAAATAGGGTCCGCATACAATATATATGCGCTCCAGCCCAGCCTCGATCACATCCGGCTCAGAGTTGTACAGGCTCAACAGAGGTCTACCAAATACGCAGGAGAGCAGCCCCAGCACCACACCGAATGAGAAAGCCCAAAACAGGCAGACTTTGACCGACATGGTGACGCGATCCGGCTTGCGCGCGCCGATGTTCTGTCCGACAAAGCAAGTGACCGCCTGCTGGAACGTATTCATGGCCTGATAGACAAAATTGCCGACATTCATGGCCGCTGAATTGCCGGCGATGACGACTGAGCCAAAGCTGTTGACAGAGGATTGAATGACGACGTTGGACAGCGAGAAGACAGAACTTTGGATGCCCGCGGGCAGACCGATGCGAATGATCTCCTTGAATACACGTTTGTGAAGGCGAAGCTTGCGCCAATTGAGCCGTGTCGGTCCATCCATGGTCATCAGTGAATGCACGATCAAAGCTGCGGAAACGGTTTGGCTGATGACGGTGGCCAACGCGACACCCGCTACGCTCATATGCAGCACGATGACAAAGAACAGGTTGAGCAGCGCGTTGATGACGCCTGCGATCGACAGGAAATACAGCGGGCGGCGTGTATCGCCTATGGCGCGCAGTACGGCAGCGCAGAAGTTATAGAGCATTTGTATGGGCATACCGACAAAAATAATGCGCACATACAGCACAGCGAGATCGATCACGTCTTCAGGAGAACCCATCAATTGCAGCAACGGATGGGCGAGCGTCACACCGATGACAGTCAGCACGAGACCGCCGCAGAGCGCAAGCAGTACGGCGGTATGCACTGTCTGCGAGATGCGTTCTGTATCGCAAGAGCCTGTATAACGCGCAACAAGCACATTGACGCCGACAGACAAGCCAATAAAAAGGCTGACGATCAGATTGTTGAGCGAACCGACGGATCCGACGGCAGCGAGTGCTTCGACGCCTGAGAATTTTCCAACGACGATGGTATCCGCGGCATTGAAAACCAGCTGAAGAATGCCGGAGAGCATGATCGGCATGGAAAAGATCAACACGTTTTTGAGCAGCGGGCCCTTTGTCATGTCCATCGTGCGAACAGCGTTGGTTTTGAGCATTTCAAGATCTATCTCCTTCTTCATTGTAAAGGAAACCATAGCCACGATTGGACATTATATCACGAAAAGGCGGGAAAGGAAGAAGTGATTGCAAAATTGAGTGAAAATTACAAAATATAAAGTATGTGATATACCGCGATGAAGCCCGCATTTTCATCAGCCGCGGCAATTGATCATCGTTTTTTCAAAGCAACGTTACCGGTGACATCACAGGTGATCTCATGCATGCCTTGCCATTTCAGGGCAACCATGGTAGAATAGAAAGGCAAAAGGATGTGGGTTTATGAAGGAAAAAACACGAATCGCCGTCGCAGGTCTGGGATATGTCGGATTATCTCTATCCGTGCTTTTGGCCCAACATCACAGTGTCACCGCGGTGGATATCATCCCTGAAAAGGTAGAGATGGTCAATCGGCGCGTATCGCCCATTTCAGATGCGGAATTGGAAGCGTTCTTCAGTGACAGACCGCTTGACCTTACAGCGACGCTGGACGGCGCTTCCGCCTATCGGAATGCGGATTTTGTCATCATCGCCGCGCCTACCAATTATGACAGTCAAAAGAATCATTTTGACACCTCCGCTGTCGAAAAAGTGATCTCTTCGGTACTCGCGGTCAATTCAAATGCATATATCGTCATCAAATCGACCGTGCCGGTGGGCTATACGCGCGCGGTCAGCGAACGTATGGGAAGCCGAAAACTGCTGTTCAGTCCTGAATTCCTGAGGGAAGGCAAAGCGCTGTATGACAATCTTCACCCAAGCCGGATCATTGTCGGCGCGGATATGGAAGACCGACAGCTTGCCATAGCGGCGCACACATTTGCGAATCTTCTGGCTGAAGGCGCTGTTGACCAGCATGTGCCTGTGCTTTTGATGGGCTGCACAGAGGCGGAAGCGGTTAAACTGTTCGCCAACACATATCTTGCGCTGCGCGTCAGCTTTTTCAATGAACTCGATACCTATGCGGAATTGAAAGGCCTCGATTCAAAGCAGATCATCGAAGGCGTCTGTCTCGATCCACGCATCGGGAATCATTACAACAATCCATCCTTTGGCTACGGCGGATACTGTCTGCCCAAGGATACCAAGCAGCTTTTGGCCAACTATGAGGATGTGCCTGAAAACCTGATCAGCGCGATCGTCGAGGCAAACCGCACGCGCAAGGATTTTATCGCCGACCGCGTGCTGCAAATGGCGGGATATTACAGTTATGATGGCGAAAACACCTATGACACCAGCAAGGAACGGCCGGTGACGATCGGCGTCTATCGGCTGACCATGAAGGCAAGCAGTGACAATTTCCGATACAGCAGCATTCAAGGGGTGATGAAGCGCATCAAGGCAAAAGGCGCTCACGTGATTGTCTATGAACCGATTTTGCCAAGCGGAAGCACGTTTTTCGGAAGCCCTGTCATAGGAGCGCTTGACGAATTCAAGCATATGAGCGACGCCATCATCGCCAATCGCTACGATCCGGCACTAGACGACGTGAAGGAGAAAGTCTATACGCGCGATCTGTTCCGCAGGGATTAACGCAGCAAATCTCGAAGACGCAGGAGAAACCGAAATGGCAAAATTATATTTCCGCTATGGGGCGATGGGGTCCAGCAAGACGGCAAACGCCGTGATGGTTCGCTACAACTACATAGAACGCGGCAGGGAGGTGCTCATGCTCAAGCCCCAACTTGAAAACCGCGACGGGGAGAACATTGTGCGCTCCCGCTGCGGGCTTGAGGCGGAGTGCCGGTTCGTCGAAGAACTTGACAGCATTGATCTGTCGCCCTATGCGTGCATCATCGTGGACGAAGCGCATTTCCTGACGGCAAAACAGGTTTGTCAGCTTGTGGACATCGTCGATGAGCGGGAGATCCCGGTCATCTGCTACGGGCTGCGCACGGATTTTCGCGGTGAACTCTTCGAAGGCAGCCAGGCGCTTCTAAGCTGGGCGGATACCATCGAGGAGATCAAGACCATCTGCTGGTGCGGCCGAAAGGCGACGTTCAACGCGCGCATTCAGGACGGACATGTCGTACGGGAAGGCGAGCAAATTCTTCTTGGGGGAAACGAGAGCTATATCAGCCTCTGTCGGAAGCATTGGAAGAGCGGCGAATTAGGGGGAAGCGATCCACAGAACGGAAGTTTAAGGCAGATATGATTCATATGGGCGGAAAAGGCACATGTACACTTTCCTTACAGAGTTCAGCAGGAATGCCATCCATATTTCAGGAAATCTTTGCAGCGTCATTCGCGAAGGAGTGCTCTCTTCCAAATGAGGATCATTGCCTGCGGCCTTGTCAAAGTTCCTTTGCCGCTTACAGCTTGCCACTGTTTGCTAAAGCAGCATAGGCTGCTATTCATTCCCTGCCGATCATGCGGAACCGGAGTCCGCCGCCTGCAATGGAGCAGGGATGGACGGGGCAACGCAACAGCATAGTCACCTATGGCCCTTTCCCGCTTTGAACGCTTCGCTTGCCTGTATCCACAACAGTCGGCGGCAAGTTCCGGTTTTCCAAAAATCCTAACCGGTTCCGCCGCGGTTTATATCCCTCATTCCACAACCTGCCGAATCACTGCCGTCAACCGCAGAGCGCGCTATGCCCCAGGCGGACCGGTATCGCAATTGCAGCATAAAAACAACGCGAAAAGGCAGATCAATGCAGCGGTTTTGGTTTTAAAACGCATCGGCACCTTTCGCAGAAGGGCGAATGATTGATATGGAAAAAGAGACCATCCTCATCGTCGATGATTCTGAGATGAACCGCTCCA
>CAYUZP010000162.1:0-4391 GCA_964449655.1 uncultured Oscillospiraceae bacterium
TCCTTGACAGCCTCAAATGCGCCTGTAGACAGTCCATAGGGATTTTGCGCCCTTTAGGGATAACTTTTCGCACGGTGCGGTTGAAAAGTCAAAGCAATCACATCAATCGGCGTTCATACTTTTATCGCCGTGAATAATTCAGGTTAAATGATGGATACACAAAACAGAGGAGCCGATCGCAGCAGCTCCCCTGTTTCTAATTCACATGATATGACAATCAAGATTCGTTTAAAAGGATTCCTGCTTGATGCGCAGTATTTCTCCTTGGTGAATCCGGGAAATCTGGTTGCAGACTGCATCGTCCGTCATCTCCATCAGGCAGACAGCACGCGCTGCGGCCAAGCCATGCGCATAGAGCCATACCGACTTGCAAAGCTCCTTTGCTTGCTCATCTGAAAGTTCCGCACTTTCGCATTCCATTGCAATGATGGCATTCCGTTTGTATTCATCTAACGGCATGACATCGACGGTACGACCGCTCTGCAGGAACAGATGCGCGAAGAGGCGTGGCTGTTCATCTGCAAAATGGACATATGCATTGCAAAAGCTCTCCAGAGAAAGACCATCGGTGCAGGCGACGCACTCATCGTAGCATTCCTGCGCCTTTTCATCCAACGCGCTTTTCAGATCGTCCATCCCCGAAAAATAACTGAAAATGGGTTGAGTCGAACAATTCAGCGCTTTTGCGACGGAACGCGCATTGACGGATCCCATGCCGGATTGCCTGAACATGTCAAACGATTTTTTAAGGATCATGTCCCGCGTGATCCTCTGTTTTGGTGGCATATGTCTATTCCCAACCTCCTCTTTCTTTTCTAACCAAAGTAATCATAGCACATTCTTTCTTTTTCGTCAACCCAAATTCGATCAGTCTAGAATTATTATTCCAAATATGTTTTGAAATATTGATTATATATCATGACAATATTATGGAAAATCGACGAGATTTGCATAGGTACATTGATGAAAATTGGGACTTTTTTGATTGCACGTCCATATAAGGGCAACTTATACGGACATTTTTGCTGTTTTTTATATGCTTTTTTAATTGTTGCGCATTTTATTTTCGCATGATATAATCAGACATTCTTTTGATGGGATCAGGGGTGTGTTTATGAAGAACGTGGCTTTGTTTTTGGCGGCTGTGTTGACCCTCTGCGCCGTTCACGGTTTAGCGGAGGAGACGCTTTCCGTAGAGGAAATGCAAGGCGCGCAGGATGCCGTGATGATCGACGATGCGTCTTTGATGGCGCGTCAGCAGCTGATCGACGACATCATCACACTGGCTAAGCAGACGTATGAGGCGACGGGCGGACGGGCACAGCGCGCGCACTATGCGGGGGACATCTATGTCTGCAAAAATTTCGTCACCTATCTGTTCAGCGAGTCCTGTGCGGGTTACCGCATGGCACAGTATCCGGATGTGCCGCTGATGCTTCCCGCAAATCTTCCGCGCGAGCAATGCGCGCCCTACGTGTATGGCCTTTGCTGGCAGGATGTTCCCGCCGAGGAAGGCAACCCCTTTTATGCAGCAGCCACGTTTCGCTACGATGCTTCGTTGGGCGCTGAGGAAAACCGCGAGCTTGCGCGCGCCTTTCTCATGCAGGTTCAGCGCGGCGATTTTTTTCAGATGGCCGCCAACTACTATTACGGTGTCGGTGCGCACAGCTTGATCTTCATCGAAGATTATGATGCCCAAACCGATACGGTGTGCTGGACCGATTCCAACATGAAAGGCGAAACCCGCGGCGGTGAGCGCTATGGTTATGTGCAATTTGAAGCCAGGAAGGAGATCGACTGGTTTGTCGATGCGTTCTGCCGCAGAAACTATGGTGCGACGCTCTATCGCTTGCGCGAGGATATCATCAGCGTTCCGTGATCAACGCAAGGACATCACAAAAGCCCAGAAGCCGGCGCGCTCTGGGTCTTTTTCTGTCATATTCTGTGTTCAGGGCTTGCATATCGATGTGCCAAGCGGCGCATGCCCACGCATGAAACGCAGACGTCAACCTGCCAGATGCGCCTTTTCCAGTGCGTTTACAATCGGCGGGATGATGAGAAGCTGCAATATGATGCCGGGAATGGCGTTCACAAAGCCGTTGGTCAAGAAGATCGACCAGGTGAACGTGTTCGATGTCAGACCGTAGAGCGGAATGCTGACGATGCCCCAGACGATACGCCCAAGCAGCATGGAGACGATGAGCGAGACATAGAGATAGGGTAGCGTCTTGGGCAGCTTGCGGCGCAGGACGCCGGAGGTTACGCCATAAGTGGCCAGCTCGAACGTCATGGCCACGGCGGTGGGCATCAGCGGCGGCATACCGAACAGGAAGCTGCGCAGGATCGGCAGTATAGCGCCTACGACCAGTCCCCAGATGGGCCCGCAGAGCAAGCCGCAGATGAATACAGGCAGATGCATCGGACAGAGCATGTTGCCTATGCCCTGTATTTGACCGGTGATGAACGGAAGCAGCAGTCCGACCGCCAGCAGCATCGCTGAGATCGTGAGCCTGCGCACGGATAGGGAAGCACGCATGCGACGGTTTTCGGTGTTTGTTAAGCTCATTTTAAACATCCTTTCTGCGCCTGCCCTGCGGCAGAGAATTTTTTTACGGGAAAATCCAATAAAAAATAAGCCATGATGTCAATACCGGTTCTCCGGCTCTTGCCTTCATGGCTTGTTTTTGTATTCTGTCGCCTTCAGACGATGCCTTATTATACCGCTGAATGCCGGGCGCGTCAAGCAAGACTATGCAATTTACGTAAATCACGAGGAATGCCAATGCGATCGGGTGGACATTGAATGCGCGCCAGCGGGCGCGAAGGCGGAAAGGTGCTGCTGTCCGACAAGGCGAAGAATCTGCCCGCGCTGCACGTGTACCCGAGCGGGCAGACGCCTTACGCGGCAATACTTGTAAACGGCGAGAGTCAAGGCAAAAAGACTCAAAAGCTTTATTTGTATGATCGCGACGGGCGTGTTACAATGCGAATTGACAATGGCGCGCATGGACATCCGAAACAGCATGATTTTATTGACGAGCATGGGCGGCACACATCACAGCATTATCATGAAGCGGTATGGCAAAACGGTTCTTTCATGTATATGGGCGGGCAAGCGGTTACAGACAGAATGCGCAAAGATTTCCCGAATTTGCTCAAGGAGGTAAAGCGAGAATGACGCTAGAGCATTTACACCATATTCTTGACGAATCCCGAGATGAAGACGAATTTGCTTATAAAGGCCAGCATTATTTTTATTCCCGCTGCATGGGGGATCCCGATAAGATATGGATTGCGGGCCCAGAAAATGAGGAATATGTCGATTCAGTTGATGAAGTTTTAGATAAGCTTCTCGTGGACGGGAAACCGCTGCGGGAGATGCTAGGGCATATAGAAGATTGGTAAAAACGTAGCCACAAGATGATCGACAAAAAGACGGATTGTTTATGGCCGGAAAGGCTGAACTTTATGCTTGATTTGAACTGTCGGACAGCACGCCGCCTTCGGGCGGTTTTTTGATGCAAAATTTCCACAAAGGCAGGGGATGCGGATGCAGTTGATGCTTGGGGATTGCCTGGAGAGAATGAAAGAAATTAAAGACAAAAGCGTGGACATGCGCTTTGTGATTTGCCGTATGGAACGACGGCAAACGCGTGGGACGTTCGCATACCTTTTGATCCATTATGGGAGCATTGGCACAGAATATGCAAGGCTCGGGCACCCGTGCTTTTGTTTGGGCAGATGCCGTTCACCGCGGATGTCGTATACAGCAACAAGAAGGAATATAGATATGAGTGGATATGGCAAAAGGCAGAAGGCACCGGATTTTTAAATGCAAGAAAGATGCCGCTCAAAGCGCACGAAAGCATACAGGTATTTTATCGTGCGCTGCCCTATTATCAACCACAAAAGACATTCGGCAAACCTTATAAGAACGCAGGTTGTGTCAATAAAAACAGCATGAATTACACAATGGGTCTTAAACCTTATCAATCAAGCAGCGAGGATGGTTCGCGGTTTCCGGTCGATGTGGTTCGATTCAATGAATGCGGAAATACAACTGAAAAGCACTTCCATCCCACACAAAAACCTATCGCATTGCTTGAATACATGATCAGGACGTATACGCATCCAGGAGATGTGGTTTTAGACAATTGCATGGGCAGCGGCTCTACGGGCGTGGCTTGTGTCAACACGGGCAGAGATTTTATCGGCATAGAGCGAGACGAACACTACTTCGAGATCGCGGAAAAGCGGATTGAAGAGGCGCAAGTGCGCATGGACGAGTCAGCGCTTTAAAGTGCAGAGGCATCGGCAACGTCTGCTGCGCGCCAGTGGGCGCGAGGGCGGAAAGGTGCTGCTGTCGGACAAGGCGAAGAAGCTGCCCGCGC
>CAYUZP010000163.1:0-4360 GCA_964449655.1 uncultured Oscillospiraceae bacterium
GCAGATCTATGACGCATGGTATACCGGAACCGCCACCTACTCCGCTGATTATCCGGCATACACGGAGGATCAGGTGACGGCCATCAACATGCTGATGGAGCTTGGCTACAGCTATACGGGCAGCCTAGAGGGCGGCGATATCATGTTTACCGATGTGCCGATCTTCGAGTTCTCTTTCAACACCAACGCTACGAACAGCGCCATCGTCCAATATGTGCAGAACTGCTGGGCGACCGTAGGCATTCAGGCGACCATCAACACAGAGGCGTGGGCTACGCTGCAGATCAAGCTAGGCAATGGCGACGCGGAGGCGAGCCGTATGGGCTGGGTTGCGGACTTTGAGGATGTGGTCAACTTCCTGGAGATCTTCAGCAGCAGCTCCGGCAACAACTATCCGCGTCTGGGTCAGGATATTGGCGACTATACGCGCAACAGCGCGAGCACTGCAAACGCTGGTTTGGATGCCGTCTATGGCTTGAACGGCGATCAGACCTGGGCGGATGCGTATGACGCGCTGGTGAATCAGGTCAAGGCCTGCTCTGATATGGAGGAGCGTGCCAATTTGGCCGCCGAAGCTGAGCGCATACTGATGGCAACAGGCGCTGTCGCCCCGCTGCATTACTATGTGAATCCGGTCATGATCAAGTCTAACATCAAGGGCCTGCAGGTTCTGCCGACGGGCGACGTGGTGTGGAACCATGTGACCATCGAGTGATTCGCTTTACAACACCTGTAAAAAGTGGAACATGGTTTATGAACGCCGCTGCGTTGTAGGTGTTAGCCTTTTACAGGATTTGCATTGTCTTTGAGATCTTATCATTATACAAGTGCTTCACAAGACGAAGCAATTCATCGGCTGATGCTGTGCAGTGTACGATCTGTTTTGAAAAATTACGGGGCTTCTTACCGGCGTATTTTCCGGTCAGAAGTCCCGCATTTTTTTGTTTATGATTCATTATGAAGCGGCATATCGCGGAACAATGGAATCCATCGTGATGGCCCTTGAGCAGCATGGAGTGGTGACCACCCATTCAGAAAGGATCATCACGATGGACGATCGAATGGATAAGAGAACATGAGAATCTCAAAACCTGATAATCAGGAGACATCAGGACGTCGAAGAATGTCCAAAGACGATCTGACATGAATTATCGGACATGACCGCTTGACACGGGCATGAACGACACCTGGTCATCATGCTGATGATTGACCCGAACCCGCGAATGAAGTGGAATACGTAAATTGAGGCTAGCAATACCGTGCTGAATTGATTATAATGAAAGCATAGATTATGATGGAGGTGGGATATCGTGACAGATCGGATCATGCCGCCCTTGCCCAGCGAATCTGAGATCCGCTCGATGTTCAGCACGAGTTCACCACAAAATATTATGGAGGAAGCCGAGCAATACCGGCTGCTTATGGCATATTACCGCTGCGCAATGCTGGAGATCGAGACGAAATTCAATGTACTCAATGAGGAGATGTCACTACAATATGAATTGAATCCGATCAAAAATATTCACTGCCGGCTCAAGAGCATCCCAAGCATCGTGGAAAAGGCGCAACGAAAGGGTATTCCCATCAGCGTCGAATCCATCGAGGCAAATCTCTATGACATCGCTGGCATCCGCGTCATCTGCTCGTTTCAGGAAGATGTCTACCGACTCGCAGACATGCTTCTAACGCAGGACGACATTGTACCCATTCTACGCAAGGATTACATCAAGCATCCCAAGCCAAATGGCTATCGCAGCCTGCATCTGATCGTCTCTGTGCCGATCTTCCTGTCACAGGGAAAGCGACTGATGAAGGTCGAGGTGCAGTTTCGAACGATATCGATGGACTCCTGGGCAAGCCTTGAGCATCTGCTTCACTACAAGAAGGCCAATGTGTTCACCGAGGAAATGGCAGCAGATCTCAAATACTGTGCCGATCTCTGCGCCGATTTTGACGAACGCATGGATCACCTGCACAGGCAGGTACAGAAAGTAGATCAATAAAATCAACCCGCCGTGGCGTATATTACGCTTCGACGGGTTGCTATTGTCAAATGCTCTCTTCATCTACTGGTTCGGTCATAGTGCTTCCATCATTATAAAGGATCTCCCGCTGTGTGGCGCGGTAAGTCGTCCGCCACAACTTCACCCTGCGCGTCTCGTTGCCGTCAGCATCCAGATAGACCTTATATGTGTCGACGACATAGCCTGTGCGTTTACTGTGCCCTGCCTTGCGCGTGCCCACAGGCAGCGTCTCGTCTAGCGTATACAATATGTCGTTCGATGGCTTGATGGTCTGAATCAGTTCGCTTTGAAGATCGATGCTCCCGCCGTCTTCCAGCAGTTTGCCGTAGATCTCAATGGTCACCGCCTGATCCTCATACCATGCGACGACAAAAACAGGATATTGCCCGTTGTTGCGGAATACAAAGTCTAAAGAAGGCCAATTGACAGTCGCGTCCTCGCCTTTGTTGACATAGCTGGACGGCCAGCTGTGCGCGTTTCGCTCGACGATCTCCAGATCAGCGCGCACCACCGCGTTGAACAGCGTAGATGATGTCTGGCAAACGCCGCCACCCGTGTCGTCGACCAGCACGCCTCCGGCGATTGCGCCCGCCTCGCGATATCCCTTCTCACCCGTGCGTTTCCCCGTACAGGCGTTGAAGGAGAGTGTCTCGCCTGGCTGAACGACCTGTCCGTTGAGTGCCGCCGCCGATATGGAGATGTTCGTGTTGCGATCCCGATCGTTTGTCGTCGTCGTGGTGAACGATGAGATTCTGCCGAACTGCCCTTGCAATTGCGCCATCCAGACATTCGGCTCGACGACGCTCACATCGGGCTGCACCACCTGATCATACGCGCCCGCGTCTAGCGCCGCGAGTATGTCCTCCTCGAGCGCAGCCCGGTCGATGCGGCTGCCAGCTTTCGCCTCTTTGAACGAAAATGTGCGTGTGATCACATCAAAAGCGTCAAGCGAAGCATCCTGCGGTGCGACGTCGAGGCTGTCGCCAATCGTGTCAACAAGTCCCCGAACGACACTGCGGTCATAGACAAATCCCGTCTCAAACGAAGCCCCTTCCTGTGCCACGCGCTGAATATCTGCGAGTCGATCCTCTAAAGTACCGACGCGTCCCACGGCATAAGCGCGTTCGAGCACCTTTTGCGCATTGAATGTCATCGGCACTTGATCCGATGTGATCCTCCATCGATGCGAACCGGATGCGACGACCAGCGAAAATGCGTCTGACTGCTCCTGTTGACGGTTTGTGTAAAGGGCGCGCGCTTGATCGAGCGTCATGTCGCTCATGTCCATGCCATCGACAGTCACGCCTGGGAAGAATGTATCCCGATTTATGTCCTGCAGCATAGCTTTATAGGACTCGTAAGCCATCGCGCGCTCCTCGTAGAGCTTTGCACAAAATGCCCAAACAACAATGCACAATGCGATGACCAAAAGCGTCCAATATGGAAACGCCTGCTGTCTTTTGTGCTTTTGTGAAGCTGAACGTGGTGGCGTACGGTAAAAAGCATCCGTTTCTTGCTGTATTTCATCACACTGCGGGCGATGGTCGTCAAGCGACACGCATTTTCCTCCTTTTGAGAATGATTAAATCTGACGCGCTGTATGTCCTCTCTTCAGCGGCTCAAACATGCCCAATGGATAACCCTAATAACAACGTTAGATGCTCTTGTCGGCGTCTATTTCAGCCAAAAGATCACGTTCATTCATCCGATAAGAGAGGATATGCAAGCTGTCGGACAGATGGACGTGTATGATTGCGATATCCTCGGGCACACTCAGATCGACCGGCGCAAAATTCCATATGCCGCGCACACCGCCGCCCACCAGTATATCGGCGATCCCCTGCGCGGCGTTCGCGGGTACAGCCAGCACCGCAATGTCCACCGAATGTGTATTCAGCCACGCGCTCAGTTTATCCATTGACTGCACGAGAATGCCGTGCACTTCGATCCCCACAAGCGCTGCGGAGATATCGAACATCGCATGTACATGAAAGCCTTCCTGTTCAAAACCGGCGTAATTCGCCACCGCTCTGCCGATGTTGCCTGCGCCGATGATGATCACGTGATAATCGCGTCCCAGTCCCAGGATCTTGCCAATGCGCTGCTTCAAATTGGAGACGTGATAGCCGTATCCCTGCTGGCCAAAGCCGCCGAAGCAGTTGATGTCCTGCCGAATCTGTGAGGCTGTCAGGTTCATGCGCTCGCCCAGTTCCTGCGAAGAGATGCGCATCACGCCTGCCTTTTCAAGATCCCTCAAGTGACGATAGTACATGGGGAGCCTGCGCACCACTGCGTCAGACACCCTGGTTTTATGACCCATATGTGTATCCGCTCCT
>CAYUZP010000164.1:0-4354 GCA_964449655.1 uncultured Oscillospiraceae bacterium
GTGGGTCTTTTCGGGTTTTGAGGAGATGAGAAGCCTCGTCGCGAAGATCGCCGTGCATGCTGAAAATCGGAATCTTGGAAGCATGATGTTCTTGCAGAACCGCTTTGATCTCGACCGATTATACAGGGATTTCCCTGAATGCCAAAGCAGGATCAGCGGCGATGGAAAAGAGCGCAGAATCGTCAGTTCATCGCTGGAAAAACTGACCGTCTTTCGCCGGAATGCCGTGGTTGCTTCAGACATCAGAATACTCGGCATTGTCGATGGCAACCGCAGGGAATATCGGTATATTTTAAAGGATTACGTGCAGAATAACGGAAAGAAACCTTACCCGTTTTAAGGCTGTGCTGCCCAGGTCTTGCGGCAGCGATGCCATCGGCGAAGTCGTTCCGATCCGTCTCATCGGCAAACCTGTATTGATTGGACCCGATGTCGGATATACGTAGTCATTTATTGGAATCAGCGCGTTTGAGCCAAGACAAGAAGCCAAGGCGTGTCTTAAATATGTGAAGTCGAAGTTTGCGCGTGCGATGCTCGGCGTATTGAAGATCACACAGGACAATCCGCCTGAAAGGTGGCGCTACGTGCTCCTGCAGGATTTTACTTCCTGCTCCGATATCGACTGGTCCATATCCATATGCGATATCGACTTTCAGCTCTATCACAAGTCTGGTCTTGACGGTGCCGAGATTGAGTTCATCGAAACGCATGTAAAGGAGATGGCATAAATGTCAAAATGCGTGGCGCTGTCCCACAACGACGCACGTCGGCCCATTGAAGGAGAGAAAGCACATGAAGAGGACAGCTCGTCCGCAAATTCCGCCTCCCATCGCCTATATCAAAAAGCGATATTCGCATGAGCAGCAGTTCAATTGGTTTGCTGCGTCAAGAGAATACGCGCAGATTCTAAGGGAAGGCTTGCGCAAAGAAGGCAGGTCATTGACCTTCGATACGACAAGCAGCATGATGGATCGGAGAATCAGGGCTGCGGCCGCTATGACAGACGGCATCATCGACCGATACAAGGGCATAAAAGGCCTTGAAGAGGAACACAGGGATGAGGTGGGCGGCGCGTGGCTTCATATGAACTTTCTGCCCAATGCCACATACAACATCATTGAAAAGAACAGCTGTATCCTCTGCGCTGCATCGATATGGATACTGGATCAGATCACAGCAGAGGAAGGCTGGGATGAAAAACTATACCCGCTGCTCCCGCATGATGAGCTCTTGTTAAACGACTTGAACATACCCGAACTATGGGATACGAATTACGATATCAATCTGATCCTGAGCGTGCTCTGTGTGCTGTATCGCCGCGATAGCGACGTTGGACCGCTTGAAAAGGATGGGGATGTCTTCCGCGTGCTGACCCATTCAATGAACGCGCAGAACGCACAGCGACAGGATGTTTCCAGCCGGCGGACGTTTGACGCGCTCATGACGCTCATCCCCGAGGAGGCAAAGGAGCGCGCGTGCCGCCATTTTGAGGAGCTGTTCTGGTCGTGGCTGGATCGCTATTTCATGTGCATCGCGCCGATACAGATCGCAATACGCGAGGCGGTTGAAAAGAGCAACGACATCGCGCGCGAGTACAACGAAAAGCGAGACGAGGTCATCAAAATCATCGACGAGGTCGAGAACAGCAGGGAGAAGCTCCGGCAAAATCAGGACAGGATCAAGGTCAATCCACTGCTGAACAATCCGCTCTATGAACTGCCTGACACCGCTTTGCAGAGCGACCCGTTTTCTGCTCAGCGCGCATCGAAGATCCCTGACTTCGCGATGAATGAGCTTGGGAATTATAAGCCGATAGAGCAGGCGTTTCACATTGCGAAGCAGATGACCGATCTGCAAAACAGGCACGAAGAAGCCGTCAAGGCTTTTGACGATATCGCCAACAATGTCGCTTACTTTACCTTTGAACTGCTGCGACTCGGGTATATGGATCCGGATGAATGTGCGGAAAGGTTCGGCGCGTCGGTTGCTGAACACATGAAGCTTTTGACTGTTTCAAATCCCTATGAAATCTGTTTTGCGCTGCTCTGGCTCATCGAAAGCGGCAGCGATCTGCCATGGCTGTATGGCCCGGGCTGTGGATTGCTCAGAGAGGTCACGGATAGCTTGCCGTGGGGGATCAACTGCTATGAGAGGGATGAGGACATCGTATGGAACAACGGCGCGCTGGACGCGCTGTCTGCCTCTCAAAATGGAACGGTCAAGCCATTGCCGATTCCGGACTGGTACGCGCGGAAGTATGTACCAAAGGACGAGAAAGCCGCCGGGCTTGACCGCAGCCTTGCACAGATTGTCTATGAGGAGACCGGCTGTATCATGCCGCGCGAGCTGCACAAATATGATGTGCGTCGAGACATGCTCAAAAATTATGGCATCACAGGCCAGAACGCGATCACGCTGCTCTATCTCTTTTCCGTGCTGTCACAAGCCCGCAGACGGAAGCAGGCATACACTTTAAACGAAGCGATGATTCGCGTATGGGACGAGGAAACGGCTGCCGATGACGAAGCGCTGAGCATCGAAGAGCTGAAAGCGCACGCGAAACAGATGCGCGAGGAGAATAAGGCGTTGCGCACGTCGCTGCATGAGACGGAGCGAAATATGCGGGCAGTGCGCGAAGAGCTGGCATCGACGCGCGATCTGGCGGCGCTGGAGCATCGCGAACTGGCTGATCTGCGCGAACTGATCTTCAATCAGGAAGCGTCTGCCGAGCAGGAGAAACCGGATGAGGCCGTTGATGAGAGCGCGTTTCCGTATGAGGTCAAAGCGACAACCGTCATCTTTGGCGGTCATGAGACGTGGCTGAAGACGATCCGCTCGCTGCTGACGGGAAACATACGATTTGTAGACAAGGATCTTGTCTTTGATACCAGCATTGTCCGAGGCGCCGACGTCGTGTGGATTCAGCCCAATGCTATGGCCCACAAGCAGTACTACAGGATCATTGAATCCGCGCGCCGATATCGCAAGCCTGTGCGGTATTTTACCTTTGCCAGCGCGGTCAAGAGTGCGGAGCAGGTGATGCGCGCGGACAGCGGCGCATGAACAGCGCCCGACTGCGCGAAAGAGGCATGTATATGACGATTGTCACACGTCCATATTGAGACAGCCCAATGTGGAGAACTTGAGAAATTAGGTTTACGCTGTTGCGTAACATGAAATGATCCAATAGACCCAAAGGAGGATGTCGTATGACGCAGGAAAAGAAAAAGACGCGCATGCCGGAGATCTTTGAAGCCATCTTCTGCATCGCCTATCTGGTGTTTGATCTGATCGCAGCCATTGTGTTTTTTTCGAGGGCGGATGGACGAACGGCGATCTTACTCTTCGGCGTGCTGACGCTTGTGCTGGGCGGCGGAGACGCATTCCATCTGGTGCCGCGCATCGTGAAGGCATTTCGCGGCGATTCACCGCGGGTTCAATGGTGGTCCGGCTTGGGGCTGATGATTTCATCCATCACCATGACCGTCTTCTATGTGCTTCTGTTTTATGTATGGAAAGCGATTTTCCCGGATCTTTCCTGTCCGACAGTATTGCTCGTGCTGACATGGATCTCCGCCGTATGCCGCATCGTGCTCTGCCTGCTGCCACAGAACAACTGGTTTAAGCCGGAAGGGAACCCGAAGATGGCGATCTATCGCAATCTGCCCTTTGCCATTACAGGGCTCTGCCTTGTCGTGCTGTTCTTCCTGTCCGGCAATACGGGCGGATATAGGCTGTGGATGATGTCCATCGCGATCCTCATCAGCTTTGCCTGTTATTTCCCCGTCGTACTTTGGTCAAAGAAAAAACCGGCTGTCGGCATGCTGATGATCCCTAAAACGTTGGCGTATGTCTTCATGATCTGCATGGGTCTCTCCCTGATATGAGAGGAGCAGCGAAAAGGCGAATTTGTCATCGGGAAACTGAAATAGATGAGCGGCGTTTGATCAACCATAAGCGATATCGGATGAATTTTCAGAAATGATCGAGACGGGTATCGGGGAAAGCACTGTCTTCCATTCGCAGCTTGACGTGTCGAAGCATCGATAACTGGCTGATCTGTATGAACTTCAATTGGGAAGTGTCTGTCGAGCGGGAGAAACCGAATGAAACCGTCGACGAGATCGCGTTACTGACATCTCTGGCGGTCATGAGATGGTATGGTCAGTCATTACTGTAAAAGCACAGAGACTCAAGGATAAAAATGAATTACATACATAGAATGATTATGTTGTCATGGTAAAAACCACTGCTCATTTTGTTGAATAATTTTCAACCTTCAAATACATATTCGTTTGTTATCGATGGCATTCACCACCAGGTATGGTATAATCCAAGTATCAAACTGGAGGTA
>CAYUZP010000165.1:0-4325 GCA_964449655.1 uncultured Oscillospiraceae bacterium
TCGGTTTTGTCCTTTCGTTTTATTCAATCACCTCATAGAGTTCCATCATCGCCTGGCTCGGCCCGCTGACCATCACCGCGCGAATCCTGCCAATCGGCGCAAGTTCCATTTCGACAATATCACTTGTCGCGGAGAATCCATTCGCCTCATGCAGTGCGAGCGCGGCATCAAGATCCTCGACTTCGAAGCAAGTCGCGAATGTGCCTGCATTGGCGGGCACAGATGCGCCCTCAGCGGTCATAGACACGCCCTTCAGCTTCTCGAACGATATGATCTCGACGACCGGTGTGTTCGCGTCGCTGCCCATATACATCGTCATGTGAACCTGTGCGCCGCTTTCGAGGTTGAAGATTGGCTCAACGAGTCCGTCTTCGAGTACCATGTCGAACACCTTGCTCATGCCGAGCGTATCGACGTAGTAGCGATCGGCCTCGGCGATATGCTCGACGATCAGCACGGAATCGGGCATATTGCGGAACATTCCTTCGAATGCAGGCGTACTAGCGGTCTTGCCCATCAGTGCGATCGGTATGTTGTCCGGACCGATCAATACGGCTTCAAGCACCTCGGCGTTGCTCCAGCTCGTGACATAGCGGTACGGCGGGCAGGAAAATGCATAGCCGAGGTCCGTGAACTTCGCATACGCCTCGTTGTTGTCCTGGCACCGAAACGCAATGTCATAGTAGCCGTAATCGTAGCAGTGGTAGCCCTCGCGGCTGGTTCTGACCGGCTTCGGGTCAAACTCAAGCAGCTCGATCATCGTCGTCTGCAGATCATTTTTAAGCATCACATATTTTGCTGTCGCGTCCATGTGATACAGGTTCTGAACCGTCTCGCGATCCAGTTCGCCTTCCGCGGCAACCTTTAGCTCCATCAATTCTGTGAAAAATGACCTTGTCGTGGACAAATCGGTCACAGAGATGCAGATGCGCGCAATGCCGGCATTGGGTGGAACTGCGCTTTCCGCGATTGCGGATGCCGTGCTGCCGGCGAGCAGCGTGCAGATCAGCGTGCAGACCATCTTGTTCATCATGGTATAAACCCCCGTTTTCTCCTTCTTTTCCCCTTGACTTTATTTAAGATAAGAGCCGCGATAAGGGATAAGGGGTCGGGCGTATGGGTGAAAGCATATCACTCTGTCGTTAAGCCTGCCGTACAAGCGCTGGATTTACCCGGCCTCCCTTTCGCTCGCGTCTATTATCTCCTCTTTCGTCACTTTGCGAAAGCCTGACCGATGGCATTCCCGATCGCCTGGCAGTCCACAGTCGCGCCGGAGACGATATCCACAGCGGGATTCTGATTTTCGATGATCTCGGCGATGTAGCCGGAGAGCTGTTCGTCGGTGATGATCATGCTCTCGCGTCCGCCGGTGATCTCTATGGCGGTCAGCATGCCGCCCTCGATGGTCATCTGTACCTCGATCTGGTCATGCATGCCGTCCACGGTCGCGGTGTATACGCCGTCCTCAGCGCCAGCCCATGCGGGGCCGTTCTCCTCTTGCGTCTCATAGACCTTGATCTCGGAGACAGCGCCAAAGGCGGTCTGCGCGGCGGTGCGTCCGGAGAGCATGGCCTCGGAGAGGAACACGCCGTTCTGGTAGAGATTGGAGACGTAGCTGCCCAGCTCGCCCGCCTCGTAAAGGCCTGGGATCGGTTCGTCGTTCCAGTCAAGGACGCGGGAGGATGTGTCGCGCTTGGCGCCGCCGGTCGTCGCCACGAGCGTCGGGGTCAGTGTGACAGCGTAGTAAGGCGCGGTATCGATCCTCTCCATGGTTTCGGGATCGCGGCCGAACGCCTCGTCCACGCCTGCGTCGCATGCGGCATTCCACGCTTCGATGGTCGCCTCAAGCACGGCAGGATCACGGTCCAGCTTCAGTGCGAGCTCTTCGAGGGTGTCGGCCTTGATGATCCAGCCCTTTTCGATCTCGGCAAGGTTGTCGTTGCTCCACGTGTAGCCCTCCGTCGTCGTGGGCCAGCTCAGCCATTGAGAGGCGATGGAACCCGCAGCACGCGTCTTGTCATCGAAGATCAGATGAACGGGCAGTGCGCGCTCGTGCGGCAGGTCGACATAGCGGCCATATTCCATGGTCTTCATGTGCTGACGATGATAACCGTAGGATTCGTTGTAGAAGCGTTCGCCCTGCGCGTCGATCTCGATCCAGGAGGAACCGGCCATCGTGAAGTTGCGCATGAACGTGGAATCGTATTCGGGCACCTTGATGCCGAGCCAGAAGCCGCCGGACTGCGTTTGATTTTTCATGTGCCAGATCTGTGCGCCGGCTTCCATGAGCATCTTGATGCCGTCGCCCGTGTTGCCCGGCGTGCCGGCCGTGTAGACGGTCTGCATGCCGTGAAAATTGCGCTGCATGTCGAGGTTGTTCTCATATCCGCCGCAGGCGAGCAGCACGCCCTTGCGGGACTTGATGGTAAACTCCGTGCCGTCATCTCCGCGGGCGACGACGCCGAACACCTCGCGCGTAAAGGGATCCTGGATCAGCGAGATGGCGGGTGTCTCATAGAGCACCTCGATGCCGCGGCTCTGCACGGCCTTGGCGAAGCAGCGCCATACGCCGCCGTTCTCAAACGAGGAGTTCTTCGCGCGCAGATGTGCGGAACAGCCATCGAAGATCGAGCCTTCAAATGTGTCGAACTCGACAACCATCGAGCCCCAGCGCAGGGGGCCGCCGCCGACATAGCCTGCCTCGTAACCGACGCTCGCCGCGATGGATTCGATCCACGGGAGCTGCGACGCGAAGCCTTGACAGAGCCAGGTGAGATACTCGTCGGGGATCGGATTGGGCAGATTGCAATTGTAAAGGTAGGTCTTGAGCGTGGGCACCGCCGATTCGGACGGAACGAGGAATGTCTGTCCTGAGGCGATGGAGTTGCCGCCGGCCAAGGATTCGGGCATCTTTTCGAGCACGAGGATGTCGGCCTGCGGATCGATGTCATGCGCTTCGACGGCCGCCGAAGCGCCAGCCAGACCGAAACCGACCACGAGGAAGTCGACCTCGCGATCCCAGCTTTCGATCTCCTGTACCGGCGTGACCCAATCCGCCAGCGCGACCGCGGCGGTCAGGCACAGCGCCAGGCACAGCGCCAGAGCCAATGTTTTTTTCATCCGTTATCCTTCCTTTCTTGATCGCGTCGAATCAAGCGATCTTCACCGATTGACGAAGGCCTGCCATTATCGTTCGCTTCCTTCGTCCCTGATGACATTATACCGTCTCAAGTCCCTTGAGATGCAAGCGTGATTTTGAATTTTGATACGCGGCGTTTTTTCTTCATCTCATCCGACACGCGCGTTGCAGGTTCACCCCGCCCTGGCCACAGAGCGCGCCGTACGGACGAGCGATCTCTCAAGCCGCTTTGGACTTTCGCGTCACGCGCGGCGAAATGCTGGTTTTACCGCGAAAGCGGGCGACCGCGGCGCTTCCCTTTTGCGCTGCATTGTGGTATACTGTGCCTATCAACAGGGATGGAGGACGCCATGCGCATCGACGTATATGATTTTGACGGCACGATCTATGAAGGGGATTCGACGGTGGATCTCGTGCGGTTCTGTCTACAGCGGCACCCTTCGCTGCTGTGCGGTCTGCCCGCTGTGGGCGCGGCGGCGCTCAGCATGGCGGTCGGCAAGAGCGGACTGACCCAGATGAAATCGACGCTCTTTGGCGAAATGGCGCGGCGCATCGATCTCGCGCGCGAGGCGGAGCTCTTTTGGCAAGGCGATCGTCCCCGTCAGAAGCTCGGCGCGTGGTTTTGGTCGACGCCCCGCGATCTTCCCATCGTCATCGCGTCCGCTTCGCCCGAATTTGAGCTGTGCTATGCGGCAAAGCTGCTGGGTCATGTCGATGTGATCGGTACGCGCTGCGACGCGCGGACAGGAAGGCTGCTTTCCCCCAACTGCAAGGGCGAGGAGAAGGTTCGCCGCCTCAAAGAGCGCCTGGGCGAGTTCACCGTGCGCGCGATGTACACCGACAACGAGAAAGCCGACGCGCCGCTTCTGGCTATGGCCAATGAGCGCTATCTCTTAAGGCACGGGCAGGTGAGCCGGCTGACATGACAGTCGCTTTTGCAATCCGCTTGAGCCGCTCCTTTTCAGCTTGTCCGCTGTGGCACATCAAGCACTGAAATCAACTGAAAATCGGGTAGGAGGCTATACCATGCAATGGGCTGGCAACTGGCCTCCCACAGAACCGTGCGTACCGGTCTGGTACACGGCTTCCCCTGTTTATGCTAGTGTCTCCTTCTGGAATCAAAAAACATTGGGAAAATCGACGTTTCCAGGGCGATTCATGGTATAATAGGTGCAGAGAAATGAAG
>CAYUZP010000166.1:0-4276 GCA_964449655.1 uncultured Oscillospiraceae bacterium
GGAAGGGACGGATTTTGCACTCGCCTAAAATACGCTACTTATGCAGGAGACACTAGATACGACAGGCTTCATAACAATCACGGGATATTGAAGGCGAATATATCTCCTGAGATCGATGGCATGTCGGTAAAAGAGATTGGCCATTCTGCGTTTTGCGATAGAAATGAATAAAAGCGGGCCTGACAATGCAGGACAACGTGACAGAAATCGGGTAAAGTGCGTTGTCAAGCTGACATTTTAGCAGGTACGTCGCTCCTGCTGGTTCCTGTGCGGAGCAATGGCTGCATGCGGTGACACATCCGTAACACACCCAAACATCTCAAGCAAATCGCATAAAAGTCTGTTCGGACATGACTCGTGTTCCGGACGGTTTTGCATCAATAGTCTTTAATCTGCGAATGCGATGTCCAAGATCGTCTTTCGGAAAAATGATGCCGCCGCTCTCTTGGTGCAACGCCATGGCGCAAATACAGATGGGCTGTCTCCATCTGGCTTTTTATGCCATGAGAGACAGCCCTCTTTTAATCGGAATAAGGATCTCGCCTTGCGGCGCATTGCCCTGTGCCGTGCCGCTGTGTGGAGAAAGCCTGTTGCGATTCATCAGCGGCGATGCTGCAGACAAACTGCGTCAGTTTGCGCGGATCAGGAGAAAAGCGGCAATAATCGGCGATGTTTTGCGTGTTGCGGCTGCGGAAGCCGTCGATGCGCGACTCTGCACCTGCGCCAAAGGCAAGCTGCTCGCAGCCTTCGTGCTCAAGCTGTAGGTAGCGGCAGGCAAATCCCTTCAGCGCATAGTGACCGGAAAGATATGGCATAAAGCCCTGCTTACACAACAGCGCGTCTGCCGCGGCGATGAGTGCGTCACGCTCAGATGCATCCGGCAGATGCCGCCGCAGCGCGGTGCTGCCCTCGTTCATCTTTACCCATTGGTCGGCGAATGGCGTCCCTTTAACGATACGAATTGGATAAAGGCTGATGTGCTTTGCGCCATAATCGATGACCTTTGAAAGCGACTGCGCAAATGTGCCCGGCGTTTGGGATGGCAAACCGAGCAGAAGATCAAAGGAAAGCGTGAGCGACGTGTTCTGCAGTACAATCTTCGTTGTCTCCATCGCCGATGGCGGCAGGAAACGCCCCAGCGGTTCATGCTCGAACGTGTTGGCGGTCACATATTCGATGCTCAGCCGCGATATGTTCCCGCGCCGGCAGGCGTTCACCGTCTCCACGCTCACCATGCCAGGATGCGCTTTCAATGTGATTTCAGCGTCAGGCGTGAAGTCAAACCAGTTGCGCATGTCCCGCAATAGATCACCTAACGCTTCATCAAAAAGGTGCGAGGGGATGCCTCCCCCGATCCAGACGGCCTGCACTTGGTAATCCCCATAGTCTCCTGCCGAGTATTGTACTTCGCGTCGAAGCGCGTCGGCATACAGATTCAGAAGATCCAGGTTGTCCACAGCCGATGTGCATCGATCACAGTAGCTGCATCGCACAGGGCATAAAGGAACGTTTAGCGAAAGAATCAAAGGCTTCTTATTCATTGCGATTCCTGCTAACGAGCTAAAACAGATGTCAGAGGCGTTCAGACGGTGCCCCGAGCGCTTGTTGAACTCTCGCCTGTAGAGACGACGGGCGCTTCAGTACCGATGTATTCGCCGGTCAACGCGCCCAGCACGGTCGCCATGCCGATAGAAATGCCGTTCATTGGACTGGTATACTGAAGCGGGAAACGCCCGCCAGAAGCATTGCCTACGGCGAAAAGACCAGGAATCGGCTCAAAGTCCTGATTGAGCACAGCGCCGTTTCCATCTACGAACAGTCCCGCCAGCGTGACCAGCACGAGATTCGCGTTTCGCTCGATCTTTTCGGCATAGAACGGACCCTCGTTGATGCGGAACATCATATCTGCGCTCTTCGCGTAATCGAGATCCTTTCCTTTTTCGGCGTAGCTGTCATATGTGTGAACGGTCTCGACGAACGCCTTTGCAGCCTCTCCCTCGTAGCCAAGGTAAGATGCCAGCGTTTCAAGATCGTCCGCGGCGTAGACACCGTTTGCACCATCCGGGCCTGCGGCGTATGCTTGCGCCAACTTGACGGCATATTCGTCCATCTTCGCGTCGCTGATGTCAGCAGCATTGAAGTGTCCAAGAGCCTGATTCTGTGCAAATTCACGCCAATGGCCGTTGTCCCATACCTGCACAATGTGGCTGCCGATTGGCTGGCGTGCGCTCTGACAGCCTGCGACAAACGGAACGCCGAAGCTCTCATTGCAGAAACGCTTGCCATATTTGTTGATCCAAAGGCCGCCGGCTGCGCCGAAAAAGCCCATCGGCAGCGCGCTGGTAGCGCCGCCCATCGCGGCACGCGGGCCGATTTCCATGACGCCTCCGGCCCAGATTCCCATGCAATGGCCGTAACCGCCGCGTCCGGAGCCGGTCAGCCTTGTGTAAGGATTGCACTCCTGCACCTCGGTGCATAGCGCGTTGTACATGGCATTGTTTGCGGAGAAATCGCCGGTTGCGAGCACGACGGCCTTTCTGCTCATGAATCGGTAGTAGAGGCCGTCCGTCTCACTTCGGCAGATCACGCCGCAGACGGTGTCGCCATCCTTGATGAGAACCTTGGCGGTCATTTGATAAAATGCACGGCTGTTCGGGTTTGCCTCGATGCCTTTGGCAACCTGCGCCTTGCAGAAATCAGCGCTGCTTGCAATGCTGCCGCTGCCCAGCGTGATGGTAGCCGGATAGGTCCAGAAGTGTCCCTTCTTGTAGCTGTAGTTGTTGCTCGCCTGGTCGATCGTGGCTACAGAACGGACTTTGGTGATGTCGTCGTAGACCTGCATCATCCAGTCGACCATTTCGCCGTTGCGATAGGCAAATTTGCGCAACAAATCCGGCTGTGCGCGTCCTGCGCTTTGAAGCTGATAGCTATCGATAAAGTCGACAGGGTCAAATGTGCTCTTCGGCACGCCGAGCACTTTCTCCTGCCATTCGGAATTGAAATGGCCGAGCTCGCCGCCAAAGCTGTTGAATCCCTCCTCGGGCTGAGTGTCGATGACGATGCATGTGGCGCCTTTTTCACAGGCCATGCGGAAACATGGCGCGCCGGAATAATTTGCGCCGATGATGATTACGTCTGCGCTGTACTCGCCGGCGATGTCGCCTTCCGCAATTTTAGGCGGCTCGCCGACCCAGCTGCGGCGCATGCTGTAATATACGGTCTTTCCGTTCACGTCAAGACGTTCTACAGGATCGGAATCCATCGAGCCGGGTGCGAGGTAAGGCACACCCTTTGCGTCCGCGATGCAGCGGGCTGCGGCTTCCTTGACGCCGTCAGATGTGAGCGTTGCGCCTGCGACGGCGTCCACATCGGCGCTTTGCGCGTCGAACATCCGTTGAGCGAGCTGCTCTGCCGCATCCCCGACGATTTCCTGCGTTTCACCGGAAATGTCGATGAGGATATCTGTAATATGCTGCTCGTCAAAGGTCATGGTGACGGTCACGTCACCATTACGGCCTGTGCCTGTGTGCGTGTAGGTTCCCGGTGTATAAAGCGCGGCCATGGGCGGCCCGCCAGGTGCCTCCGCGGAAGCCAAGGCGGGCAGAATGCTTACAGCAGCCGTTCCCAATGCGCCTTTTCCTGCGAGCCGCAGAAAATCGCGGCGAGAGAGTTTACTCATGAGACAGATCTCCTTTCACTTGTGGTTTTCGGCTATGCTAACTGGTTGACCTTGAGCAAATTATAGCAAAAAAAGGATTTAAATGGAACTCAATTGACCAACTGGGCAAAAAAAGAGACCAACTGGAAGAACTCGCCTCTTTGAGATGTTTGGCGGCATTTAAAGAGATGTCAGGCCGCTGCGGTATGGTAAGCCGATTAAGATATAGCCAATCTTTTCAAATGGCTATATCACAACAAATAGCTGATCTTTTATGAAAAATAGAGTATAGGCACCACCGCACAGAGAAGAACAACTGCAGGAAGGCATACCATGTGGTATAATAAGGATATGAATAAGCAGATAACGATGTCCACAATCAGTCACGAGCTGGCAACTGTGCGGACAAAGAAAAAGAATTTTTGGATCAGATCAATCGCATCGTGCCGTGGGGAGAATGGGTGGCCATGGTAAAGCCGTGCTATGACAAAGGGGAGCATGGGAATAAGCCCTGTGACCTGTCAGACATGGCGACGGTGGCGGAGGCCATAGACAGTCGCGCTTTTTCGGAATTCTGTGGCGTCGATTCCAGCAATCAGGTGCCGGATGAGACGGCTG
>CAYUZP010000167.1:0-4244 GCA_964449655.1 uncultured Oscillospiraceae bacterium
TGCGATAGCAAACCTGATACTGGCTGACAGACCATCTCTGGTCGCCTGATTTGGCGTGCGTCGCAAGCGGAAAACTGCAGGCGGATTTACGGACCTGTCCCGTGGACGGAATCGGAGTTCGCCGCCAGTGTCGGAAGCAGGCGGGCGGAACGTCGGAAATGAAAAAGCGACTATTTCGTTTCACGGGATGGATAGGAGCGGATGAGCCGCTTCAAGCCGTTTTTTCAAGTGAACGCCAGCACAAACCGACAGGGCCAGTCCCGCAGCCTCGCGAATCATGCCTGGCTGCATTTTTGATAATTTGGGGTTGTCAGGATATGAAAGATATGATATCATATCTTTAGAAGGTTTGTGCATGTCTCATGACAAACGATGACAGAAAGGGAGAAGAAAAAGATGATGCAGTCTCGCCGTGATTTCCTCAAGTCCGTGGGCAAGGTGACCCTCGTCACCGCCACGGCCGCCGCCCTGCCGCTCGCTACGAACGCCGAGGCGGACGCCCCCGCGTATCCGTTTACCTATAAGCACGTCGATCCCATCGCCGCGGGTGATCGCACCTATGCCGCTTTCAGTCAGCTCGGCGGCTGCGCGGCCAGCGTGTTTGACGGCATTGTCGGGCAGATGGGCGACGAGTACGGCGCGCCCTACAACGGCCTGCCGCCCCGCATGTTCGCCGATGGCGCGGCAGGCTATGGCGCAGGGTCGCTTTGCGGATGCCTTGGCGGCGCCGCGGCATGTTTCGGCCTCTTCTGCGAGGCGGCGGATGCCCGTGACCTGCTCGCACAGCTGATGACCTGGTATCGCACGAGCGAAGTGCCCGAATACGATCGCGGTGAACCCTGCATCGCCACCGTGGTGCCCGGTTCCGTGAACTGCGTAGACTCGCTCTCGAAGTTCTTCGCCGCCACAGGCATCACCCAGATGAACGATCCCAACCGCATCAACCGCTGCGCCTGCCTGGCCGCCAGCACGGCGGAGCACGTCGCCAACATGCTCAACGAACATTTCGGCGTGTGATTTCCACGGTCTGCAAGGCTCCCCCGTTCCCGCGGGAGGGCCTTTTATCGTGAGCATCCGAAGGTCCAGGCGAGCTGCGTCCGCCATCCATTTTTTCCCCGCTTTCCACGGTCTCCCCGCGCTTTTATCGGCAGGTTCATCATCCAATGCCGCAGGGCGCACGGTTTGGGCGTGAGGTCCAATAGTTCACAATTTTGTTTCATTGCTATTGCTTCTTTGCTACAGTCGTGCGCTATAATGGTCACATGAAGACGAAGCGGACTGCCATAGAAACGGCAGACAGGATATGAACTCACAAGAAGGGGGACTCGCCTGTGAAATGGATGAAGCGCTGCGCGTTTGTGTGCGCCGTGTTTGCTGTCCTTGTGGGGGCGCGTGTGATCATGGTGCCCACAAAGACAAGCGAACCGCAGACGGCGGAGCCTGATGGGAGCGTATCGGCCGTTGAGGCACCCGCGGCGTGCGATACGCTGTTCCCCTCGCTCGATGTGCAATCTGTCGAGGCGCTCTCTGTGGTCACGCCGGAACGCACGTTTCAGTTTGCCGCGGACGGGGACTGCGTGAGTGTCAACGGACAGCTCGCGGACGAGGAGGCCTTCGCGACGCTCGTCGAGGAGATCACCGCGCTGCCCGTATTTGACAGCGATGCCTTTTCGCCGGAGGGAACGCCGCTGATGACGCTGACCATCGACTGTGGGGACTGCCTTCTCTCGGCGGCATTTTACGAGCAGCAGGAATCGGACGCGTATGCCAACGTCGTATTTGGCGAGGACGGCGAGTGGCTATACCGCGAGACCAATGCCTGGCAGGTGGGCAAGCTCATGCTCATATGTGACGGCACGCGCATACAGGACGCGAGCGGCAACGAGACGCCGGCGGACCACTGAAAGCGCTGAAAATGGAAAAACGCAGATCACGCGAGGACTGCCTGCAATAAGGCGGTCCTTTCATTTGTCTGTTCATAAAAGTTGAAAAATAAAAACGCCCCCGCGCGGCTTGACAGCGCCAAAGCGCGGGGGTAAGATAGGGAACGCCGCGCGCTCTTTCCGCGTGGCCATATCAATCGACTGAGAGGGCGATATCTATGCGGGACGACACGCGCGCGCTGCTTCGACAAATCGCGGCGCTTTCCTGGCCGACCATCGTCGAACAGGCGCTTCAAACTGTCGTGCAGTTCGCGGATTCGGCGATGGTGGGGCGCATCGGCGCGCAAGCGTCGGCAAGCGTGGGCATGACCTCGTCCGTGTCCTGGCTGGTCAATTCCCCGCTCTGGGCGATGGGCATCGGCCTCATGTCCGTCGTATCCCGCGCGCAGGGCGCGGGCGATGTGCGCGCTGTGCGCAAGACAGGCACGCAGGCTTGCATCCTTGCGCTGCTGCTCGGCGCGATCATCGGCGGCTTGACGCTTCTCATTAGCCCGCATCTGCCGGTCTGGCTCGGCGCGGATGTCGAGCTGTGGGAGAGCGCCTCGACCTATTTCGCCATCGTGTGCCTGCCGATGATCCCGCGCGCTGCGCTGATCCTCTTTGGCAGCGTGCTGCGCGCCGTGCACGATACGAAGACGCCGATGCTCGTCAACACATGTGTCAACGTCGTGAACATCGTCCTCAACTTTTTCCTGATCTTTGAGACGCGTTCGATGGCGATAGGTTCCCTGCGCGTGCCCATTCCCGGCGCGGGGCTGGGCGTCACGGGCGCGGCTATCGCCACGGCGATCTCCTTCACATTGGGCGGCGCGCTGATGCTTGCGGCGCTTTTCGCCAATGACGCGGTTTCCCCGCGCGGCCTGCCCCTGCGCGTCGACCGCGAAATCATGGGCCAGTGCGTGCGTGTGGGGCTTCCCGCCGCGCTCAGCCGCGTGGGCAATTGCTTAGGGCAGGTCGTATTTTCCGCGCAGGTCACGCGCCTGGGGACGACCTCGCTTGCCGCGCACTCGCTAGCCATCACGGCGGAGCAGGCGTTCTACATCCCGGGTTACGGTATGCAGGCCGCGGCATCCACGCTCTGCGGAAACGCGCTCGGCGCGCAGGACGAAAAGCGACTCGTGCGCACGGCATGGACGATGACGCTGCTCTGCGCGGCGCTGATGGCGCTCACAGGCGGTGTGCTCTTCGCGATGCCGCGCGCGGTGATCTCGCTGTTCACGCCGGATGAAGCAGTCATAGAAGCCGGGGCGCGCGTGCTGCGCATCGTCGCGCTCTCCGAACCGCTCTTCGGCGCCTCGATCCTGCTAGAAGGCGTGTTCGACGGCATCGGCTGCACGCGCACGCCGCTGGTGATCTCCCTCTTTTCGATGTGGTGCGTGCGGATACTGCTGACGTATATTTGTGTGGACATATTGGGACTGGGATTGACCGCCGTCTGGTGCTGCATGGTGGCGGACAACTCGACGCGCTGCATACTGCTTTCGCTCAGCTTCATGAGCGGCCGGTGGAAGAAGACCGTGGGGCTGCGGGCGAAATGATGTTCCGCGTGCATGTCACAGCGTCACGCCGTCCTTGAATATCGCGATCTCGCGGTCGTCGCGCATCTCGCTCTTCGTGCGCTCGCCGGAGGCGATACAGAGCAGCTTCTTAAAGAACGTCTCCGTCGTATCGCGCATCGACGCGCCCTGCACGAGCACGCCCGCGTTGAAGTCGATCCAGTCGCGCTTGCGCTCGGCGAGCGGCGTGTTCGTCGCGACTTTCACCGTGGGAACCGGCGCGCCCACAGGCGTCCCGCGCCCCGTCGTGAACAGGATCATCTGCGCACCGGAGGCCGTCAGCGCCGATATGGCGCACAGGTCGTTGCCCGGCCCCTTGACGAGATTCAGCCCCTTTTCCTTCACGGGCTCGCAGTAATCGAGCACGCCGCGCACCTGCGCCGTGCCGCCCTTCTGCGTGCAGCCGAGCGATTTGTCCTCCAGGGTCGTGATGCCGCCCGCCTTGTTGCCCGGCGAAGGGTTCTCGTAGACCTCCTGCCCGTGACGGATGAAGTAAGCCTTGAAATCGTTGATCAGCGCGACGGCCTTCCTGAATGTCTCCTCGTCCTTGCAGCGGTCCATGAGCAGCGTCTCCGCGCCGAACATCTCCGGCACCTCGGTGAGCAGCGTCGTGCCGCCGTGGCGCGCGATCAGATCGGATGTGCTGCCCAGCAGCGGGTTCGCCGTGATGCCGGAGAAGCCGTCGCTGCCGCCGCACTTCAGGCCTACGACAAGCTCGCTCGCCGGAACCGTTTGCCGCTTGAAC
>CAYUZP010000168.1:0-4242 GCA_964449655.1 uncultured Oscillospiraceae bacterium
ATCGGTATTTTGCGCAGCGTCAGGGCGGTATGAGATTGTGATTTGCTTGAGGATCGGGGCTGTAAGATATGAATAGTACGTCTTTTGCTATGCTTCGTGAGATGCTCCGCGCGATTGCTTCCAATCCGGAAAGTCGGATCACCCGCGCGATGGATTTCGTCGTTTTGGGCGTGATGATGGCAGCTTTCTGCGTACAATTTCGACCGCGTATCTCTCGCTGCGCCATTGTATTCGTGTGTGTGCCCTCGTTCGCGCTATGGTTCGCTGTACAGATCGTTTCCGAGTTGTTCTTCGGGCGCGTCGTCGCGCTGTATATCTTGCTGCTGATTCTCTGGAATTTCATGGAACTGATGCTCTTTTTCGACGGCGGCTGGCAGCGTAAGCTGCTATATGCTGTCGTCTATGGCACGCTTTGGATGCAGTCGATCCAGATCGCCATCTCAACAGTTACGCTGTTTTTGCCTGGGTTGCATATGCGCGTGCTAGCACTGCCATTGTTCGTGCTGTTGACTGTATTTCATGTGTGCAACGCTCCGTCTTCATCACACAGAATGCCGGGCGGCTATACCTGTGCGATGCTTGCTGTCTACTTGATCAACATGTCGATCTGCCTGTCGGAGCCTGTGCTGTTTATTCCACGGCAGCAGGTGATGCTGCTCTTTCTCTATGGCGGTGGGAGCATCATCGTCGAGCTGATCGTCGTCTGGTTGATCCATCAAATGATGGTCAAGAACGATGAAAGCAGGCTGCTGCTCGCCCATCATCAGCAGCGGGCAGCCGAAAGCGCTATTGCAGGAGAAAGCCTGCGTCAATTGGAAGCGAACCGTGCACTTCAGCATGAATTCAACCACTATATCGGCTTGATAGAAACGCTGCTCGAACAAAACGACAGTGAACAAGCGAAGCGTCTGCTCAATGAGCTTCATGTGCGCGGTGAAGAGAGGAGAGACGCGTCGGATTGCGGGAATGCCATTGCCGAGGCATTGCTTCGCCGCTATGAGGCACAGGCGCGCAATATGGGTGTGCCTTTTGAGATCGATGCACATATGAGCGAGGATATCCCGATTTCCGCACTCGATCTCAGCTCGCTGCTGTCCAACATGCTTTCAAATGCATTGGAAGCGAGCACGGAATGCGCGAATCCGTATGTGAAGGTTGAGATACGGCCTGTCAAGCGCTATCTGATGATTCGCGTGCGCAATGCAGTCTATCGCGATGTGCTGCGGGAAAATCCGAACCTGACGACTACGAAAACTGACACAGAGGTACATGGCGTTGGCGTACGGATCATGCGCGCGATCGCGGAAAAGTATCATGGTATGCTCCATTTTAGTGTCGAGGATGGCATGTTTATCGCTGAAGCGCTCCTGCTGTGCGAGGAGATGCCATGAGTGGTAGATACGAACCGTTACCGCACAAGTTGCGCTGTGCGAAGCCTGACGTTGACGACACCCGCTGTATATTGAACATAAGCCGTGCAACCTGTGAGAATGTCCTCTAAGCAAACGATGGTGCAATTCGATGTAACTTTTCCCATATGCGATTTCTATCAACAGCGATAGCTTTTCCATATTTTTGCCTTTGATACTGCGACTTGACACGGGCTCGATGTTCATGATAGTCTTAAATGCAATTTTCTGGAAGCGGATTAGTTTACAGTGATTTCAGCATCATTGCATTGCAAAATCAAATCATGCATCAAACTGAGCGGCTGTTTTGAATGCTGCTTCGATGTCTTGCTTTGATTTTTATCAGCAAATCTTAAAATGAAACTGCGATGAAGGAAAGAGTAGCTTGCCCTGCGCTCGAAGAGAGATTCCGGTCGGTGAAAGGGATTGGCAAATGGCGAGTGAAGATGGCTCCGGAGCGGATGGCTGACAGCCTTGAAGCGGCTCAGGTCATGCGGGTGCGGCCCGATACAGCCGTAGGCATTGCTAGATGCCGTTGAGGCTTCGATGAATAGGGGCAAATGGAAGTGGTACCACGGGTTTTGCGCTCGTCTTCCCAATGTGGGGGGAGACGGGCGTTTTTCATGACTCACGAAAAGGGAGGTTTCGCGATGAACTATGAATTTGAAACGCGCTGCATTCACGGCAAGCAGGATCCTGCATACAGGGACGGTATTCGTTCTGTCAGTTTTCCGATCTATCAGACGGCGACATTCGCACATACTGCCGTAGGTCATACTCAGTTTAATTACACGAGACAGGACAATCCGACTCGACTGCATCTAGAAGAAACCGTAGCGACGCTTGAAGGAGGTGCGGACGCGGTAGCGTTTGCCTCAGGCATGGCGGCGATCAGTGCGGTGTTTGAGCTGTTTAAGCCTGGCGATCACATCATTTGCAGCGAGGATCTCTATGGCGGTACGACTCGCTTTTTTAACAATATCAGCGCGAAAAACGGATTAGCCATCAGCTTTGTCGACACGACGGATATCGCGCAATTAGACGCCGCGCTGCGTCCTGAGACAGCAGCGATCTATCTGGAGACACCCAGCAATCCCATGATGAATGTGACCGATATCGGCGCTTGTGCACAGCGGGCAGCGGAAGCGGGCGCGCTGCTGATTGTGGACAACACGTTTCTCTCTCCGTATTTTCAAAATCCGATCGCGCTTGGCGCGGACATCGTCATCCACAGCGGAAGCAAATTTTTGAGCGGACACAATGACACGATCAGCGGTTTCGCGGTTACGGCGACGCAGGAACTATCCGACCGCATCCGTCTTATAGGCAAAACCACCGGCGGCATGCTCGCGCCATTTGACAGCTGGCTTGTGCTGCGCGGCATCAAGACGCTGGCCGTACGCATGGAGCGCGCACAGGAAAACGCGCTGAAACTGGCAAAGGCGCTTAAAACGAGCAGACATGTGACAGAAGTCCTCTATCCCGGACTGCCTGAACATCCCGGCTATGCGCTCAGTTGCGCGCAAGCGAGCGGATTTGGCAGCATGATATCCTTTCGGGTGGACAGCGAGGAGACAGCGATCAGGGCACTGACAAACGTGCGTCTGATCACGTTTGCCGAGAGTCTTGGCGGTACAGAAACCCTGTTGACCTATCCGCTCACGCAGACGCATACAGATGTCCCTGAAGCGATGCGCAACCACTTGGGCATCGACGGCACACTGCTGCGCATGTCCGTCGGACTGGAAAATGCGGGTGATCTGCTCGCTGATCTCGAGCAAGCGCTGGAAGGCTAAACGCTGATGCGGTGGCGCTCATGTGGCCATCAATCGCTATACCGATAAAGAGGCGTGTAATCCACCTGGACATTTTACATTGAGCCTCTCATAAAATCGGAAGAGTGTGACGGAAAGCGAATGGAGTGAGTTTCTCATGCCTATCAAGATCCCGAATGACCTGCCGGCAGCAAAGATGCTTGAGAGCGAGAATATCTTCGTCATGCATGAAACCCGGGCTGTCACGCAGCAGATTCGCCCGCTGAGGCTGCTGCTTCTAAATCTCATGCCTACCAAAATCGCCACCGAGACACAGCTCGCTAGGCTGCTGGGCAATACGCCGCTGCAGGTGGAGCTTGAGTTGCTCATGGTTCGCAGTCATGTGCCCAGAAATACGCCGGAAGAGCATATGCTCAGCTTCTACAAATCCTTTGATGAGGTGCGTGGTCAAAACTTCGATGGAATGGTCATCACCGGAGCGCCAGTGGAAAAGCTCGAATTTGAAAAAGTGGAATACTGGGACGAACTGTGTGAAATCTTCGATTGGAGCCGCACACATGTCACCAGCACGTTTCACATCTGTTGGGCCGCGCAAGCCGCATTATACCACCATTATGGCATCAAAAAAGTACCGCTTGAACAGAAGCTGTTCGGCGTATTTCCCCATCGTGTGGTGCACAAGGGATCAATCCTATTTCGAGGCTTTGACGATACCTTTATGGTTCCTCATTCGCGCCATACGACGATCCTTCGTGAAGATGTCGCCGCCGTGCCGTGGCTCAAGATACTTGCTGAAAGTGAAGAAGCGGGCGTCTATGCGATTTCGACGGATGGCGGTACACAGATCTTCATTACCGGACACTCGGAATACGATACGGACACTCTGCTTCAGGAATTTAGACGCGATCGCGATGCCGGGCTGCCAATATCTATACCGAAAAACTACTTTCCAGACGATGATGACACGCGGGAACCCATCTGCACATGGCGCTCGAGCGCGAACCTTCTCTACTCCAATTGGCTGAATTATTTCGTCTATCAGACGACGCCTTATGATC
>CAYUZP010000169.1:0-1277 GCA_964449655.1 uncultured Oscillospiraceae bacterium
ACCACGGGATATAACGGCGCGCCTACAGGTGTAAAGACATGTGTAGAGCGCGGGGAATGCCTGCGCAAAAAACTTGGCGTCACGTCCGGCACAAGGCAGGAGCTCTGTTACGCTGTCCATGCTGAACAAAATGCCATCATTCAGGCGGCAAGGCTGGGCGTGCGTATCGATGGCGCGACGCTCTATTGCACACATCAGCCCTGTGTGCTCTGTGCGAAGATGATCGTCAACGCTGGGATCCGTCGTGTCGTCTATGAACAGGGCTATCCTGACGAGTTTTCGCGGGAAATCCTCAGGGAAGGCGATGTCGCGCTGGAACGTTGGCAGCAGGAGTGATGGTGCGTTTTGCAGAACGGGTCGGTCGAGGGTGGCTCTCTGCGATGCGCACAAGCGCTTGACACTACACAGCACCAAGAATATAATAAAAGTGAAAAAACAAAGAGCGTGATATGCTAGCTGTCGACAGACTTTAACTTTTTAAGTTTAAATATTGAGCGTCCGCTTGCAAAGGAACATGAGTCAGAAGGCAAAAAAAGCGGGCATTCATTCGATGCCCAGCGTGATGGATGAGACGGTCATGGTGTTTGGATCAATTGTATACTTGCAGTAGACATGTTCATAGCTGGCAAAATACGCTTCAGCACCTGCTGGATAGGCAGAGGTCGGTGCCATCAGCGTGACGATAATCGTACTGTTGTCCGCTGTCAGTATGCCGCGCGGAGGAACCGCGAGGACTGAGCCGTTCTGTCCTTGGAGGGTTTTCGCACAGTAGAGGATCTCAAAATCATCCGGCTGTTCGCCTGCATAGGTTGTCGGATAGCGTTCGGTGATGCGATCCAATGAGTCGCCTATGCTGATGCCACGTGGACCGTCGCTGATCTCGATGCGCCCTGCTTGACGGATTTGATTGATCTGTGCCGTCGTCAGATCGGAAAGAGAAAAAGCGGATTCTGCATCGTAGGGAAGGGCTGTTATAGCTGGCTTGACATCCTGCACGTCTTCTTTCATTGTGCCAAAATAGATGAAGCAGATCAGCAAGCTGGCCAGTATGAGACCGATACCACCCGCTACACAGAGGATTGCTGTGCGGCGCTGACGCCTTTTTATATTCTGCTTGGGTGCTTGATTTTGTGCCATTTGGATGCCTCCTTGCGCTATAGTGCGGCGTTTCACTGATTATACCACAATGATTTCCCGCGCGCTACTTCATATGAGGAGAACGGAGCGTGAACCATGAAAATCCTAGACACTATCCTCGATTGGGCTGGAAGTTTCAA
>CAYUZP010000169.1:1287-2648 GCA_964449655.1 uncultured Oscillospiraceae bacterium
CCAGCAGATGACGCTGCTGTTTGCGGGGCTGTGTCTTCTGCTGGTAGCGCTTCTCCTCGTGTGCTTGCTTATGATGCATCGCAGGACGCGTCAGGCTGAAAGACGCATGGAAGAGCTATCGGCACATGTCTCAGAAAAGCTGGATTCCGTAGGCGCGCGCACACAAGAAGATAGACAGGAGTCCCAGAAGGAAATGAGCGGTGCACTGCAGAGTGTCAACGACTCGATGCTCCGCATGATGGGCGAAATGACACGTACGCAACAGGGACAGATGGATTCCATCGGTGGACAGATGCGTGCGGCCAGTCTCCAGGAAGAAGAGCGCTTGGAACGCATGCGCGAGACGATGGATCGCCGACTTACAGCGTATGAAGAGAAATTGAATGGCGTCAATCAAACGCTGGAAGACAAGCTCGCCGGAAACGACCAGCACATGGAGCACATGCGCGATACGATCGAAGAGGGATTGCGCCGTATCAACGAGGACAACCGCGATCAGCTCGAGCAGATGCGGCTAACGGTTGATGAGAAGCTGAACGATACGGTCGACCGGCGTTTGGAAGCGTCGTTCGCTGCGGTGACCAAGCGACTGGAACAGGTGTCTGCCAGCTTGAATGCGGTGCAGTCTCTCGCCGGAAGCGTTGATGAACTGCGGCACACGTTGGGTAGCGCGCAGCCGCTCGGGGCTTGGGGTGAGGTGCAGCTGGGCGCGCTTCTCTCGCAGATGCTCGCACCGGATCAATATGCTCAGCATGCAAGCGTGAAGCCTGGCGGGGAAGCAGTGGCGGATTATGTTGTCGTGATGCCGGGACAGGGACATGGGCACACTGTTTATCTGCCGATTGACGCCAGTCTGCCGATGCGCGAATATGTTGAGCTGCGCGAAGCAATGGAATCCGGTACGCGGGAAGAGGAGGAAAACGCGCGCAGCTTGCTGGAATCGGCGGTACGGATGCATGCTCGACGGATTTCCGAGAAATTGATCTGTCCACCGTACACGACGGATTATGCGGTGCTGTTTTTGCAGAGCGAGGGACTATATTCGGAAATCCTGCGGATCAATGGTTTAGCTGAACGCATCCAGAAAGAAAGCCGCATGGTGATCGCTGGACCCACGACGCTCGCTGCTCTGTTGAGAAGCCTGCAGATGGGTTTTAAGTCGTTGGCCATCGAACAGAGAACAGAGGAAATCGAAGCACTGTTGGCGGCTGTGCGGTCTGACTTCAGCAATTTTGCAGGGTTGCTAAGCCGGACGCAAAAACGCTTGCAGCAGGCATCCGAGAGCATTGAAACGGCGCAGCGCCATACAGAGACGATCGCCAGAAGACTTTCTGATGTCGGTGAAATGCCAGATCATGAGG
>CAYUZP010000169.1:2658-4238 GCA_964449655.1 uncultured Oscillospiraceae bacterium
AAAAAGCTGTTGGGACAGGATGAACTGGAAAATGACGACGAGGACAGCGACTGGGATTGACGCAAATCAGTATAGGAATTGCTACAAAAGAATGATATATATCACTTGAATAATCCGGACGGCGAAAATGTCCGGCGCATATTTGTTTGGTGACTTGTGCACAGCATCATTGAAGTTACACAAACATGTTGGCATGTACTGCCTGCATGGCATCGAATCCTGCGTCGTCATGATGATGCAATAGGTCAGACCAGTCTAACATATGAAAGAAAAGAGGAAAAATATCAAAGAGCATACGGCGGTACCTATGCTTCTGTTCACATCAAAGTGGAATCTTTTTGTGATCAAGGGCTCAATTTATTGACAGAGTTCGTGGATTAAGGATGATAGATTATGAGCAGGGGGTTGGGAAACACACAACAACGGTTTTTCTGGGCACATCGATGCAAACAAGAAAAAATTCAATATGCGAGTGTTTTACACTTGCTTCATCAATGATGCGGTCAGATACATTTTGCCAGTTCTTCTTTGGAAATGACTCATATCTATCGAGACATCTGTTTTGTTTTTCTCGTAAATGTCGATGATTGGACATGGAATTACCATACTGAAAAATTTTTGCGGTGAATCATTGGGTCATGCCAAGTTTGCTGATTGCGGTTTTTACGAGTTAATAAATGCTGATCAGCGATAAGACAGTCATTAGCATATAATAAATATCAACAAAATTTCAATGGTAAGAAGGACAGAGGAGAGAACAATGGGGTATCGAAAACGCAAAAAAAATGTGACTCACGCGGTGGTTGCAGTTATCCTCGTGATCGCTGTCCTTTTTGCGTTGTTTGTGTTTGCATGCAGTCGAGTGCTCATCGTGCGCAATATCATGGTAGTCGGCAATAGAAACCTTACGCGTGAACAGGTTGCTTCGCAAAGCGGCATCAGTCCAGGGGATAATGTGCTTTCTATCCATGCAAGCAAGTTGAAGGAACAGCTGGAAAAAAATCGTTATATAGAATACCTTGGGTATGAATTTGACTATCGCGGTACATTGACAATCCACATGAACGAACGTATGGGGATGGCAGTGGTTAATGTGCTCGGGATATATTATGTGCTTGATGCATCGGGCATGGTGCTTGAATGCACAGGCAGTGAATATCCAATCGACGTTGTTGGGCCCAATGTCGTAGCGGTGATCAATCCAAACGCACGTGTGATCATTGGAGAGCTGCTTCCTGTGAGTGACCAGGGACAGCTTGAAGATATGCGGATCATGATTCGGGAATCTGATCGATTGAATATGCTCCGATTCATATCGACGATCGATGTGCAAAATCCGGACAATTTATATATGATGACTTCTGACGGCACGAAGATTGAGATTGGCAATTCTTCCGATGTTCGCGTCAAGCTGCTTATAGCTCGAGAAGTTCTCAGCATTCGTGAGAGTGAAGGTGATCTGCAGGGAGCAAAAATTGATGTTTCCAATGGGAAAAATGCGCATTTTATTCCGGCTGTTGTGCCCACGCCTACGCCTGTACCAACCGCGGAGCCGACGCCAGAACCCGCTCAAACCCCAT
>CAYUZP010000170.1:0-4235 GCA_964449655.1 uncultured Oscillospiraceae bacterium
TTTGTGGGATATTCGTATTGTTCGGCATTCCCTATCGTCATGATATCATACATGACGTATTGATTTCAAGTGTTTTGATGTTTTCTTATTTTTTTTAAGAAACTCGTTCCGAACATATCGATGCCGCGCGCGCGGGATGTTCATGTTGCAAGAGTTCCGCGCTTGTGATACAATAGACGCATGAAAAGCCAGTTCATCACCAAAGGAGGTTCCGTTATGGAACAACAAGCAAGGAAACAGCGCATACTCTCCGGCATACAGCCTACGGGCACGCCCACGCTGGGCAATTACATCGGCGCGATGCGCAACTGGAAGCTGCTGGAGGATCAATACGACTGCCTCTACATGGTCGCCGATCTGCACACCATCACCGTCCGTCAGGAGCCGGCGAAGCTGCGCGAGCGTTCGCTGCAGATGCTGGCGTTCCTGCTGGCCGTGGGCCTCGATCCGGACAAGAACGTGCTCTTCTTCCAGAGCCATGTGCCGCAGCACGCGCAGATGAGCTGGCTGCTCAGCTGTTACACCTACATGGGCGAGATGAACCGCATGACGCAGTTCAAGGACAAGAGCCGCAGGCACGCGGACAACATCAACTGCGGCCTGTTCACCTACCCGATCCTGATGGCGGGCGATATACTGCTCTATCAGGCGAATCTTGTGCCGGTGGGCAACGATCAGACGCAGCACGTCGAAATCTGCCGGGACATCGCGACCCGGTTTAACGGCATCTATGGCGACGTGTTCACGCTGCCGGACGCGTATGTTTCCAAGGTCGGTGCGCGCGTGATGAGCCTGCAGGAGCCTGAACGCAAGATGAGCAAGAGCGACGCGGAGGACAGCTTCATCAGCGTGCTGGACACGCCGGACGTCATCCGCCGCAAGTATCGCCGCGCGGTCACGGATTCCGAGGCGGTCATACGCTACGATCCCGAGCACAAGCCGGGCGTATCGAACCTGCTGTCGATCCTCGCCGCGCTGACGGGCGAAAGCGCGCAGGACATCGCCGAATCGATGGCCGGCAAGGGATACGGCGAGCTGAAAAGCGCCGTCGCCGAGGCGACGATTGAGACGCTCACGCCGATGCAGGAGCGGTTTCATCAGCTCATGAATGACAAGGCATATCTGACGAGCGTATACCGCGGCGGCGCGGAACGGGCAAGCGCGTTGGCCGAGCGCACGCTTTCAAAGTGCATGAAAAAGATCGGGTTCATCGCGCGGTGAGCGCGTCGGCCCTCGAGATGTATGACATGAAGGAGGATTTTGGATGAGTCAATTTCAGGTCACAGGCGGCGCCTGTCCACAGGAGGAACTGAACGCCTACGCGGCGCGCGGCATCGAGCTGTATGGCCGTGAGCCGGACGTCATCGACGTGCACATCGACGGCGACTACGTCGATCTCGCGTATCACTTTCAGGATCAGCCTTTCCACAGGATTCGCCGCATCACCGGCTATCTGGTCGGGACACTCGATCGGTTCAACAACGCGAAGCGCGCCGAAGAGCATGACCGCGTGAAGCACGGCATCACGATGTGACGGCGGGATGTGCTGCATCAAGGACGTCCGCTGGTCATCGCCCATTTATTCCAGATATACCAAGGGACTGTCGAGCCGTTCAATCCGTCGGCTGGGCAGTCCCTCTTTTTATGTGTTAAACAACATGTTGCCGTGCTTTTGAGGTTCCTGCAGACGGTTCATTGTGCCGTTTGCTTTCATCCGCGGTCAACGCCTTTTCGCCATTGATCGCCGGAATGGCTGACGCGCCCCGCGCGATTTGATGATTCCGCTTCCCGCGCTGCAGAGGATCCCTCGTGATATTGATTTTTTCTATATCACTCCGCGCCTTTTGTATTGGACACATCGCCCTTCGCGGGTTATGATATAGCCGTCAAGGAAATCACAGGAACTTTAGACCGCGGGCGAGCCTTACGAGCTGATGAAACGGGCCTGAAGGCGGACGCGCGGCATCCCAAACCAGACTGGCCCAAAGGCGCGGCAGCTCCGGACATGGGATCTTCACGATAGCCGGCTCGCTCTCCAAAACCCCATCGTAAAGGAAGGCCGCCGCCATGCCATCTGAGATGATGCGGTGGATGGTGCTCACTTGATGCGTGTACAGGAGCACTTCCGGCGACAGATCCCTCCGCTTAAATTCCCTTACCATAAACTCCGTCAGGAAGGAATCCTCGGTTCGGCAGACCAATGGGACCGGACAGCTGCGCACAAGCTCTGAAAACGTGTTCCCCGTCGGGGCTTTGTCTGCGGGCGCGTAGAGGCAGATGTTCAGCTGCAGGAGATCACAGCGCGCGAACGCGGCGGGAAGTTCGCCGTCATTGCAGATGACCGCGCCGTCCAAAGTGCCGTCCAGCACCAGATCCCGCACGGCCAGGGTGCCGTTTTCCACCGTCTTGAGCGTCGCCTCCGGACAGGCGTCGTGAAAGGCCTTGAGCAGCGCGGGCAGGATCAGCGTGGCGAGCATGGGCGATACGCCCAAGCGGACGGTCTGCTTTTGCGCAAGCTGGTTCATGCGGTCGGTCAGCTGCCTTACGCGGGCCAAAAGCGCTTCCGTCTCCTCCAGAAGGGCCTCTCCTTCCGCCGTGAGGGCAAGCCCGCGGCTTTGACGCCTGAAGAGGCTCACGCCGAATTCCCGCTCAAGCGAGTGCATCGCGTGGGACAGGCTGGGCTGGGAGATGTGCAGCTCCACCGCGGCCCGTGTGACGCTGCCGCAGCGGCAGACGGCGTAAAAGTATTGCAGCTGTGTCAGCGTCATGGCGCCGCCTCCTTCGCATCCCGCGGCCGTCCCCTCTGTGGCCCCCGTCGCAGGTCACATCCTGAAGGGCGCGGAGGTTCATTTGGAGCGGGGGAGCGGGCGACAGGCGCGCTCGCTTTGACCGCTGCCTACTGATCTTCCGGCGATGTGGACTTTAACGATCCGGCTTTCGGAATGCTCATTATAGCGCGATGCGCGCCGCGAATCAAGAACCCGCCGCAGTGCGGTCAGAAAGGTCGTCTTTGCAATGAAACCCACAGAGGGAATGCCCCGCAGAACGGTTCTGTGGACGCTGTTCAAGTCCTGCTTCGTCATCAGCGCCTGCACGTTCGGCGGCGGGCTTGTGATCATCTCCATGCTGCAAAAGAAGTTCGTGGACGATCTGCACTGGATCGACGCGGACGAGGTCATGGACATCGTGGCCATCGCGCAGGCCTGTCCCGGCGTCATGGCGGTCAACGCCTCCATCATCATCGGCTACCGCATCGCGGGCTGCGCGGGCGCGCTGCTGACGGTTCTGGGCACGGTGACGCCGCCCATGGTGATCCTGACGATCATCTCGCATTTCTATCTGCAGTTTCGCAGCAACAGGATCGTATCGCTTGTGCTGCGCGGCATGCAGGCGGGCGTCGTGGCGGTGATGCTGAACGTGACCGTCAACATGATTAGCAACGTGCTTAGGGGCAGGGATGTGTTCTCGTTCGTGCTGCTGATTTTGGCCATCTTCGCGGCGGTGGTCCTCAAGATGGACATCATCCTGGTGCTGCTGATGTGCGGCATAGCGGGAGGCGCTGCCGCCTGTGTTAAGTCGATGCGCGAAAAGCGAGAGAGGGCGAGGTGAGGACATGATCTATTGGCAGCTCTTTGAGACCTTTTTCCTCGTGGGACTGTTCAGCTTCGGCGGCGGTTATGCTTCCATGGAGCTCATCCGCACGCGCGTGGTCACGCAGCGGCAGTGGCTCACCAACATGGAGTACACCGATGTCATATCCATCGCGGAGATGACGCCTGGCCCGATGGGCATCAACATCGCCTCCTTTGTGGGCACCCGCGTCGCCGGCATACTGGGCACCGTCGTGGCCACGTTCTCCTACGTACTGCCGTCGCTCTTCATCGTCATGTTCATGGCGAAGCTCTATGAGAAATATCGCTCCCTCAGCGGGATGCAGGGCGTGCTCAAGGGATTGCGACCGGCCGTCGCGGCGATGCTGACGGCGGCACTTCTCCGTCTGACCCTCAACGCTTTCTGGGGCGAAGGCGGCGCGGTTTCCCTGCCCGATACGAACGTGATCGCCGTGGCGCTGGCGGCCGTGATCTTCCTGCTTCTGCAGAAGAAAAAGCTGAACGCCATACAGGCCATACTGCTCAGCGGCGTCGTCGGCGCGGTCATCTACGCGATCACCGGACTGTGACGGCGAATCACGCGGGCACTTGTCTCCCGCTTTAAAGTCGCAGGATGAGGAAGCA